>SVLX01000010.1 GCA_015067725.1 Oscillospiraceae bacterium | reverse complement strand
CCGAAACCACTCTGGCTCCCACGGCTACCGCCACCAGAGCCCAGATTGCCACCATCCTCATGCGCTACTGCCGGATGTAATTTCCTGAATATGGGGTAGGGCTTCGGCTCTACCCCCCTCGGGGAAACCGCACTGAGGAGAATGGTCCTGCAAGCAAAGACAAATGGGACTCTCCACTTTTTCGTGGAGAGTCCTGCAGTTACTTTCGGTGTTCGACCTCAAGAACTGCAAGAGAACCGCTGTGGTTCAGATTTTACTCGTTTTACACGACAGAAGGGATGCCAGCAACATGCAATACGAGATTATTCGTCAGCCGTATTTGTTTATGGAGACCATGGAGCTGCTTTATAAGCACATCAATGGCATTTCCTTTACTGCCATGATTGATGAACGGATCGATCCGGATGAAATGCCTTATCGGGCCACCGTCCGCAAACGACTTGCCATTTTACAGGGGATTCTGGAAGAAGTTTGCCGGGACATCGATGCATATGACCCCGCCTTGTGCCGTTATTTTACTTATGTGAATGATGGGGAGAATCACAACTCGTCGTATCTGGCTCGGTTTATCGTCAGTGCCTTTGTAGACTATAAGCATCCCGGCTTTGATGAGACGGTGGAGGGTATTCTGGAAACCTGGAAGCAGACCCAGTCTAAAGGTGGCTGGCTTTGCAGAGCCAAGGGTGCGGGACTGATGCGCAGTCTTGAGCCTGGCTCTCCCGGCGACCTTTTTGCGCAGATTTATACCATGGAGGATTTGCCTGCGGATTTTCGCCTCAGTCTCTATGGCGCACTGCGGAACTTCCCGGAAACCCTGAAAGAATTGGCCACATTGATTCGCCCCGTGGCGGAGAAACTGGATGTGGCCATCCGGAATTCCGGGCTGTCTCTGGATGAAGTGGCTGATTACTGGCTTAGGTCTCAGTTGCCTCCGATGGAGTTCCTTGCTACGTCGATGGGTGAGCGTGTGGTTGAGGGCGCCGGAGATAAAACCCGGGTTGCTATTGGTCTGATGAATGCCAACCAGGTATTCTTCGGCATGGCCCATGATTGTGGCTGGACCCGGGAGTATAATTACCTGTACATTGGCTGCTGTATTTTTACCCACAGTATGCTGAAAGAACACGCCGCGGCTCTGGATGAAGTCAGCACGACTCTCCGCAGCTTAAGCGAGAGACGGCGACTGGATGTGCTCCGGCGGCTGGCGAAAACCAGTTGTTATGGCTTGGAATTGGCAGAATCAATGAATATGGACCGGGGCAATCTCTCCCGGCTGCTGTCCGTCCTGACCAGTCAGGGCTTTTTGAAGCAGGAAAAAGAAAACCAACGGATATATTACCGGACCAACAGAGAGGCAATGCAAGTCTTCTTTGATCGGGTCATGGCAGAAATCTTTGACTGAATCCCAAGTGCCTCAGAGCGGAATTGCCGGTTCTGGGGTACTTTTCTTTTGGGTTGGACAAAGATTTGAAAATGGTACTTCCTAACGATGGCGGTTTGTGGTATAATGAATAAAATGCTGGGGAGGTGATGCCGTGGATCCCAAAGAGAAGATAGATAAGCTGGCGGCTAATGGGGAGGACCGGGTGCTTCTGGCCAAGGTTCTGGACCGGATTTCTGCCGGGCGAAGGAGAAATACACCGGCATATACCGGATTTCTCTCCCTCAGGGAGCAACGGATGGTGCTTCATCTTGTGGGCAGTGAGGGGATTTGCTTCTTCGGCGGACATCCCGGCACGGAGCGCACCATTGCCTGCTACCTGCCGGACTATCTGGAGGAAAGCAGTCTCCGGAATGATGATGGCCCCATCGTCTGCCTGAGGGCCACGTTCTATGAGAAGGATAAGCTGTCCCACAGGGATTTTCTTGGGGCGCTGGTGGGTTGCGGCGTGAAGCGGGAGACCATTGGAGATATCTGCGTGGGAGAGGGGAGCTGTGATTTCTTCCTGCTCCGGGAGATTGCTCCATTCGTAGAGCAGAATCTCCTGAGTGCCGGCAGAACAAAACTCCACGTTGACCGGATTCCCCTGGCTGAAGCCAGAATCCCCATTCCGGAGACGGACTTGCGCCGGGATACCCTGGCCTCTTTGCGGCTGGACAGTGTGATTGGTGCAGGCTTCCGGATCAGCCGGTCTCTGGCGGTGAAGCATATTGAAGCCGGAGGGGCAGCCGTTGACGGTTTGCCCACCATGAAGCCGGATAAGCCGGTGGAGCAGGGGGCAGTGATCTCTGTCCGTGGGCTTGGGAAAATTCGACTTGCTTCGGTGAAGGGTGAGACCAAAAAGGGTCGTATCGCCGTGGAGATTGAAAAATTCATTTGATGAGGTACACGATAACATGAAAATGGACGAAGTGATTGCCAGAATCAATGTTCTGGCCAGAAAAGCAAAGACCGAAGGCCTGAGCCCGGAGGAACTGACAGAGCGGGACAAGCTCCGCAGAATCTACATCGATTCGGTAAAGGCCAGTCTTACGGGGCAACTGGACAATACCTATATTCTTGAACCCGATGGCACTAAGCGAAAGCTGGGCAAAAAAGACTGACCATAGTGAATCGACCGGCGCAGTGTCTTGGGGACTGCTCCGGTCTTGTGTATCTGCCGGCAGCGGATTGGGGCATGAATGTCATCTGTCCGGCATAGGCTGGTCTTTGGTGAATCCATATGGGAGGTGCGATCATGAATACAGCTTGTAGAAACAATGGACATCTTGTACCCCGGAACTTGACTGCGCTGGCAGAATTGATTCGCCGGGGTGAATTGGGTGCGGAAATTCTGTCGCAGGAGGAAGCGCACACCCGCGCCCTGTCTGCTTTGGCAGAGGAAATTGCCGGGCGTGGAGTCCGGGCGGTGATGCTCGCCGGACCGTCCTCCTCCGGGAAGACCACCTGCGCCCACCGGCTGAGCAGACAGTTGGCGGCGATGGGCCTGAATCCGGTGGCTGTTTCTCTCGATGACTACTATATCGACCGGGATAAGGTGCGCCCTGAGCCCGACGGCACACTGGACCTGGAGCACATCAACACCATTGATGTTGACCGGTTCCGCCGGGATTTGGCGGAACTTCTGACCGGGAAGGAAGTCACCGTCCCCCGGTTTGACTTCACCACCGGGCGCAGACACCCAAGTGGCAGGACGATTCTCCTCCGGGACGGCGGGGTGCTGATTGTGGAGGGAATTCATGGCCTCAATCCCTTGCTGCTGCCGGAGGGTGCGGCGGATGGTATGGTATACCGGCTGTACATCTGCCCGGAGTACCGGTTTATCGCCCCGGATGGCACAGCGGTTGATGACCGGGATTTTCGGCTTTTGCGGCGGATACTCCGGGATTGGCGTACCCGGGGGACTTCCGCCGCCGGGACACTGGGAATGTGGGATTCTGTGGGCAGGGGAGAGGCACGGTGGATTCTGCCTTACCGGGAGAGTGCTGATGGCTGGTTTAATTCTGCCCTTTCCTATGAACCGGCAGTGCTGAAGGCCCGGTTGCGAGACTTACCGGCATGGGAAACACTGAGCAAGGCCGGCGGAGAATTGGAGAGAATCAGTCGGATGCTCCTTGCTTTGCCGGGTGTGCAGGGCCATGAGGCCATTCCTTCGGACAGCATCCTCCGGGAGTTTATTGGCATGTGACAGTTTATACCGATAAAAGACGAGGAGGAATTTGCCGTTTTCAACTGTATTTTTGTTGAAACTGGGGAAGTCGTTCGGAAGTGATTGTCAGTTCCTGCGGGAATTGGTATGATATAAACAAGTTTACTGCCCTGCGGCTGGGTGGCACGAAAGAGCGGAGGAGGACAATACCATGCGAGTCATTGTGACCGAGAATAATCAGGGAATTGGCGAAATTGTAGGCGGTATGCTGGTTAAAACCGTACAGGATAAACCGGATGCCACACTGGGTCTGGCCACAGGGAGCAGCCCCGAGGTGGTCTATGACTATATGATTCGGGCGTATCAGCGGGGCGAGGTGGATTTCTCCCGGGTGCATACGGTGAATCTGGATGAGTATCTGGGGTTGACGCCGGACCATCCCCAGAGCTATCGGTACTTTATGGATACGCACCTGTTTAACCACATCAATATCCCCATGGACAATACCTATGTGGCGGAGGGGATTGGATATCCGGAGAATTGCGTCAAGCGGTTCAGAGAGGTATTGAAGCATACGCATGTGGATATTCAGCTTCTGGGAATCGGAGAAGACGGTCACATTGCCTTCAATGAGCCCGGCGAGGTGCTCCGTTGTGGTGCGCACGTGGAGTGGTTGGCGGAGAGTACCATTGCCGCCAATGCCCGGTTCTTTGAATGTGAGGAAGAGGTACCCAGAATGGCCATTTCTATGGGCATGGGCGACATTATGCGGGCTGACCGGATTGTCCTCATTGCCTCCGGACCCAAGAAGGTGGATGCCATCCGGGGACTGATTATGACGGAGGACATTGATGTCCACAACCCCTCCACCATGCTGAAGCTGCACCGGGATGTGACCGTGGTTATTGACCGGGGGCTGGCCGAGTTGGTGGGCTATACCGAAGAATAAGAAATGCCCCGGTATCGTGTGAATGATCACGATACCGGGGTCAACTGTTGAAAAGACGATCTGTGTCAGGGATGGGGAGGAGTCAGGCTCAGTCCTCAAAGCGGTCATCGGTGTCTGCGGCACTGTCCAGCTTTTTCCACAGGCGATTGCCCACAATATTCATACCCAGAAGCCCGAAGAGGTCGGAAACGCCCTGGAAAATCAGAAGGATGCCAATGACCACAAAGAGGGCGGTGCCGAAAATATCCTTCTTGATCAGCAGGAGAATGCCAAATACCATGGCAACAATGGAAACCGCCAATTGCACCATCCACCAGATGGCCCCCACATCCCGCAGAGCCAGTGCCCGCTTCATGCCCAGGAAGCCATCGATAATCACCACCAGACCCAGAACAATCTGAATGGCGTTAAATACACTGCCGGGGGAGACAAGGGTAAAAATACCCATGGCCGCAGTGACTACACCCAAAAGCAGCTCAAAGGTGAGGTGACGCTCTTTGGTGCGGAGAAAGGCGATGATGTTGGCTAAGCCATAGATGGTCAGCATCGCCCCAACAAGGTAACTGAGCAGATGCATGACTCTGGTGGGGTGAAGCAGCAGAATTATGCCCAGCACAATCAGGGCAAGCGCGGTAAGCACAAGACTCCAGCGGAAATTTTGCCGGGTCTTTTCCAGAACAAGGGATTTGTCTGTAAGCATGGTATTCTCCTTTCTGTCGGGTGGGCGGGAAACGTTGGAATTATGATTATATTTTATCACAATGCAGGAGAATTTCAAGAGGGAAAACGCACGGAACAAAAAACGGCGCAGGTTTTTGTTGACAAAGGGATATTCGATATGTTAGTATGGAATTGAGAGGGGGCGTTATGCGGATGAAAGTCTATCGGGAACCTTGTTACTTTGCGGAAGCGGTATATCTGCTATACTTCTTCGTTAACCATATATCTTATGAAGAAGACTATAACCGGGTGAACCAGTATTTTGGCCACCGGAGCCTGTCCAAAGAGGAAGATATGGCACTTCGCCGTGTGCAGGAGCTGACCCGAATCGCAGAACTGGCAACGGCAGACCTTGACCCGGAGGATGAGCGGCTGCAGTATTATTTCGCCCACCTGCCGGGTATGGATAAGAAGAATGCCTGCTGTCTGGCGCAGTCAATGCTCCTGACTGTTCCGCTGCAATGCTCTGATTTGGATGAATTTGCCCGGAATCTGATCTCCGGCTATGACAAGATGATGAAGATGGGGCTGAAGATCAATGACCTCAATGGTATTGGCCTGGTGGTTGAACCCTGGGATGGTCAGGAGGAGCTGGAGCCATTGGCCATTCAACTCGACCGCTTGCCCTGCGACCTGGAGGCCAAATGGCGGATTCTTCGGGCGCTGACGGATTATGTGCATCATGTTGAGGACCTGAAGGAGCTTCTGCGCCCTGTGGCGGATAAGCTCAGCCGGCTCATGGGCCCATTGGTTGAGATGAATGAAGATGTTCTCCGATACTGGGAGGACTATTTCCGGGCGCACACCATGGATGATTTTCAGAGCGAGATGTTTAACAGCACCTTCCTGTTTCCGGAGGAGAATGTACCCCATGAGGTCTGGCTGTGCCTGTGGTACTTTAATTTTCTGGGCACATGGACGGAATGGCTGGACAACATCGCTCAGGACGGTAAGCCGGTGCGAATCATCTATATTGGTATGTGTATCAGCTTTGACTATGCCGCCCACCGGAGAACCAGACCGGACACCGATACCCTCTGCGCCATGCTCCGGGGTCTCAGCGGGAAAGACAATCTGGATACTTTGCGGCTGTGTATGGAGAAGCCCATTTCTGCCGCCCGGCTGACTGAGGCGATGCATCTGAACTCCGGTTCGGTTTCCAGAAATCTTTACGCCCTGTATAAACTGGGTTTTCTGGAAACCCGGGGCGATGGAAAACGGGTGAACTATCAGACCAAGCTGGAGGCTTTACAGCAGCTCTTTGGCTGGATTACCAGCTATGTGGAGGGTCAATAAACATAAACCAGACGGGAGTTTGCCATCTTTTGGTCAGACTCCCGCTGTTTTTGTTAGCGCAATTTAGCAGGAAAACGAAGCGTTTGCACAAAATGCTTAAAAAATGACTAAAGTAATTGTGCAAGTTAACAAAAGTGCGGGCTGGAGCGTATTTCCTATTGTTTTTTTGGGGGAAATATGCTATGTTATAAGCGTAACTGCAATATTTGCAGGAAAGCGGAGTTGCCTATGCCGAAACAGCAGGCGACGATGATCCGCAAGCCCAATATATCTTATCCGGCCCTCCTGGGCGATCTGGAGATAAGCCGGTTAGATAGAATCCTCCCAAACCATGGGAGAAACACTTTTTAAGGAGGAAATCAATATGAGAAAGCTTACGAGACAGCTTTTGGCTGTGTTGCTGGTCGTGACCATGATCGCTGGTCTGACCGTTACCGGCAATGCGGCCGAGCAAGAATCGCTGCTGACCCTCAGCGTTGCCAATGAGCAGATTTATGCTGGCGATGAAATCATCGTCAGTGTGAATGCCGCCGTTGCTGACGTTGTGGCCGACGGTAAACTCGTCGTCGAGTTCAACAGCGAAGCCCTGGAATTCAAGGGCGCGGAGGGCGGCAACGCCTGGCCGGAGAATTCCGATCTGAGCCTGATGGTCAATGATGGCAATCTGGGTCAGCTCAGCATCGCCTTTGCCGGTGTCTATGCCGCCGCTGAGGGTGCTGTGGTGAACCTGACCTTCACTGTCCTGACGGATAAAGAATCCACAATCAGCATCGACACGGAGAACAGCTATATCACCGATGCCGGTGACATGGCACTGGGTGCCGAGCTGACCCTGAATCTTGTCTGCCCCAGCGCCAGCTTTACTGACCTCAATACCAATGAGTATTACCATGAGGCGGTTGACTTCGCTCTGCGCAATGGCTATATGAACGGTATGGGCAACAATATCTTCTCCCCCAATACCGCTCTGACCCGTGCACAGATCATCACCGTCCTCTATCGCGTGGCCGGTGAGCCCGAGGTGACCGGCGAGACCAGCTTCAAGGATGTGGCGGCGGATACCTGGTATACCGATGCGGTTATCTGGGCCGCTCAGGAGGAAATCACCACCGGCATGACTGCCGAACTGTTTGCGCCCAACTTTGCCGTGACCCGTGAGCAGATGGTGACCTTCTTCGCCCGCTATGCTGAGCATGAGGGCTTTGACACCACCTCTGAGCAGGAGCTGGACAACTACACTGATGCTTCCAAGGTCAGCGCCTATGCTGTTGAGTACATGAAGTGGGCTGTGGAGACCGGCCTCATTAAGGGTGTTACCGACACCACTCTGGTCCCCACCGCAAGCTCTACCCGTGCTCAGGCCGCCACGGTTCTGTACCGCTATGTTACGCTCGTTTTGGGCGAGAAAGGCAGGTAATATAAGATGAAGAAGAGAATCCTGTCTATGCTCCTGGCACTGGCCATGGTGCTGTCGCTGGCACCTGCCGCCGTTGCTGCCGAAAGTGGCTTTGCCACCGGTAATGTCCCCGAAATCAGCACCAATGGTCCTATTGGTCTGCCTGTGGATACCCTGCCTGAGGCAGAGGTGTCCGGCGTGGCCGAAGGCGTCGGTCTGACCGAGGATGAGGGCAAATTCGCCGACTATGGCGTTGAGCCCATCTATAACAGCGAAGCCGCTCAGCGCTATCAGGCTGAGGATAAGGTCACCTTTATCGTTGAGATGAAGGGTAACTCCCTGCTGGCCGCCGGCTACAGCGCTGACGAAATCTCCGCACAGACTGCTTCCGTTCTGTCTTATCAGAAGAAGCAGGAGACTTCCCTGAATACCCTGAAGGCGAATCTGACCCGGGCTTTCGGCTCCGGCGAGGACTTCAAGATCAATTTCACCTATACCGTTGCCACCACCGGGGTGTCTGTGACCACTGCATATGGCAACAAGGCCGCCATTGAGGCTATGCCCGGTGTTGCGCGTGTCTATGTGGCACCTGTGTTCGCTCTGCCCAATGACACCGTTTCTGAGGATGTGAACCTGACCCCTTCCACCGGCAATTCTTCCGGTATGATCGGCGCCGACACCCTCAATGCCTCCGGCTACACCGGTAAGGGCACCCGTATTGCCATCCTGGATACCGGTATCCTGCTGACTCACCCCAACTTCGCCGCTCTGCCCGAGGAGAAGCTGGATGACCCCCTGACCCGTGAGGAGATCGAGGGTGTGTGGGATAACCTGAATGCCAGCGGCACCACACTGCTGCCCAACGCATACTACAATACCAAGATCCCCTATATCTTCAACTATGTCTCCCTGGACTATAATGTTGACCATATGTTTGCCGGCTCTGACCACGGCACCCATGTCGCCGGTATCGCCGCCGGTAACAAGATCGACAGCAGCGACATCATCGGTATGGCTCCCGATGCGCAGCTGGTCGTCATGCAGGTCTTCAATCAGGGTGGTGGCGCCGACTGGGGCACCATCATGGCTGCACTGGAAGACTGCATCTGGCTGGATGTGGATGCCGCCAACCTGTCTCTGGGCGCTGCTGCCGGTTTCACCGATGATGATGCCGATAGCGCCATGAATCAGGTCCTGATGGCTTTTGAGAATACTGACATTGAGGTTCTCATCGCCAGCGGTAACGATACCAACAATGCGTACCAGAACCTGTGGGGTCAGAATATGTCCCTGGCCGGTAACCCCGACATCGGTCTGGCCGGTACTCCCTCTACTTATAAGTCTGCTTTTGCCGTTGCCTCCATTGACAACGATGCCATCAGCACCCTGTTCTTTACCGTGGACGGTGTTCAGATTCCCTTTGATGACACTGCCTCTGCCAACGAAACCAAGTTCTTCAACAATTTCTGGGGCAAGACCCTGGACTTCGTGATGGTCCCCGGTGTTGGCGATGTGTCCGACTACGAGAACATTAACGTGGAAGGTAAGGTCGCTGTGGTCTCCCGTGGTACCATTTCCTTCCCTGAGAAGCAGACCAACGCACAGAATGCCGGCGCCATTGCCTGCGTTGTTTACAACAACGTCAATGAGCCCTTCCTGATGCAGATCAACGACGGCGAGGGTAACATCCCCTGCGTCTCCATCAGCAAGTCCAATGGTGAGCTGATGGCTGCCTCTGCCACTGGTAAGCTGACGGTTTGCGAGGAAGTTGCTACCCTGAAGATCCCCGCCGCGGCTAGCTCCTTCTCCTCCTGGGGCGTTACCCCCGACCTGAAGCTGAAGCCTGAGATCGCCGGTGTCGGTGGCCAGGTCAAGTCCGCTACCGATCCCCAGATCTCCGGTTCCCTCTACTCCACCTGGGACGGCACCTCTATGGCTACTCCCCAGGTTGCCGGTGCTGCCGCCGTGCTGAAGGAGTACTTCCTGGAGAACTATCCTCAGTTTGCTGAAGACAGCGGCGAGCTTCGCCGGGTTATGGCCAACATGATGATGAGCACCGCTCAGGTCATCATGAATGGCGATGTGCCCTTCTCTCCCAGACACCAGGGCTCCGGTCTGGTCAACCTGCCGGATGCCACCACCTCCGGTGCTTATCTGTCCAATCCCCGGGCGCAGGAAGACCGCCCCAAGGGTGAAATGGGCGATGATCCCGAGCGCACCGGTGCTTACGAATTCCCCTTCGAGATCAACAACTTCTCCGATGAGGAACTGAGCTATACCTTTGACTCCGACGTTCTGACGGAGACTCTGGTGAGCGACTTCTTCATTGGCAACACTGCCACCGCTCTGGAGGCCAAGATTCAGGTCTTCGGCACCACCTACGGCGACATCATGAAGTATGACTTCAACAATGATGGTCAGATCACCACCGCCGATGCCCGCGCCCTGCTGCGGGATGTGAACGAGGTGGAGTCTGTTCCCGCTGACCACGCCGAGTATCGGGACGTGAACGGCGACGGCACTGCCGATAAGGCTGACGTTGACGTCATTACCGCATACTGCGCCGGTCTGGAGGTCGAGGTCGACCTGCTGGACAAGGGTCTTGTGGCGGGTAGCGAGGCTGTTGAGACCGTTACCGTTCCCGCCGGTGAGTCCGTTTCTCTGGTCGCCAAGATTGAGCTGACCGAGAATGACATCGCTGTTGTTGAGCAGTTCCCCAACGGTATCTATGTGGAAGGCTACCTGTATGTCAACAGCGCCGACGAAGATGGCGTTGACCTGAGCATGCCTTTCGTGGGCTTCTATGGCGACTGGTCTGACGCGCCTCTGTTTGACGAGGCTGACCCCGACGAAGCCTCTCTGTACCCCTTCTATATCTTCAACAACGCCAATACCCTGCTGGGTTCCAACCCCTACTTCCGTAACGGCAAGTCCGGCGGTGAGTACAACGCTGTTTCTCACAGCCTGCCCCTGGCTGCCATCGAGTTCGGTCAGCTCCGTAATGCCCTGCGGCTGGATATCGTGGTCACTGACCTGGATACCAATGAGGAGTACTTCCGCCTTGAGGCTTCCGGCTTGGGCAAGACCCACTACAACGCCAGCTATGGCATGATCATCCCCTCCTGGGTCGAAGCGGCCTATGGCGAGATGTGGGATGGCAAGGATGCCGAGGGCAACTATGTTGCTGACGGCACCAGAGTCAAGTATGATCTGGTCGGCTATCTGGATGATGGCGACGAGGTCGCTGACGATGTCTTCACCTTCGAGTACACCGTCGACAGCGCCGCTCCCGTTGTGGAGAATGAGCTGACACTGCAGGACTCCCTGCGCTTTGACGGTGAGCGTACCTACCTGACCCTGAGCATGAAGGATAACCACTATATTGCTGCGCTGTTCTTCATGAGCCCTGAGGGTATCATCATGGGTAAGTATGAGGTGGACAATGTTCCCGGTGAGACCTTCACCAAGGAATATGAGATCACCGGCTTCGGCAGTGAATTCACCATCATTGTGGCTGACTTCGCCATCAATGAGAGGGAAGTTGACGTTATGCTGAACCTGGGCGAGCAGAACCTTGCCCGTCCCAAGCCCATCAAGCTGGACAAGGACCGTCTGTACGGTTCTGAGACCTTTGACGGCGCATATGTCGAGGGCGGCTGGTTCTCTGCCAATAAGACCGACTTCTCCGATGCCCGCAACGAGACCTTCGACTCCGCTAACCGCTACTACTCTGCTGAGTATGTCAATGGCTATCTGGTTGCCCAGAATGCCGGCGATGGCGACCTCTATCTGGTTACCCCCAGTGGCACCTATTGGGGCATTCAGAAGCTGGCGGAAAACCGCGGTAACCCCGGTGAACCCGGCTGCTGGGTCCTCTATGATATGGCCATGGATTATTCCGGCGAGAAGGACAGACTCTATGCTGTCGGCTGGAATTACAAGGGCGACGCTGACAACAACAGCAAAGACGACGGTTACAACGCTCTGTTTGAGATCGTCTTCTCTGAGAACGGCTATATCG
Organism: Oscillospiraceae bacterium; assembly: GCA_015067725.1. GTDB lineage: Bacteria > Bacillota > Clostridia > Oscillospirales > Oscillospiraceae > Faecousia. The sequence goes on along the minus strand of SVLX01000010.1, from coordinate 56,593 downwards.
ATGTTCAGGTGGTCGGTAAGATCAACGGTGTTTCTGATGCAGCGGATGTGCTGACTCTGGGCATCACCACCGACGGCAAGGCATATGGTATTGACACCAATGCCAAGTTCTATAGCCTGAACCTGGAACCCTACTGGGACGAGACCATTGGTTCCTGGGGCGATAACGCTGTCGACGCCACGTTTATTGGCGCCACCGACTTCGCTACCTATCCCGGTGCGATGGGCGCAAACGTGATTCAGTCTATGGGCTATGACCACAATGACGGTGTCATGTACTGGTATGCCCACAGCCAGGTGCCTAATGGTATCCGCTATGACAACATCAACGTGACCTATACCGTTGATCTGGAAACCGGCAAGTGCACTGAGGTGGGTACTTATGGCCCCGGCGGTCAGACCTCCCTGTTTGTGCCGCACGACATCGAGTCCGATCTGTTCACCATGGGTGTTCAGGCTACTGGCCTGCAGATCAACCCCTATAGCCTGTCTCTGGTCGAGGGTCAGAGCAGACGGCTTTCTGTTAGCTGGCAGCCCTGGAATGCTGAGCCCTCCAAGGTTACCTGGGCCTCTCTCAATGAGGAGATCGCTTCCGTTGATGAGTATGGCTTCGTGACCTCTTACAAGGAAGGTCAGGCCATTATCACGGCAACGGCTGAGATTATGGGTGACTATGAGTGGGGCTGGCTGCCTGACGGTAGCTGGGGCATCATTGCTGAGCCCGGTCTGCGTGATGTGACCGTGGAGTGCATTGTTGATGTCCTGCCTGCTCAGGATGAGATCTATGGCTTCGTCATTGCTGACTTCAAGGACTTCACCACCGTTAACCGCTGGCTGGCTTACTCCGCAAAGACTCCCACCGTGACCAGCAACCTGGGTGGTCAGAAGGTCACCGTGCAGGACCAGGAAGGCAACGATATTCTGGTCGATGCCATGTGGTACGGCGGCGCCTACTTCAATGGCTATGTCTACACCACCTTTGAGGACCAGTTTGTGGAGGATAATGTGATCCACCGCGGCACTGCCCTGTACCGCACCAAGGTCACTCAGGGTAAGGTTCCCGCTGAGACCGTCTTTGGTGAGGCGGAGCGCATCGGCTTTGCTGAGGGTGTTGTCCTGACCAACCTGGCTTTCGATTACAACACCAGCCGTATGTACGCACTGGAAAATCAGGCTCTTGGCGGTCTGGGCATTGTTGACCTGGATACCGGCGCATTCGACTATCTGGGCACCTTCTCCGGCGATCTCGTTGGTCCCACCTATACCACTGCCATGGCGGTTACTGCCGACGGCACCATCGTTGTGGCTGACCAGGGTACCAACCTGTATAAGGTCAACCCCGATACCATGCAGACCACCAGACTCTACATGAGCGACGTCTACGCACCCTACTACGCCGCCATGTGCTATGACTATGACACCGATGCCATTTACTGGAATCCCTGTAATACCGGCAAGTCCTCTCCGCTGCTGATGGTGAGACTGGGCGAGAACGATTGGGATACTCAGGTCATCGATATTGGTGATGTCTCCACCAAGTATGGCGTTGAGCAGACCGTTATGTTCACCATCCCCGACAATGAGCCTGAGGCCAAGATCATCCCCGTTGAGGGCATTGAGATCACCAATGGCGACCTGACCGGTCTGCTGGGTGGCTCCGTACAGTTGAACACCGTCACTACTCCTCTGCGTCCCACCAGCCGGACCGTGGTTTGGACCTCCTCCAACCAGGATGTGGTTAAGGTTGATAACTATGGCGTCATGACCTATGTTGGTCTGGGTAGCGCAACTGTCACTGCCTCCATCACCAATAAGGATGAAGCAATCAACGGCGGTCCCTTCACCGACTCCATTGAGGTCAATGTTCTGGAATCCGCCGGCAGATTTGAGGCTTTCCTGGCCTCTGATGAGGGCGGCTCTCAGTACTATGACTTCTGGATCAACTTCAATGACTATGCTCTGGATCGTGCCCATACCGGTCAGTCCATGATCTCCATCCTGTCTCTGCGGGTTGGTACTTACTACGATGGCTATTACTATGGCTATAACGACCGCGGCGAGTTCGTCCGCATCAACGCAACCAACCCCACAGAGTTCAAGACGCTGGGCGTGCTGAACAGAGACACCGCTACCGTTCAGATCACCGGTATGGCAATGGACTACACCACCGGCACCATGTACGGTCTGACCTTGCCTGCCAACTACGATTTCAACAACTGGACCTCTACGGTGCAGGTTGGCGAGCTGGTTACCATCGACCTGGATACCGGCCTTGTGACCACTGTTGCTGAGCTGGACTTCGAGACGCCTGTCTTTGCTCTGGCTTGCGATAAGAATGGTCAGCTCTATGCCGCCGGCGGTTCCTTCGACTTCTACGCAACCACCTCCAACATCTACAAGCTGAACAAGGTCAGCGGCGAACTGGAACTGTATACCACCGTTAATGGCGGCGTCTACACCGGCGCTTCCTACTACGGAACTCCCCAGTATAACGCCCAGATGACCTATGACTTTGGCACTGACCGTCTGTACCTGAATGCAACCGTGGATGACCAGAACTGGAGCAGATACGATGGCTTCTTCATGGTGCAGCTCGGTGAGAACCCCGTTTCCTCCAAGCTGGGCGGCATTGCTCTGGAACTCAGAGCAGACTCCGCAATCAAGTATGGCAATGTTTATCTGGGTCTGCTGTCCTCCATCCCCGAGGCTGAGGAACTGCCTGTGACTCCCGTCAATGGTATCATCCTCAACAAGACCCACGGCCGTGTGGCACTTGGCCAGACGACTCAGCTCACCGCCAAGGTTCGTCCCTCCAATGCGGCTGATCCCTCTGTGACCTGGGAATCCTCTGACAGTGCTGTTGCCACGGTTGACCAGAATGGTCTGGTTACCGGTATCTCTGCCGGTACTGCCGAGATCACCGTGAGAAGCAATGAGACTGGCATCTCCAATAAGTGCATTATCACTGTTGTGGAGCTCACCGGTCCCCAGAGCACTGCCTTCACGGTCTCCAACAGCAAGGGTTCTGTGATGAGCTTCAACCCCGCTCTGCCTGCACAGACCGCTGAGGTAGTTTCTGAGATTGCCAACGGCAATGTCCATGGCATGGCCTATGGTAAGGACTGCCTGTACTTCGTCGATGTTGTGAACTATCAGAACTCCCTGTACCGGTATGACCTGCTGAGCCACGAGGTTACTCTGCTGACCCAGCATCTGTATACCTTCTCCGATGTTGAGGATATTGCTTATGACCCCGAGAGCAACCTCCTGTATGCTGTCTCCGGCTTCTACCTCTTCCAGTTCCAGCTCGATAACCTGGATCCCAGCTTTGCCATGTATGCCAACTATATGCAGGATTCCGATTATATGACCCACTCCGGTGTTGAGGTTGTGGACGGCGATGTCTATACCTTCGGTACTGACTTCTACACCAACCAGGTCATGCTGGTCAAGTATGAGGGCAAGTATCTGGAGAACCGTACCATCGTTAAGAAGGGTCTGAGCATTGCCTCTGTTCCCGGCAAGACCGACATGGCCTATGATTCCAGCACCGGCCTGTTCTATCTGGCTGATGCCGCCAACGTGCTCTACACCATGGACACCAATGGCGAGAACATCACCACTGTTGACGTCCTGGGTGATGGCATTGACATCAATGGTCTCGTGATTATTCCCGCTGCTCAGTAAGAGCATTGATTTCTTCCTTCGTCTGCTCCCCTTTAGCCGGGGGAGCAGACAAAAAGGAACCTGCGCACCGGTCAATCCGCTGTGGCAATTGACCGGCGCAGACTGAGCAGATGCCCAACCAAAGAAAAGACAGCGTGTACCCGGAAAGTGGGTACACGCTGTTTGTTGGTATTGGGGGGAAATGTCTTGTGAATCAGTCCCGCCGTCTTATGCCGCCGATATTGAGAATCAGCCGCAGAAGCTGCGCCGCAGATACGGCCAGCGCCGCCACATAGGTCATTGCCGCCGCCCGGAGGGTTTTCTTTGCGGCGGGGAGTTCGTCTTTGTACAGCAGGCCGCTGCTCTCGATGGCCTCCATGGCTCTGCGGCTGGCGTTGAATTCCGTGGGCAGAGTCAGAAGCTGGAAGACCGTGGACAGGCTGAAGCAGATAATGCCCGCATAGGCCAGCACATACCAGTCCGTATGGATGAACAACAGACCCAGCAGAATCAGGGGCATGGCCAGCTTTGAGCCGATATTGGTTGCGGGGATGATGGCCGCCCGGAGCTTGACGGGGGCATAGTCCACCGCATACTGCACGGCGTGCCCCGCTTCGTGGCAGGCAACGCCGATGGCGGCGGTAGAGGGGTTGTCATAGACGGAGTCGGACAGCCGAATCACATTGGTCTTGGGGTCATAGTGGTCGGTCAGGTTGCCGGAAACGCGCTCAATCCGGACATTTTGCAGTCCGTTGGCGTCCAGTACCCGCCTTGCCGCCTGCGCCCCGGTGATGCCCCGGCGGGAGCGGATTGCAGAATACTTCTTAAAGGTACTGCGCACATTGCTGCTTGCCCAGGTGGCCAGCAATATGGCGGGCAGAACCAGCACCAGATAGGTCCAGTCAAAATACATGGTTATTCCTCCTTAACTCATAAGTACTCCTGCGGGTCGAGGGCATCCATGAGCTGGGGGGTGATTGCGCCGAGGAAGAGACTGTCCGCATGCTGGTGGAGGGTCTGCAGTGCGCCCACCGACAGATTCATGGGGATATTGCCGCCCATGAACAGGTCATTGTCCAGAATGAAGCGGACTTCCTTGTCCTCCGGTGCGCCCTGTTTTTTGATGAGGCCGGGTCCTGCATGAAGCTTCACGCTTGCGCCGCCCCGGAGCTTCATCTCCAGGTCCACAGAGCAACGGGTGGTGGCGGTCTCCTGCACATCATCCTCCGCCAGTACGCCCAGATAGCAGGACTGGAACAGGTCACGGAAGGGCACACCCTCCAGGTCCAGTTGCTTCCGGGAGAAGGCATTGATATATCTCAGCCCAACCCGCTCAAAGTAGGCAGGCTGATAGGTGCGGATGAAGGAGACCAGAGGCAGGTCCAGCTTCTGGCAGAAATCCTCCCATGTGGTGTAGCGGTTGCAGGCCAGCGAGATAAATTTGCTGGTCAGGTTTACCCGCCATACGCCGTCGGGAGAGATGAAGTGATAGTTGATGGTATCGGGTTGCTTCTGAACGGAGAAATTGCCCGGTGCGCCCACCAGCTTGGGGGCGGGAGTCTCATTGACTGCCCGATACTGGGGGAATTCCTGCCGGATGGCCTCTTGAAAGTCCACGGGAGGGCGGGCAGAAATGGCCAGAATCTCCGGGAAACGAAGTTGACAAATCACTTCCAGCAACTGCGGGTTGCGGAAGCGGCGGCGAGGCTCTTGTGAGAACATAGTGTTACTCCTTTCTGCGTGTTCTTTTCTCTATTATACCCGGTTTTTTCCAAAATGGCAAGGTCATGCCCTGTGGATTGGGTCAGTAAATCTTTACTTTTTTGTAAATCTTGGTTATAATGGACACCGGAAAGGAGTTTGATACCATGGAAGTTCTTTATGTTTTGGAAAACCTCCGCTTTGGACTGCTGGACAAGGTGATGCAGTTCATTACGGAATTCGGCTCGGAGACGGTGTTTCTTGCCCTTGCCCTGGTGACTTACTGGTGCGTGGACAAGCGGCAGGGGTACTATCTGGTGACGGTGGGCTTCTTGGGGACGATTTTTAACCAGTTCCTGAAGCTCCTTTGCCGGGTGCCCAGACCCTGGGTGAAAGACCCCTCGTTTACGGTGGTGGAGTCTGCCCGGGCGGATGCCACCGGATTCAGTTTCCCCAGCGGACACAGCCAGAGTGCCGTGGGTGTCTTCGGCGTGGTGGCCAGAAGCACGAAGCGCGGATGGCTTCGCTGGGTGTCCATAGCCCTGATGGTGCTGGTGCCATTCTCCCGGATGTATCTGGGGGTGCATACGCCGCAGGATGTGCTGGTGGGCGGGCTCAGTGCGCTGGTGCTGGTCTTTGCTCTGCGCCCGGTGGTCTATAGCCGGAAGAAATGGGCATTTCCTGCCCTCATGGGATTGATGATTGCTTGTGGTCTGGCGTATGTGGGCTATGTGGAGTTTGCCCACTTCCCCCAGGAGATGGATGCCGAAAACTTGGCCCATGGGGTGAAGAATGCATGGACATTGCTGGGGGCGATGCTGGCGTTCCTGCTGGCGTATGGTGTGGATGAGAAGTACCTCCGGTTTGAAGTGAAGGCCATTTGGTGGGCGCAGGTGCTGAAGGTGGCACTGGGTCTGGGGCTGACGGTGGGGCTGAAGGCTCTGCTGAAGCTGCCGCTTGTTGCCCTCATGGGGGATGTGGGGTACTGCCACGGTATCCGGTATTTTCTGGTGGTGCTCTTTGCGGCGATGCTTTGGCCCATGACCTTTAAGTGGTTTTCCGCATTGGGAGGAAAGGACAAATGATGGTTGCGGTTTGGATCGTGCTTGCCCTGCTTGTCCTCTGGCTTTTTGCGGGGCTGGTGGTGTTTTTGCTGGCCTGCCGGAAGACTGCGCCCATTCCTCTGGACAAGCCGGAACTGGTCTATGCCCGGCTGGGGAAGACCCATGCCGATTTGGTGTACAACGAGGGTTTGGCATTCCTCCGGGAGCATCCGGCTGAGGAACTGAGGATGATGCGTGAGGACGGACTGACTCTCCGGGGGCGGTTCGTGGCGAATCCCCAAAACCGGGGGACTGTGGTCATGTTCCACGGCTGGCATGGCTGTGCGGAGACGGATTTGTCCCCGGTATTTCGGTATTACTATAGTCTTGGGGTGAACCTGCTCTTTGTTGACCAGCGGGGGCAAAATGGCAGTGGCGGCAAATTCGTGACCTTCGGGGTCAAAGAGAGCCGGGATGCCGCCCGGTGGGTGGAGTACCACAACCGGAATCTGCGCCGGTGTCCGGTGATTCTGGACGGCATTTCCATGGGCGCGTCCACCGTCCTCATGGCCATGGGGCTGGAACTTCCGGAGAATGTGGTGGGTGTGATTGCGGATTCCGGATTCACTTCCCCGGCAGAGATTATCGCCCATGTCTTCCGGCGGGTCACCCACTTGCCCGGGTGGCTGGTCATGGGGGCTGTGGGGCTGTGGTGCAGGGTTGTGGGTGGTTTCCGGGTGAATCACTGCACGCTGGAGACCACCAAGGGGTCTAATCTGCCCTTATTCCTGCTCCATGGCCTTAAGGACAATTTCGTCCCCAGTGCCATGAGTCAGGCGGTTTATGATGCCTACCGGGGGGAGAAGGAAATCCTGCTGGTGGAGGAGGCTGGCCATGGCATGAGCTATTTGGTTCAGCCGGAATTGTGCCGGGCGCGGTTGCGGTCGTTCTTTGACCGGGTCTTTGGCGAATGGGAGGATTAAACGATGTATTATGGCGAAATCAAAAACTGCGACATTGCCAATGGTCCGGGTGTGCGGGTGAGTCTCTTTGTCTCCGGTTGCACCAGAGGGTGCAAGGACTGCTTCAACCGGGAGACATGGAGCTTTATCTATGGTCAGCCCTTTACCCAGGATACCATTGACCGGATTCTCTCCTGGCTTGCCCCAGAGTACATCACGGGGCTGACGGTTTTGGGTGGTGAGCCTTTTGAACCGCAAAACCAGCCGGAAGTACTGCGTCTTCTGCGGCAGGTGAGAAAGACATACCCGGAGAAGTCCATTTGGTGCTTCACCGGCTATACGCTGGATGAGCACATTCTGGCAAAAAAGCTGGGGGCTTGGGAAGTGACGGAAGAACTGCTGACGCATCTGGATGTGCTGGTGGACGGACCGTTTGTGGCGGAACGGAAGAATCTGCGCCTGCGATTCCGTGGGTCGGAGAACCAGCGGCTGATTGACATGAAGAAGACCCTCGCCACCGGTGAAATCGTCCTGTGGGAGGACTGGCAGAGCGAAGGAGGAGCAAAAGAATGAAGCTGAGAATCAAAAAACTGGATGACCGGGCTATCCTGCCCACCTATGGCACAGCCCAGGCGGCAGGGGCTGACCTCTATGTTCTGCTGGACGAGGCGGTGACCATTGCCCCGGGGCAGACGGTGATGCTCCCCACGGGGCTGGCGATTGCCGTGCCGGAGGGCTATGCGGGGCTGATTTTTGCCCGCAGTGGCATGGCCAGCAAAAGGCATCTTGCCCCCGCCAACAAGGTTGGGGTCATTGACGCGGACTACCGTGGGCCATTGATGGTGGCGCTCCACAACCACGGCACGGTTTCCCAGACCGTTGAACCCGGTGAGCGGGTGGCGCAACTGGCTATTGTGCCGGTGCTGATGCCGGAAATGGAACTGGTGGAGGAACTGGAGGACACCGGGCGGGGTGTCGGTGGGTTTGGGTCTACGGGGTGGCGGTAATGCCTGCCGATGACTGCCGGGACTTAAGGTGAAGGCACACAACGCCGGTTGATGCCTGTCGGGGCGGGCCATGACCCGTGCGGCAGTACAGCCTTTCCGCAACCACCAGCCTCCGGCGAATTCGCAAGTGCCTGCCTATGCGCGTCAAGGATGCCGCGCGCTACGTTGAGGGTCGGTGCGTTGAACGGAGCTTATTCTTCCCGGAGGGTTTACTCCCCCTTTTGTTCCCCTCTCTGGGAAGGGGTGCTTGGTCGGTGCATGATTGGAAGTTGTTGCAACTGACCTGTCTCCGGTGAATCCGCAACTGCCTACCAATGCGCGTCAGGGATGCCGCGCGCTACAGCGGGGGTGGGAGCGCCACCGGGGAGGTTGTGCTTGATGGGAAGACTTTCTGTCTATGGTCTGGACAGGTTTTCCGGTAACTTAGACAGGTGAATGCGCCGACATAGACACTTTTTCTTACAGATAAGAAAATATACCAAAAGAGAGGATAATGATTAGGCTTCGCCCATGATCATTTCCTCTTTTTTCGTTAGAACAGGGCAGAAACCATGGGTTAGAAATTGTCCGGTGGAGGGTGTATGATGGGGGTACAACCGGACAAATTTTCACAGGAGGTATACCCATGGAGAATTATATCAAAGTCCCCGTCGCCATTTCCGGCAGCGTTGCCCTGAATCTGGGTGCAAAGATGCTCTATGGTGCTGTTGCCGCACTGTGTAACAACAAGGGTTTCTGCTGGGCGAACAATGCCTATCTGGCGAAGACTCTGGGTGTCACCACCCGGAGCATCACCCGCTATCTTGCCCAGTTGCGGGATGCCGGGCTGGTGTGCTGGACCGGCGCTGACCAGGACAATTACTGGGCCCGCCGCCAAATCCGGGTGCTTGAACCCCGGAATGACGATACTGAGACTCAGCAGTCCCATGAGATGGACGAAAGTTCGTACAGCCCGGACGAAACTTCGTACGGAAAAGGTGACTTTTCGTACAGACCGGACGAAACTTCGTCCAAAAAGGACGGTTCTTCGTACAGATCGTCCGAAAGTTCGTACGGAAAAGGTGACTTTTCGTACAGTTCGTCCGAAACTTCGTCCAAAAAGGACGGTTCTTCGTACAGACCGTCCGGAAGTTCGTACAGTTCGGACGAATCTTCGTACAGACCGGACGAAACTTCGTACGGAGCGGACGAAACTTCGTACAGACCGTCCGGAAGTTCGTACGGAAAAGGTGACTTTTCGTACAGTCCGTCCGAAAGTTCGTCCAAAAAGGACGGTTCTTCGTACAGACCGTCCGAAACTTCGTACGGAAAAGGTGACTTTTCGTACGGAGCGGACGAAACTTCGTCCAAAAAGGACGGTTCTTCGTACGGAGCGGACGAAACTTCGTCCAAGAAGGATGGTTCTTCGTACGGAGCGGACGAAAGTTCGTACGGAAAAGGTGACTTTTCGTACAGACCGGACGAAAGTTCGTACAGACCGGACGAAACTTCGTCCAAGAAGGACGGTTCTTCGTACAGACCGTCCGGAAGTTCGTACATAGCGGACGAAAGTTCGTACGGAAAGGGTGACTTTTCGTACGGAGCGGACGAAAGTTCGTACAGTTCGGACGAAACTTCGTACAGACCGGACGAAAGGTCGTACAGACCGTCCGAAACTTCGTACGGAAAAGGTGACTTTTCGTACAGTCCGGACGAAAGGTCGTACACCATGGATGAATCTGGGCAGGGTATCCCCGAATCCAAGACAGGTATCCGCAGAAATGACCATGGTATCCCCGAATCCGGGACAGGTATCCGCAGAAATGACCATGGTATCCCCAGAAATGACCATGGTATCCCCGAATCCGAGACAGGTATCCGCAGAAATGACCAGGGTATCCCCGAATCCGGGACAGGTATCCGCAGAAATGACTATGGTATCCCCAGAAATGACCATGGTATCCCCGAATCCGGGACAGGTATCCCCAAATCCGGGCAGGACATGGCTGCATCTGTCCATCCTGCCCGTGGGCGGAAACCCAAGTCCGCCATGGAGCAGGTGGATTGGTGGCTCAAAGTCGCCTATGGCCACTGGAGTATGCAGGAGCGCAAGCTGGTCAGTCAGACCATGGAGGAATTCCTTGTCCACCGGAAGATGAAGGGCTGTCCCATCGGTCGTGGGCGGACACTGGCCACCTTGTGTGACCGGGTGGCAGACCTGGGCGAAGACAACCCCCGGGCTATGGCGGATGTGCTGGTTTGGGCAATGCTCAACGGATGGAAGAACCTCTTCAGCATCCGCAACCGGGACGAGATGGACAGGCGATAAAGGAGGGTTGACCCGTGATTACCACAGAAGAACTATGGTTGGAAGCCCAATGCCAGGTGCTGGGAAGCTGCTTCCTCAGCGAAGACGCGGCAAAAAAAGTGGTCGCCCAGACCACCGACAACGACTATCGTGACACCCAACTGGATGTCTTCCGGACAATCCGGGAAATGGTCGCCAGAGATGAGCCCATTTCCGGTCTGGGTGTGGCCAACCGGATCGGTCCCCATTTGTTCCAGACCATCAAGGACATGATTGCCCTGACCCCAACGGCGGTCACCGTGGATTACTACATCCGGTATCTTCGCCAGCAGTCCCAGGGCGAACGACTGCGCCGCATTGCCCAGAAAATGGCACTGGCGGACGAGTCGGAGAGCCGGAAAGAACTGATGCTGAGCTGGCAGCAGGTTCTGGACGAAAGCGAACCGGTCAAAATCAAGACCATGGAGCAGGTTCTGGAGGAATTCGGCAGTTTCTGCACCAGAGAGCCAAAATATCTGCCCTGGCATCTGCCGGAGCTTGACCGGGTTATCTTCGCAGAGCCCGGAGACTTTCTGGTCATTGGCGGCTATCCCTCCTCCGGCAAGAGCGCATTCGCCCTCCAGTGTGCCGACCTGTGGGCGAGGGAGTATAAGGTGGGCTTCTTCTCGCTGGAGACTTCCACCCAAAAACTGCTCCACCGGATGCTGGCCAACCGGTTCTCCATCCCCTTAAGGGAAATCAAGAACCGGGCGGTCAACTCCAAAGACTGGGACAGGCTGATGGATGGCACGGAGGAAGTCCAGAATCTGAATCTGGAGCTGATTGAAGCGGCGGGAATGCGGGTGGCGGATATTCTGGCCATTTCCCGGCAACGGAAATTCGAGGTTGTCATCATCGACTATCTCCAGCTCATCCGGGGTGACGGCGCATCCCGTTATGAGCAGGTCAGCGCCATATCCCGGGACTTGCAGACCATGGCCAAGACCACCGGCATTACCGTGGTCGCCCTGAGTCAGCTAAGGAGAAACGACTCCGGCAATGCCGCGCCGGGCATGAGCGACCTGCGGGAATCCGGACAGATTGAGCAGGACGCGGATCTGATTGCCCTACTGTACAAGGCGGACAGCAAGGGAGAGAGTCAGGACAGAATTCTGAAAATCGCCAAGAACAAGGAGGGCGAATGTGCCACATTCCGCTTGGCCTTCAGCGGCGACTACCAGCGATTCACCCTCGCCGCCCCAGCGCCACAGGAACAACCCAGAGGGCGAAGACGGTCCGCCATGGAGACATATGAGCGGGGCAGATATTAGGTTTGCACCCATCCCAAGACTTCCGGCAAGCACCAGAACCAGTGATGCGCCGACCCACTGCCCTCGGCTCGGCGGGTACATTGTGGGGCTTGTCCTGCCCCATGAATCCCAAAAAGGACCGCCCCACCGGTGAAGTGTGAAGCGGTCCTGAATTCTATGGATGCATGATATTACAGCGTGGAATAACCTGTGCCGGAGACCAGTGCCTCCAGCTTTTCGCCCCGCCTGCACATGGGGCAGTCATATGCCCGGTAGGAGGCATAGTCCGGCAGATCCTCCATCCGGTAGAGCCCGTGGATGGGTGTGCCGTCCTCAGCGGTGTCGATGGCACTGTAAATGGCAGAGACACCTGCCACCACACCGCCATAGTACCGGACGCAGTCAATGGCCTGATTCACCGAGATTCCCGTGGTGGCAGAAGCCAGCAGAATTAGGATGTGCTTACCCTTAAGCATGGGCATGGCACTCTCCCGGAACAGGAGCTGAGATTCATTGGTGGTCTCCGGGGTGATGACATAGATGGTCTGATGGGCGTTGATGGAGTGAATACCGGAGCGAGTCAGCTCGTCTGCCAGACAAGTCCCCACCACCTGCATATTGTCCAGACACAAGATGGTATCCACCACACTGGTGCTCATGTATTCTTTGGCCATGAGTTTGGCGGTGGCTCTTGCTTCGCTGAGGCGGGTCTTCTGGAAGGTCACATCAATGTAATAATTGGTGTGGGAGTGCTTGGTGGCGAAATGCCCCTTGCAGACACGCAGGGCAACGTCACTCTTACGAACCGGGAGCTTCACAAGGTTTAACATGATTATTCCTCCAATTCCAAAAGGCGCTGACCCATTACCCAGTCAAACGCCTTTTTTTGATTATACTACAGGAAGCAGGAGAAATGCAAGAGGAAAACCATCGTGATTTTCAACGAGAATGGGTCATGATTTTTGTACATAATCACAAAACGCCGGCCAGCAGGTTCTGTCCCCGCAGTCCTTCGCCCTCCACCAGCACCCTCAGCTCCAGCACGATCGCCCGGCAACCGCGCACATATGCCGCCGGTTCTTCCGCCGGGTCGGTGAGCAGGAGCAGCTCGATCTCCCGGGTGATGGTGTCCAGCTTTTCCTGCGCCACAAAGTAACCCAGGATTCTTTCTGCCGTCTCCCATGCCTTTTGGGCATTTTGGACACAGCGACCGGACAGGTCTGCTTCTCCCCGGCTTGCGGCTTCCTCAGCCCGGTGGAGGTGCGTCCGGGTCTCGTGTACCCCCTGCGCCAGTATGCAGTTCAGCACCAGCGCCAACACCAGCAGTCCCAGCAACAGCCCCAGACCCAACCAAAGATGATGTCTCATGGCTGACCCTCCCTGGGCAGATGGTAGACCTTCCCCCGGCTGTCCACGGTCAGGAGCAGTGTCTCTTTGGCGGGGTATCCCAGATGCTCCAGTGTCGACAGCAACCAATCTCTGTCCTTTTGAATCAGCGGCAGATTGTCCCAGAGAATCTTCCCATCGGTGATGATGGTGATGGGAAGATGCTGGTGCTCCGCCTGAATTCCCGCATCCATGGCGCTGGCCGGGCGGTACTTGGGGTAGGGGAAGACGGAAATTTGCCCGTTGGTCTCTAAAATCGCATACTGCACATTGGCAATCTCCAGCACATCCTTCTCCCGCAAATGCTCAGACAGCTCGTCTAAGGTGATCCGGGCTCTGCGCAGGGCATCGACGGAGATTTTTCCCTCGCTGATGAGCATCACCGGCTTGCCGCACAACAGCCGCCTGAACCATACCCACTTAAGACTCCCCGCCGCCATAAGCAACTGAAGTCCCAACAGCGTCAAGATGGGGATAATGCCGGACAGGAGGGGAATCCCACCGTCCTGCATGGGTACTGCCGCCAAATCCGCAATCAGCATGGCCACCACAAACTCTGCCGGTTCCATTTCCCCCAGTTGCCGCTTGCCCATGAGCCGGATCACCAGCGTCAGCACCAGATACAGCACAATCGTCCGCAAAAAGGCGGTCAGCATCATAAATCCCCCACTTTCTATGGCCAGTTTGCCCGGAAAGCAGGGGATTCATGCAGGGTTTGCCGGTTATTGGCCGAGGGTGAGGACTGCGCCGTTCTCCTCCTGGGCAATGGTCAGTCCTGTGCCAACCACGGTGGCGGTGTAACGATACAGGGGAAGACCATAGGCATCGGTGGTTTCTTCGCCGGAGATATAAATGGTGCCGGCGGCGATGGTGTTGTCCCTGTTGTGGATGGTGAAGGAGATGTTTGCCCACATGACTGGCTGTCCATTCTCGTCCGCACCGGACCAATAGAGATTCCGTCCGGCGGGGATGACCAGATGATGGTCTGTGGGGTAGCCGGTGAGGGTGGGGGCATCGAAGTCCATCAGGGGACTCTCGATGCATACGGCGCTGACTTCGGTATAGTCCATGTCCAGCCGGAAGCAGAAGGCAGGCTTCCCGGCACTGCTCGCCGGACTGAACTGCCACTGGGCACTGCCTTTGGCTTCTTCGGGAATCAGACTGAATATGCTCCAGATGTAGGGATTGCCATTGGGGTCAGAGGATAACTTCATCAGATACAGGTCCTGGTCGAGATTCAGCAGGTATTCGCTCCTGCCCACCTGAACCATGATTGTGTCCGCCAGTCTGCCGCCAAAGGGGTCAGCGAACATCAGGCTGTTTTTACAAATCTCCGCCCATTCTTCCTCGCTCCAGGGAAAAGCCTGCGCCTGCCAGCGCAGCACCGGGTAGCCCTTGGGGGTGGTTTGCCCGGCATCGGGGAGGAGAACCGATTCCTTGTCCCGGCGCTCCTGAATGAAGCTGTCTTCGGTCAGGATATAGCGCATTCCGGAGTCACCGCCCATGGCGGAAAAGGAACTCAGGGGACTCATGTACACGCAACGCTCACTGACCAGCACCAGTTCCCCTGCGGATAATCCGGCAAAGTCGCTGTCCGGGTCGGCGTTCTCCGCCTCCTGCAACACCGGGGTGACAAAGGGGAGATAGATGCCGCTATAGTCCATGAGATAGATGGTATTTCGGTCAGTGCCGCTGTAGATGGGGCAACCGGCGTACTTCTCGTCCAGATTGGTGGCGGAGAAGTCTTCTTCCGGGGGTTGGGTGGTTCTCATGGTGATGCTGATGAGGTCACCCAGGGGCACACTGCCCTCCGGGAGCTGGGTGATGGGCTCGCCGGAGCGGTAATAGTCTGTGCCGCCAACCTGAATACAGACGGGTCTTGCTCTGCCGGTGGTGATGAGGGCGATGGCCAGAACGCACAGGCTCAGCCCCAGAACCAGACTGACCCATTTGGCGGGTCGTTTCCATTTGGACAGATTCATGATTCTTCCTTTCGGGTCTCCCTCGCCAAAAGCCAGGGGCGTCAGAGAGATGTGCCGTCTTCCGGTGGACAGCGCCAGCAGAGACGCGGCATAGTCCCCCCGGACGTCCGGCCCAAGGCGGCGGATGACCGCCTCGTCACAGCTCATTTCCATATCTTTTCCCGCCAGAGAGAAAGCAAGCCAGACCAGCGGGTTGAACCAATGCAGACACAGCGCCAGATACGCCAGAAGCTTCACCACATGGTCGCCCCGGCGGATATGGTGCTTCTCATGGAGGAGGATATAGTGCCGTTCGTGGTCACCCAGGGTAGAGGGCAGGTAAATTCTGGGGCGAACCAGACCCAGCACGAAGGGCGAGGGAAGATAATCCGCCACCCATACCCCCTTGGCGTGGGCAACCGCACCCACCAGCCGCCGCCGCAACTTGAGCCAGGACACGGCGCCCCGGAGGGCAACGGCGCACACCCCCATGCCCCACAGGTGGCTCAGCACCGTGGTGGCAGACAGACTGCCCAGTGTGCCGGGGTTGCCGCTCTGACCTGAAATGTTGGGGGTCAGATTTGGCGTACCTGTGTCCGGATTTGACGTTGCCATATTTGCCGAGGGTGTACCCGGATTTGCGGAGGGTATGCCCATATCTGCGGAGGGTATACCCATATCTGCGGAGGGTATGCCCATATTTGGGGAGGGTATACCCATATTTGCGGAGGGGGTGCCCATATCTGCGGAGGGGGTGTCCGGATTTGGCAGGGGAGCAGTCAGCGCGGGGAAGAGACTGTCCACCTGCGAAGCCTGAATCTCCGGCACTGCCGGGATGATGGCCAGGGGACTGACCACCGTCACCGGGCACAGAAGCCGGAACAGTGCCACCGCCCAAAGTCCATAGGAGAACACCTTGGGCGCAAACTTCAGGCACACTCTGACCAGAAGAATCACCCCGATGACCACAGACCCGGCAATGCTCATCTCCAGTATGGTCAGAAACAGGGCATTCATTCTCTCGCCCCCCGCATGGAGCCGATTACGGCCTCCAGCTCCTCCAGCTCCTGAGGGGTCAGTTTCCTGCGGGTGCTGAACGCCGCCAGAAAGGCAGGCAGAGACCCCTGAAAGGATTCTTCCACGAAGCGTTCGCTCTGCATGGCGTAAAATTCCTGCCGGGAGATGAGGGCATGGACAGTGCCGCCCCGGTTTTCAAAGAGTCCGCGGTCGCACAGTCGCTTTAAGACGGTATAGGTGGTGGTTCGTTTCCAGTCCAGCTCCTGTGCCGCCTGCCTGACCACCTCGCCGGAGCTCATGGGTGCGCCGGCCCAGATGATGTCCGCAAATTTGGACTCAATTGGGGCAAGTCCGGAAATTTTCATGAGAATACACTCCTTTCTGTCTACTGAGAGTAGATTGTGGGTATAGTCTACACCATGTCATACCGTTTGTCAAGAGAAATTCGGAAATTTACCTGAATCATCGGAAATCACCAACCAATCCCCCTGCCGGATGGAGGAACAAACAGGGGGAGTAAACCCTCCAGCAAGCACAACCTCTCCAATGACGCACCAACCCAAAGCCTCCCTCACCGAGGGAGGTGCCCCGAAGGGGCGGAGGGAGTCGATGGGCTGGGCACTTCCGGTATACTCCCTCAGCCTGGCTTCGCTCGGCAGTGACCGAAGGGAATGCCTGTGGTGCTCCCTCTGGGAGGGAGCCTTTGGAATTGCACCCACCCAAAGCCTCCCTCACCGAGGGAGGTGCCCCGAAGGGGCGGAGGGAGTCGATAAGCTGGGAGCTTCCGGTATACTCCCTCAGCCTCGCTTCGCTCGGCAGTGACCGAAGGGAATGCCTGTGATGCTCCTTCTGAGAGGGAGCCTTGGGGTGTACGCTCTCACTAAGTTGACAGCATTGCTCCCAGAGGGGAACAAAAGGGGGAGTAAACCCTCCGGGAAGAACCCCCCACTGTCCCACCAAGCCATAAAAAAGGTGGGGCATAAAGCCCCACCCTTTTTGGAACGTATTTTGGAAGTGTTTGGAAACCTGCTGTCCCTCAGAACAGGATATCCTCCCACAGGCGAATCATCAGAACAGCCGCCTGCGCACGGGTTGCCGTGCCGTTGGGGTCCAGGGTGGTTTCGCTGGTGCCGTTGACCAGACCCACAGCCACAGCCCACTGGAAGGCCTCCACCGCATAGTCATCCACGGCAGTAACATCATCATAACCGCTCAGGTCGGCCACAAAGGAGACGTCGATCTCTTTGAACTGGGCATAGCGATACAGAATGGTCACAATCTGCTCTCTGGTTACCGGTGCGTTGGGTGCGAACAGGTCAGTGCTGATGCCATTGACAATGCCGTTCTCCGCTGCCCAGGCGACCGCCCCGGCATAGTAGCTGTCGGCGGGCACATCCTTGAATGTGGCGGGGGCAGTGGCCTCCGGCTCACCCTCCAGACGGTGGAGGATGGTGACCAGTTGGGCCCGGGTGGTGGTGCCGTTGGGGGCGAAATGGGTGTCGTCCACGCCCTTGAACAGTCCACGATAGACCGCCTCGGCAATCTCATCTTCTGCCCAGTGCCCGGGGACATCCACGAACTTATCCTTGAGCGCATCCACTGCCGGTCAACCACGGAGATTTCCATGGGCGTCATGTACTCGCCCAGACCGGCCAGCACATCCACCTTGCCATGGGACAGGCCCTTGATGGTGACGGTGTCTCCGGTGAAGTCCACGATTTCGGCAATCTCCGGATTGGATACCGCCCAGTTGAGGACGGCGGTGAAGTTATTCTCCGCCACATTGGTGATGGTGAGGGTATCGCCCACCTGGATTTCGGTTTCCTCTGCCACCAGTTCCACATGGTTATCCAGGAACATCTCGCCGCCATAAATCTCCACCACGGAGGTATTGCCGGCATAGTCCCGGGCAATATCCACCTGTACGGAGTTGGAGCTGAAGAAGGAAGAACCGGACTTCATCCAGCCGCCTTCACCACGCAGAGGCTTGTCGGTGGGAGCGAAGGTGGAGGTCATGGCCATGCCGAACATACTGCCGTCATCGCCGTACTCCAGGGTGATGGACATGCTGTAGTCCATGAACCACTGCTCGGCAATCATGGAGGTGAAGAAGTACAGGCTGTAGGTGGGGTCCCATTCATCGGGCTCATAGCTGACGATATAATCCTCCGGACCCACCGGCGCATCCATGTCCACATAGACATAGAAGGTCGTGGACTCGGTGGCATTTTTCTGTCCCTCAAGGGTCACATCCGCCTGAATCTCCACCCAGGTATTGTTCTCCAGAAGACAGGTGCTGGTGTCATAGTAGGAGTAGGTCGAACCGTCGTCAAATTCAACCGTCACAATGGGATACATCCATTCCCGGCTCAGTTCCCCGCCGGCATAGACATCGCCGGTGAAGGACTTCTGCATAAAGCCGGTGTCCTGCTCAAAGAGGACCTTGCCGCTGTCCCGGTCACGGACGGTGTAGTGGATGTTTTCCACGTTTCTTCTCAGGGCGAAGCCAATGTCGAAGGCATCGAAGGATTCGTCATTGTTGGGGGAGAAGCCGGCGTGTTCGTAGTAATAGGGGGTATACTTCGTCCACATGGTCTCGTAGTTATAGTCGGCCAGAGCGATCTTGTCATAATTGGGTGAAACGGTGTCGCCCAGATAGAACCGCTCGGTGACGAAGTTGTGTTCATTCTGGACAGCCGGGGCATAAGTCCAGATGGCGTTGATGAACTGGTCGGCGCTGGTGTAGCTGGAGACACCGGACAGCGCCGTTTCAATA
Source organism: Oscillospiraceae bacterium (assembly GCA_015067725.1). Classification (GTDB taxonomy): domain Bacteria; phylum Bacillota; class Clostridia; order Oscillospirales; family Oscillospiraceae; genus Faecousia. The sequence goes on along the minus strand of SVLX01000010.1, from coordinate 37,499 downwards.
CCTGCGGGCTCCAAGATGGGGGCGGCGTCAAAGTCGCCATAGAAGCCCAGGAAGGGGATATTCAGGCTGACGGTCTCATCGCCCACCAGATGGATAAAGCCCTCAACATAAGAGCCGGCGGGGAAACGCTCCTCAATATAAGCCTTCTCAGCCGCCGTAAGCTCCAGCGTTACGGTGACGGTGGCGGTCTCACCGGCGGGGACAGTCAGGGTATTGTCCCGGAGGGTGGAGGTAATGGCGGGGGTGAGCTGTTTGGCATCTTCGGTGACCAGATAGGTGACCTTGCCGTTTCTGAATTGACCACCTTCAGCCTGCTGACCCAGAGCGGTCACATCCAGATAGTATGTCTTGTCGCTGTCGGAGAAGTTGACCACATCGAAGGTCATCTCATATTTGCCGGTGCGCTCAGGGTCATCGCCCAGCTCCAGCTTAGCCTTGTTAGTGCCCTCGACGGTGACATAGGCACCGGAAGCGATGGCATTGCCGATGTTGGCCATGCCCGCGCCCTGACGGCGGACGAAGTAGGGTACGCCACTGCCCGGCTCAAGGAGCGGGGTTGCGGTGGACATCAGCAGACAGTTGACCACATAAGCCATGTCTTCCTCAGATACCAGTTCATTCTCCCGCAGATACTGCCGCAACAGCGTAGCAGAAGCGGCCACAGCGGGGGAGGACATGGAAGTGCCGGAGGAGAGCGCGAAATAAGTGCCATAGTAGGCGGAGAAGACATTGCCGCCGATACCGGTGATCTCAGGCTTCAGGGTCAGACCTTCCGTGGGACCCCAGGAGCTGAAGGAGGACATCTGACCGGCGAGGGTGCTGGGATTCCAGGAATCGGCAACCAGCAGTTCGTCGCCAATGGTTCTGCCGCCGGTTTCCAGCATCCATTCATACTGGATGTCATCGCCCACACATACCGGCAGGTCAAAGCGGGTGGCGGTGACTTCCTCCACCAGCCAGGTATCCGGGTCTCTGGGCGGGCAGACCACCAGACCGGCAGCCCCGGCTTCGGCGGCGTCGGCAATGATGCTGTCCACATTGCCGCCTTCGCACAGGACGAAGAGCAGCTTACCCTCCGCGTCCCGGGCATTGTCGGTGAAGGGGTAGTAAGCACCCTTCAGGTTTTCAAAGAAGCCCATGCCTTCGGGGACATTCTCAAACTCGGTGACCTCCATCATCTGGTCATAGCCGAGAGATTCATTGTACCAGGAAATGACATTGCCATAGAGGTTGAAGATGTGGCTGTTTTCGGCACTGGCCACAGTCAGTACGGAGTCAAAAGTACCGGGCATACCGATGGTGCCGGTGGAGACGGAGTCAGACTTCACCAGATTCTCGCCCCAGAAAGAGCCCACACCGGAATGGGCATCATTGCCGGCAGAGACAACCACATTGATGCCGGCGGCATAGGCCGCGTCATAGACTTCCGTGATTTCGTCATAGTATCTCGGGCCGCAGGGACTGCCGAGAGACAGGTTGGCGGCATCCACGCCCAGAATGATGGCGTCTTCAATGGCGGCGACCAGATAGTCCAGGTAGCACTCACCGTACATATTGAAGACCTTCATGACGATGAGCTGAGCCTCCGGCGCAATACCCAGAGTCTCCATCTGGAATTCTTCCTTGGCATCCTCCGGCAGATTACCGGCAACGATACCGGCGACATGAGAGCCGTGACCCATCCAGGTATCATCGTCAGAGCCGAAGTTGGCGATACCGTCGCCATAGTTGAAGCCGAAGGGTACCTTGGCGCTGTAATAGACGGTATCGATGTTGGTATTTTCGTCCAACTGCTCGGCATGGAGCAGGTTATCATCCAGAATGGCCTCAATGTCGGCCTTGGCATAAGCCACGGAGCTCAGGTCGGTGGGCTCAATGGAGAATGCGGGATTCTCGAAGCAAAGACCGGTGTCAATGATGGCAACCGACATACCCTCGCCCTTGTAGCCCACATCCCATGCCTGATTTGCGCCCATACCGGGGGCGGTATAGCGCATACTGGGGGTAATGGAGTCAATGGTGGTGGCGTTGATTTCGGGGACTTCAAAAGACGGCATAATGACGGCGTTTTTCACGCCGGGGATCCGGCTCAGCTTGCCCAGGTCACCGTAATTGACGGTGACGGAGGCGGCATTGATCAGCAGGGTGAACTGCTCATTGACCTGAGGTTTGTATCCCAGAGCCTTCTCTGCCTTCTCCAGAATCTTTAACTGCTCAGCCTTCATGGTCTGGGCGGCCTGAATCTCGGCATTACCCAGCGTTTGTCCCAGAGACACACGCATACCCTCTGTGCTGATGATCGCATCGCCGTCAAAGGTCAGGAGCACCCGCACCTGCTCAACCTCCTGATAGAGCTCACTGAGCAGACTGATTTGGGCATCGGGGGAAATCTGCTGTCCGGAAAGAATCTCCTGCACAGCCTGGGAATAGGCGGCGGCTTCGGCAGCGTCGTATTCCCTGCAGACCAGGTTCTGGCCACCGGCATCAATCAGATAGCCTTCGCCATGGCTGGTCAGGGCGGACAGTGCCTCTGTCTCGTCGGCGGTGAGCACACGGCCGGAGACATAGACATCCTGTGCGGCTTCGCGGGTAAATGTTCTTCCGTCAGGACCTTCGTAGACATAGGTATAGCCGGCAGGCACGAAGGTGACCTGCTCGCCATTGGCATAGATGATCTTGTCATTGGGCGTGACGGTCTGTTCAGCGGCATTCACCGCAAAAACAGGAAAAGCGCCAAGTACCAGCGACAGGCACAGAATCCAGGCCAGAAGTTTACCGAACGTTCTTCTTTTCATGATGTTAACCCTCCCATTTCAAAGTATTTGTGGTGTAGATCTATCATCACGCCATTTGGCGGGACGAACAAAACAGACGATGTACGGCACAATTAAATTAAGTAAAGTATACAATCAATTTAATGGGATGTCAATCTGATATTTTGCACAAAATTGCGGCTATCAGCATACCACAAACGGCACCCGAATTGTGCAAATCCACAAAAATCGCTAAACGATGCGCACTTAAACGCATTGGCTATTGACAACCATAGCTGAATATGGTATGCTATATTTTGGGTGCGGATATCCAAAGCCTGCCGCAGCCATCAGAAATCCATATGCCGCCCATGCCTGAGATATGCTCTCACCCGGACAGAACAGGCAAAGCCCCGGAGCGATAACCTTGCTCCGGGGCTTTTTGGGACATATGGGATTAAGATTTGACGGATTGAGGGGCACAGTCATTGTCGTCCACCAGACGGCTCTTGCCCAGGTTGACCTTACTATAATAAATCATGGTGATGACACTGCATAGAATCCAGCCGGCGGGGTAACTCATGGCAATGGGCAGAACCTCATTGCAGATATGGGACATGGCATAGAGGTAGATCTGCCGGAAGACCACGAAAGAGGACACCATAATGACCATGGTGGCTTTGGAATTGCCCGCGCCACGCAGTGCGCCGGAATAGATCTGGTTGAAACAGCACACCAGATAGAACGGAGACAGCCATCTGAGGAACAAAGAGCCAAACTCCACCACCTCAGCTTTATCATTAAAGAACGCCACCACAGGGGAGGAGAAGGCGATGACCGGCACCATCAAAATGGCAGTGGAGATCATGGCCAGAATCAGGGACTTGCGCACACCGGCTTTGGCTCTGTCCACCTGATTGCAACCCAGGTTCTGCCCGACGAAGGTGGTCGCGGCCAGAGAAATGGACTGCATGGGCAGGAACAGAAGCTGATCCACCTTGGCATAAGCAGTCCAGCCGGACATACAGTCAGAGCCGAAGAAATTGATATAGGACTGGACGAAGACATTGGAGAAGGAGGTAATGGCCATTTGCAGAGCCGCGGGGATACCCACAATGAAGATTTTCTTCAGCATAGGCCAGTGGATCCGCAGGCAACGGAATCTGACCTTGATGCTGGAGTCGGCACGCATCAGGGTGATGATGACGAGAATGGCGGATACACCCTGGGCAATGATGGTGGCCAGAGCAACACCCTCAACGCCCATATGGAAGACCAGAACAAAGACCAGGTCAAGAACGGTATTGATGACGGCACAGACCACGAGGAAATAGAACGGCCGCTGAGAGTCGCCCACAGCCCGGAGGATACCGGCGCCGATGTTATAGAACATGAGCCCGGCGATACCGGAGAAATAGATGGTCAGGTAGGCGGTGGACTCCGGGAGAACATCCGCCGGGGTTTTCATGAACCGGAGCATGGTGGGAATCATAGAGATGCCGACCACGGTAAAGAGGACACCTAAAATGGCGGTCATGACCAGAGCGGTATGGACGGTGCGGCTAACATCCTCGTGTCGTTTTGCGCCATAATACTGGCTGATGACCACACCGGCACCGGAGGACAGACCCATAAAGAAGCCGATGAGCATATTGATGACGGGACCCACCGTACCCACGGCGGAGAAGGCGGCATTGCTGACATAGTTGCCCACGACCCAGGTATCGACGGTATTATAGAGTTGCTGGAAGATATTGCCAATGAGCAGCGGCAGGGCAAAGGAGATGATGTGACGGGTGATATTCCCCTGAGTCATATCCACGTCCTTTTTCCGCTTCAGGGTCAATGGTCGGCTGTGGTCATGGAGATGGTGCTTGTTTGGCATGGTATACCTCCTCATGATTTTTCTATGCTTATTATATCAGATAATCCGTGGTTTGCAAGAGGGTTGTGAAAAAATAAAGGGTGGAATATGTATGTTTTCACAAGAATACAACTTTGAAGCGCAAAAGAAAGAAGAAAACCGCCCCCAAAAGAGGACGGTTTCACCCGACACGGAACAAAATCTCATTTCCTGCCCACCACCACAGGCTGATAGAACCTGCAATTCTCCGGTATGAGCCCTATAGTTTAGATTCTGCCATCAAAACACTGCCATTCTTATCGCAATTATACCATATCGATTAGAATACATTCTCGCCTAACTCCAACAATTTATGTTCAAAACCATACCAGTCGTGAACCGTAGGAGCTAATTCCGTATATGGCAAATCAGGAAGGGGTTGCTTTGGAATCAGCTTCTCGACATCAAGAAGAGCATTGCTAATACGAGCGTCAAATTTAGCTCGGTTCATTTTGCATTCTCCTTTGCGGTGTTGATAGAGGAAATGAGCATTCTGCGAATTGAACCACAATCGTGTAGAACGGTCTTTGCAACTTCATCGGAAATCAATCCGGTTTTTTGAGCGATTTCAATCCAATATTCTGTTTCATAGCATTCCTTTAATGCAATCTGCAACTTGGCAATAAAATCGGGGCGGCTGTGAGCATATTTCGCCTCGCGGATATTTGCTCCAATGCTTGTCCCGCTTCGTTCAAGCTGATTTGACAGAGAATAATGTCCTTTTATATTTTCTGTCAGTTTTAAGATTTGAATTGCAAATTCTGTTGACATATCAGCAAGCTTATTTTCAGCCATCAAGATCACCTCTTTGAATGCATTATATCACAGGTTTCAACGATTTTCAATGAAATCGCGCGGGGCGCGATGAAATCCTCACTCCGTTCGGATGAAATCCGCTGACGCAGATGAAATTAAATCCGTCCCTTTACCCGACGAAGTCGGATTTCATCACGAAGTGATTTCATCCCACGAAAGTGGGATTTATCCCGTCCGTGAGGACGGATTTAGTTGAAAAGAAACAACCTTTGTCTGGTAGACAAAGGTTGTTTCATTTCTGGAGCAGGGTACGGGAATCGAACCCGCCTCCGAGGCTTGGGAAGCCACTATAATAACCAATATACTAACCCTGCGTATTCACTTCCGATTGTGCTACTCATTATAACAGAACCGGAAGCGAATTTCAAGTCTTCTTTGTCGAAAATTCCGCTCTCCCCATAAAAATTTTATGTTCTTTTGGTTTACCGCAAGCCCAGACCGGAGATTGTCTCCACCAGCACCCGGGTAAAGGACTCTGCCGCCGTGAGGGCATCGGAGAGGGTGTCGCCTGCCGTCCCCACCTCCACCAGAATGGACCCGGCGGTGAGATGGGCATTGAACCGCTCCTCCCGAACCGACAGCCGCCGGGCTAAGCCGGGGCAGAGGCTGTCCATCTGGGCTTGCAGCTTTAAGCACCAGGAGAGATTCTTCGCCCAATCCGGGTGACTGAGTCCACCCTCATCCGTCCCCACCACCAGCATGATTTGGGCGGAGCTTTTTCCGTTTACGGTGGTGCGGGTGCTCAGTTGCTTTCCTTCTTCGGTTTCCAGTGCGTCCCGGTGGACATCAATGACCATTTCGATGGTGGGATATTGCTCCAGATAGCCCTCAATGGTACTCAGCGCATTGCTGTATGAGCCGTTGTAGGAGGGGTAGTCATGGAGGGTGGTGTCGTGGATGGTGGGGATTCCGCTTTGATTCAGCAGGTCAGCCATCAGCTTGCCCACCCGGAGCATATTGTGGTTTTCGTCCAGTGTGCGGTAATTTCCGGATGACTGATATTCCCAGCCGGGCTCCGGGGTATAGCTTTCGGTGGCATGGGTGTGGACAATGAGGATTCTGGGGTCACTGCCGGAAAAGTCCAGTTCCACCGGAGCGGTCAGCAGACCGGCAATATCCGGGCGGTATGTCCCGGCGTACTTGACCTGCAGATTCTCCGCTTGCTCCCGGGTGAAGGTGAGGGTAGCTTTCGGTGCGTCTGCCACACCGGCAGTGGGAGCAGTTTCCGTTGTAGCGGGAGCGGTCTCCCTGTCAGACTGCTGAGGCGCAGGCGGGACGGTGCTGATCTCCCGGTCGGGATGTACCACAGCCCCGGTCTGCAGATACAACAAAAATGCCGTCAATTCCATGCGGGATTCTTCCGGCGCTTCGGCATGGGTACTGCCGGTCAGCCGAAGCACCAGCGACAGAACCAGCACGATGATACAGGTGCTTTTCACCCGGCGATACCATTTGTCCATGGTGTTCTCCTTTCTGTTGGTCAACATCAACCGAAAGACACGAAAAACGGGGCCGTCCGCACCGACTTTAAGTCAGGTGACAAACAGCCCCGTGATCTCTTTCTTCGCCCCAAAAGGAGGCGGATCAGGGCATATGGATTGTGGTTTTTGGGCCTGTCCACTTGGGTCTTTGGGGTAGCTTAGCCCGCAAATCCCGGAAGAATTCCTGCAGGATTCCGGCACATTGCTCCTCCAGCACACCGGATTGCGCCTGAGGGTGGTGGTTAAAACCCGCAGTAAACAGATTGCAGACCGAGCCGCAAGCCCCGGCCTTTTTATCCATTGCGCCATAGACCACTCTGGGTATCCGGGCATTGATGATGGCACCGGCGCACATGGGGCAGGGCTCCAAGGTCACATAGAGGGTACACTGCCACAGCCGCCAGCCACCTAAGGTATTGCAGGCCTCATGGATGGCCTCCAGCTCCGCATGGCACAGGGCATTGCGGCGATTCTCCCGGCGGTTTCTGCCCCGTCCCACCACCCGGTCACCCAGGGTGATGACACAGCCCACCGGGACTTCGCCCTCTGCGGCGGCTTCTTTGGCCAGCTCCAGTGCCATGGCCATAAAGGTCTCGTCCTGTATCATGGCCTTATCTTCCATGGCGCACCTCCCGGATCCCTCCATACCATAGCACATCCGCAGGCGCAAAACCTAGGGAATGGAGGCTCATACCCCCAGATAACCCTTGAGAACCTTCAGGGTGTTGTGAACGCCGTCGATATGGCTGCGCTCATAGCCGTGGGAGGCATAGACACCGGAGCCAATGAGACCATGACGGATGTCATAACCGGCCCGGAGGGTGGCCTCCACGTCGCTGCCATAGAAGGGATAGACATCCAGCGCATAGTCGGCGTTTTCTTTCTTGGCGGCATCAATCAGCTTGCCCACCACCTGATAGTCATAAGGACCGCCGGAGTCCTTGACACAGATGGAGACCTGCCGCTCGGTGCAGCTCAGACCATTGCCCACACAGCCCATGTCCACGGAAATGGCCTCGGTCACGCCCTGAGGGACGGATGCACTGCCACCGTGACCAACTTCTTCATAGACGGTCACATGGACCCAGACCCGGCGCTCAGGTGTAATCTGATTGTCTGCCAGATACTTGGCAAAGCCCAGCAGAATGCCCACAGACAGCTTATCATCCAGGAAGCGGCTCTTGATGTAACCGGACTCGGTGATGCGGGTGCGGGGTTCAAAGCAGACCATGTCGCCCACCTGAATGCCCAGAGCCTTGGTTTCCTCTGCGCTGTCGGCCTTCTCGTCCAGAACAATTTCGATGGTGTCGAAATTCCGGGCGGCGGTGCGGTAATCGGGGTTGACGTGGACGGAGGCATTGCAGAGCTGGCAAGTGCCCTCAATGACCTTGCCGTCTCTGGTGTATACCCGGACATTTTCTGCCTCGGCATTGTTGGGGCTCAGACCGCCCAGACCGGTGACCCGCAGGCGGCCATTGCCCTTGATTTCGGCAACCAGTGCGCCCAGTGTGTCGGTGTGCGCCTGCAGCAGAAGTCCGTCTTCCGTGTCCTTGCCGCCCAAATCCACCAGAACACCGCCCTTGCGGGTCAGGGTAGCCGTAAAGCCCAGAGCGGCGAAGGCATCGCGCACCCAGAGACCGGCCTTGGTGGTGAAGCCGGTGGGGCTGTCAATGGCGAGAAGTTCAGCGGCCATATTGGCGGCATAGGTTGCGTAGGTGTAATCCATGATAAAAACCTCCTGATGTGGTGATGAGTTTATGGGGTATGGGATTTATGGATGGGGCGAATAAAGCCCATTTGTGATGCGTTAAGAGTAACCGGAGAAGGGAATCAGGCCTGCTTTACCCGCTGGTATATGCAGAAGCGGTAGGAAATCCCATTCTCCCATTCTTCTTCGCCGGGGTCAATGCAGGTCCATTCCGGGCTTTCGTCCAGATTGGGGAAGAACACGTCGCTTTTGGGCTGAGCCCCGACTTTGGTCACAATGACCCGGTCACAATAGGGCAGCATCTGCCGGTAGACCGATGCGCCGCCGATGACCATGGCCCGACCGTGGGCTTGGGCGACTTCGGATGCCTCCTGCGGGCTATGGACAACGACAGCCCCGGGAATCTCCAGATTCTGGGTGGTCAGCACCAGATTCACCCGCTTGGGCAGGGGCTTGCCGCCGGGGAAGTCTGCCAGTGTACGCCTGCCCACAATGACACAGGCACCGGTGGTACTCTCTCTGAAGAATTTACGGTCGGCATTGAGGGCAACAGGCTGTGTGCCATCAGCGCCAATGCCCCAGTCGGAATAAACGGCTACAATTGCTTCCATGATGCGCTCCTTAAATGGCCACGGGAATGGGATCCCGGAAGTCGCTGTACCGATAGCCCTCCAGATGGAAATTCTCTTTGGTGAAGGCATAGAAATCGGTAATGGGGTCCATGGTGAATTTGGGGGCGGGGAAGCTCTCGCCGGCGAGCATCTTCTCCACCAGCGGCACATGGCGGTCATAGATGTGGCAGTCGGCAATGACATGGACCAGCTCGCCGGCCTTCAGTCCGGAGACCTGCGCCATCATGTGAACCAGCACCGCATACTGGCAGACATTCCAGTTGTTGGCGGTGAGCATATCCTGAGACCGCTGATTCAAAATGGCATTGAGGGTATCGCCGGAGACATTGAACGTCATGGAGTAGGCACAGGGATACAGATTCATCTCGTGTAAATCCTGGAAATTATACAGGCTGGTGAGAATCCGGCGGGAGGCGGGGTTGTGCTTCAGGTCATAGAGCACCCGGTCCACCTGGTCAAATTCTCCCTCCGGGAAGGTATACTTCTTGCCCAACTGGTAGCCATAGGCTTTGCCAATGGTGCCGGTTTCGTCGGCCCAGCTATCCCAGACATGACTGCCCAACTCAGAAACCCGGTTGGATTTCTTCTGCCAAATCCACAACAGCTCATCGATACAGCTCTTGAAGGCGGTACGGCGAAGGGTCATAATGGGGAATTCTTTTTGCAGGTCATAGCGGTTCACCACGCCGAATTTCTTGATGGTGTGGGCAGGAGTGCCATCTTCCCACCGGGGGCGCACCTTCTGGTCGGTGTCCCAAATGCCATTTTGCAGGATATCCAGACACGTTGCCCGGTAAAGTTCGTCCGCATAGCTCATGGTCAATCCTCCTTCTCATTATGGTTGTGGTCATACTGACCCATTTAAGCTACTATATCATAGCACAGATTGAACGGAATGTCTATGATAATTTCGCCCAAACCCCGGAAATAAGAAGCCAAATCATCAGCACCAACCCGAAAAACAACAAACCGAAATTGAAAAACAATAATAATTTCTTGACAAATAGATAGTTATTTGTTATAATGGGCAAAAATGATCTGGTCAACGGCTGGTGCGGTTGAGAAAGGAGAAATCGGATGAAACAGAAACACGCAATCTACCCGATTATCATGAGCATTTGCGCATTATTTTGCTTTATCGCTATAGCGGCTTGGTTTTCTCAGGCAGTTCAGCCGCCCTGGGGAGGGATAATGCTTCTGATTATGCCTGCCCTACTGCTGGGAATCCTTGCGTTCTTTGCGGCGAAAGGCAAGCTGACGGCGCTTGCAATATGGATTTGGACAACGGTACTGGCCGTGGTGCTTTTTCTTGCGTCGGCACTCTATGTGCCCGTCCTTACGGTGTGGACAGCAACGACAACAACCACGGATATTGGGTATTATCACCGTGCTTATGCGCAGATTGGTGAGGTAGATGGTGTAAAAGCGGTCTTTCCGCGGGCTATTCCTGCGGATGCTGAGGATATTTCCTTTACGTATTCTCCACCATTTTTGCAGGGTGGTGAGGTGTTTGAGCTGTCCTACACAACAACGACTGAAAAACTGGCGGAATGGGCGGAATGCTTGACCGGCGAGTCGGAGTGGATCGGCTCCAATCAAGCCTGGCATACAGAGCATAACTGGTTCTTAAGCGATGCGGATGCGACCAGATACCAACTCTTTTGGGATGGTGGATACAATCATGGCGAGATATGCTATGTGCTGATTGATGAGAATGCAGGCCGGATTACATTCTACTATTCACGCTGGTGATTCCCTTCAAGACAAGTATGTCGTCCGAGTTCGGTTTCAGCACGGTAGCAGACGGCCGGTAATGCATCCATATCTGCTGGACAGCGGTTTGCAGAAGGACGCCGCGCAACGAGCGCACAGGCTGCAGCGCAATTCCGGGAATCCGGGACTGGAGGATTTGTGCACCATCGCCGGTATCTATTGTCCCAGCGATGACTGTGCTATCGTTTCTTTACGTTTGCCTCCGGAGAGATATCCGGTATCATGACCTTTACCCTTTGCCCCTGCCGGTTGGCGGGGGCGTTTTCTCTATACCGGGGTCAATTTGTCTGATTGCGGCTCTGATAAATCGCTAACCGGCTTGACAGCTTCCTTCCGATATGCTACAATTGCACTATACTTAATTCTGGAGGTGCAATACCATGAGGAAACAAGATGCAACGAAACCTCGCAGTTATACCGGGTCGGCGTTCCGCTGGCTTTTGGTCGCTGGGCTGTATATGGCGGTGATTCTGGTCTTCTATGGGCTGATGGTACTGACGGAGATGTCTCTGGAACAAGAGGGGCTGTATGTGCTGTTCTTTGCGTTCTTTGTCTTCATGTTGATTTGCTCGCCGGTGATTCTGGTCATTGGCGGTGTGGGCAGTCTGGTGAAGCAGATTGTGGCATTCCGGCAGGGCGAGCCGAAGCAGAAACTTCTTCCTTTGGCTGTGGTCACGGCGGGCTATTTCGTGCTGGCGGTGCTGGTGGCTTGCCGGATGTGGCTTCGCATTTGAGACACAGCAGGAGCAAGATAAACAGAAAGGACTGGTCTGGAGAATGATGGAAAAGAGAGGAAAGGAGAACTTGGGATGTTGCTGGAAGAAACTTGTGTCGTTTGTAAAACGACAAATCATTCTTGTACTGGTACTACTTGTTGTTCTATTCCCTGTTTTGGTTTGGTGGGCTTATCCGGCTGACGGCGGTGCAATACGAACGCAGCTTTCAGCGGGAGACATCCTTGCTTATTGCGGCACAGTTCTTGCGGCTTTGGCATCGGCTTATCTTGCATGGGTGGCCAATAAGCAGAATCAGCGGTTGATTGACCTTGAGAGGGAACGCGATATGGATGAGCAAAGATGTGTTGTTGTGATTGATAAGCGTGATTGCGAAACAAAAAGACGGTTATCCAACGAAGCCGCCAAGTCTTATACAGAGGGGAACACCTTTAGTTTTTGCTTGGTTAATTGCGGACCAGCACTGCTCACCAAGATTATCATTAGCTTCTCTGTCGATGAAATATTTGAGAGCCATGTGACAGTTTGCACTGGCGAAGAAAAAAATTGTGGACTATGCGTTCCAAAGAACTATACGGGTGGGAAAGCAAATATTGAGTATGTCAGTTGCTATGAGCAGAGTACATATGGCGAGTTTGAGATAAAGGTAGATGATGAAACAACAAAACTCTGGTTTCAGCACTACCACTATCTCCACGACAAAAAACCATAGAGGAAAATGAACCATGTCCAAAATACCATTGCGCTACCCCATCATTCTGGTTCACGGCTTCGGCTACCGGGATGACAAACGCTTCGGCTATTGGGGCAGGATTCCCCAGACTCTTGAGCAAATGGGCTGTCAGGTCTTCCTCAGCGGTCAGGATGGAGCGGGAGACATTCCCCACAACGGTCAATTCCTGCGGGAAAGAATCGATTGGGTGATCGCCCGGACCGGAGCGGAGAAAGTGAACCTCATCGCCCATTCCAAAGGTGGTCTGGACAGTCGCTATGCCATATCCGTACTGGGGGCAGGGGAGAAAGTTGCCTCCCTCACCACATTGGCTACCCCGCACCACGGCTCCAAAACCATGGATAAACTGATGAACCTGCCCAAGCCAATCCTTGGTCTGGCCAGTGGGTTTACCAACCTCTGTATGCGTCTTCTGGGCGACCAAAACCCCAGAGCCGGGCAAGTCTTTTGGGACTTCACCACCCCTTATGCCCGGAAGTTTAACAAGAACTGTCCCGACTGTCCGGGGGTATATTACCAGAGCTATGCCTTCATTATGGCAAAACCGGGCAGTGACCTCTTTCTCTGGCTGCCCAACCGGGTCGTCAGGAAACAGGAGGGGGAAAATGACGGGCTCTTGCCGCCGGAAAGCGTCAAATGGGGCAACTTCCGGGGCATATACCGGGCGCTGGACAACCGGGGCGTCTCCCATCTGGATGAGACGGACTTCCGCAGAAAACCCCTCATGCTGTACCGGGAGGGGCAGGCCGTGGATATTCTGGAGTTCTACCGGGAAATGGTTTGGCAGTTGGGGGAGATGGGCTTCTGACCCGTCCCAACACCATATATCAAAACAAAAACAAGGTGCTGTCCCATGATTCGTTGAGACAGCACCATTTTTACGCAATATGTTGGGGAAATCCGGTAAATCAGGGATAAATCAAATCAATTCCCCGCTGCAAAGTCTCGGCATCAATCGCCCCCACCGCCTGAGCAATGGCGTGACCCTCAGCGTCAATGAAATAGGTGGCGGGAATGGAGCTGACCCCATAGACCATGGCGGCATCGGTGTCCTTGTCAAAATACACCGGGAAAGTATAGCCCTGCTCCTGAATAAATCCGGAGGCCACCTCCACCGTCTCCTGATAGCCGTCAGTCAGATTCACCATGAGGAAGTGGATGTCCTCCCCCAACTCCTGATAAGCCGCATCAAAGTCCGGCATTTCCATCTTGCAAGGACCGCACCAGCTCGCCCAGAAGTTCAGCACCACAGGCTTGCCAATGAAGTCAGACAGCCGCACCGCATTGCCCTCTAAATCATATACCGTGAAATCCGGTGCCATGTGGAGCTCCGGTGCTTCGGTGGTTTCGGTGGCTTCGGCGGTTTCGGTGGGGTCGGTTTCGGCGTGGTCATGGGTGTCAGCGGGCTGGCTGTCCGTGGGAGCGGTCGTCTCCGCGCCGCCTTGAATCGCCAGACGGTCCAGCTCCATGCCTTCACTGAGCCGGTTATACAGCACCGTTGCCCCCACCAGAAGGGCGACAATCAGCACCAGAATCAACAATGTGGATTTCTTCATGGATTTACCTCCTTTAACTCAGCAGGTTCAACAGCCAGCCCAGTGTGCCGGTAGCCATGAGCACACCAATGGCGATGAGCAGCAGACCGCAGATGATATTGATGACGTTGTAATGTTTTTTGATCCAGTTGAAGGCGGACTTCAGCCGGTCAATCAGTACCGCACTGAGCAAGAACGGAATGCCCAGACCCAGAGAATAGGCCAGAAGCATCAGCATTCCGGTGAGCACTTTCCCCTGCTGAGAAGCCATCATCAGTGCAGAGCCCAGGAAAGCCCCCACACAAGGTGTCCAGCCCACGGAGAAGATGATGCCAAAGAGCAGAGCGGAGAAGAAGCCCATATTGTCCATGTTCATGGCTTTCCGGTTGCCCTTAAAGATGTTCAGCTTAAATACGCCCAGATAGTTGAGTCCAAAGAAAATGACCACCAGACCGGAGACAATATTGACCACAGTCTGATGCCGGGTCAGGAAACTGCCCAAAGTACCGGCCAAAGCACCCATGGCCACAAACAGCACCGTAAACCCGGTGACAAAACCTGCGGCACAGGTCAGGGTCTTCTTCATGGTGCGCTCGCCACCACCGGCAAAATAGGAGATATAAATGGGGAGCATAGGCAGAAGACAGGGAGAAATGAAGGTGATTATTCCTTCCAAAAAAGAAATCAGATATTGCATAGGCATACTCCTTGTTGAAAAGCCGGAGGTTCCGGCTGAGATAAACCCCGACGGTTTTTCGGGTATTTGGAGAGATTATACCATAAAAAAACTGCTGTGGCTACTGTTTTTTCGGAATACTGCCGGCAAAAAAACAATGCCCTGACGGGAATACCCATTGACAAGCGGTTACAACTGGGCTATGATGGGGACAAAACCCGGATGAATACGAGGGCGGGAAGGATGGAGAGCATCGGATGACAACATTTATGGACCTATTGCGCAATTTCTTTACCCACAAAGACTTTTTACCCCCGGCAGGAGAGATGGCCGGTACACTGTTTACCCCCTTGCATTTGCTGTTTTCGCTGGTGTGCGTGGGGGTTCTTGTGGCGGGATGCCGGCTGACCTACCGCCGGAAAGAGACGACCATCCGCCGGATTTATGGGATTCTCTGGGCGGCGGTGGTGGTATTGGAGGTCACCAAAATCGTCTGGGAGTCCTGTGCCGGGCGAAATGTGGGCGTGGAGTGGACGGGGGTACTGCCGCTGTATCCTTGCAGTATATTCATGTATACCATGCCCTTTGCCATCTGGGGGAAAGGAAATGTCCGCCGGGCGGCTTGCGGCTATGTCTGCTCTCTGGGGCTTCTGGGTGGTGCAATTAACTTTGTATATCCCGCCAATGTGCTGAGTAATTATTCCTGCATCTCCTTTGCCGGTGCCCATACCTTCTTCTATCATGGCGTCATGGTCTTCTGCGCCCTGACCATGCTCCTTTCCGGTTATCACCGCTATTCCGGCGTGACCAAAGCCAGGGAGTTGCTTCTGCCTGCCGTACCCTGCCTGCTGCTGTCGCTGGTGGCCAATGCGGTCAATTTCTCTCCGGTGGATTCGGATTATATGTTCTTTAAGCTGGAGTCCTTCTTCTTCGCCCCTTTGGGGAGAATGACCCCGGATTGGCTGTCGGTACTCTTTGTCTATGGGATTTATCTGCTGATTCATGCTCTGCCGTATCTGCCTGCCTACTTCGCCCACCGCAGAGAAACCCGGAAATCATCATAATACGATACAAAAGACTCTCCCAAAGCCGGAAGGACAGGGAGAGTCTCTTTATGTCTTGTGAACTTCAGAACCGCGCCACAATGGCGGCTGTGCCGCGGGCCAAAACAGAGTCACTGTCTTCACCCAGACAGGAGCGGAAGTGGGCATATTCCGTCTCACTGCCTGCCCCGTGGGGTACGGCATAGGCCCCTGCGTCAGAGCCGGGGGCGAGCAGTCCGCCCATGGCGGCAAAAGCGGCCACATTCCCGGTGGCACTGTCGAAAATGGCCATCACCGCATCATCCCGGAATCGACCCTCGCCCCGGAGATTGCCGATGGTGGAGAGGGTGGGTACCCAGATGACCTGATTCTCTGCCATGGCGCACAGTGCCTCCTGGTTCAGATATGCCCCGTGCTCAATGGATTCCACCCCTGCCTGAGATGCCGCGATGACCGTCTGTGCGCCGTTGGCATGGGCCATGACGGTGAAGCCCTCTTCGTGGGCAATGTGAATCAGCTCCCGGATTTCTGCCGGGTCAAGAGGGTCATACTTCAGCACCCCATAGCGGTCAAAGTCCATGAGCCCGGAAATCATAATCTTGACAAAGTTACCGCCCTGCCGGCGCACTTCCTGCAAAAGTGCCGGGTACTGCCGGATGGATTCATAGCTTTTGCCGATGAATCCGCCGTAATGCCCCAATTTGCAGATGGGGAATATGGGACTGCGGTAAGTAATGCCATAGTCTCCTGCCAATTCCCGGGCACGGACACCCACGCCCCACCGGTCGCCCCCATCCCGGAGATAAGTATAGCCCAGCGCCTGATACTGCCGCAGGGCAGTGTGGATCAGGTCATCTCTGGGGTGGTCTTTGTGGGCGGCGATGGCATCTTTGTACCAAACTCCGTCGAGTACCATATGAATATGACAATCGGCTTTCATGTTTAACCTTCTTTCAGGGGATAAACGGAAAAATCCCCCCAAGGAGAGTCCACGGGGGGATTGGTTTACCCATAGAAATTACTTCCGGACGAACAGTACGCCAAGGGTATCCGGGCCGCAGTGACAAGAGACACTGCAACCGGCGGTGGTTTCCAGTACCTCAAGGAAGCAGTCGAATTCCTTCAGTGCCTCTCTTGCGGCCTGCAGGTCGGATTCCTTCATGGTGGTGTGAGTCAGGAAGATGCGCTCATAACGGATATCCTCCCGGTCGGTGAGCCGCTCTTTGATGTAGCTGACCAGACATTTCTCATAAGGACCACGGTACTTTTTGCCCACCACCATCTTGCCGTCCTTGACCTCAATGCAGGGGCGGAGATTCAGCAGATTGGCACCCAGTGCGGCAACGGTGGAGCAACGGCCACCCTTAGCCAGATAGTTGAGCTGTTTCAGGATGAAGCTGGCCTCAACCCGGGTGGCGAAATCATTGAGCCTGGTGCAGATTTCGTCCAAATCGTCCATTTCCTGAGCCAGTCTTGCGGCTTCCAGCACCACCAGACCATAGCCGGTGGACAGATTCTGACTATCCACAGCCCGGACATTATTAAAGCTGCCGGCGGCCAAAACCGCATTCTGATAGCAGGAGGAGAAGCCGGAGCCGATATTCAGATGAATCACACCGTCATATTCCCTGGCATAGGGGGCGAAGAAATCCTCATACTCACCGATGCTGACTGCGGCAGTGGTACACAGTGCACCGCCTGCTGCCACATGGTCAAAGATATCCTGAGGGGTGATGGTCACACCATCGAGATACTCCACACCGTCCCGGATAACGGTCAGAGGCTGGACGGTAATATCATAGCGTTCCTGCAGTTCTTTGGAGAGGTCGCAGGTGCTGTCAGCGGTAATCTTAATCCGCACAAGGATCATCCTTTCTATTCAAACGTTACGCCGGGATTATGACAAAACCCAGCGTATCATACCTAACAGTATACCGCAAAAACAGAGAAAGTCAACCGGACAGCATTGCAAAATTGTGGCATATATGCTAGAATACCCACAGGAGGCGATAACAATGACTTATGGTGAACGTGCGGAACAGTTGTTTTTGGAGGGCTATAACTGTGCCCAGGCGGTGATGCTGGCCTTTTCCGATTTGACCGGGATTCCGGATACACAGGCGGCGAAGCTGGCTTCTTCCTTTGGCGGCGGAATGGGCCGTATGCGTGAGGTCTGCGGTGCGCTGTCCGGGGCATTTCTGGCGCTGGGCGCAATCTATGGCTATGATTCCCCGGAGGCGAAGCAGGAGAAGACGGCACACTATGCCCGGATTCAGACCGTTGCCGGTTGGTTTCGGGAGAAATATGGTACGATTCTCTGCCGGGAACTGCTGAAAGACCCCTCAACTCTGCCCACCCCTGAGGACAGAACCCCGGAATACTATCAGGGAAGACCCTGCCTGCGGGTGGTTCGGGAGGCGGCTGATCTGACCGCCCGATACATCGCAGAGAACGCCACAAAGGCATAAAAGGAAACGGTCCGCAGGGGAAAATCTGCGGACCGTTTTTGCGCTATGGGGTTTAGCTTGCAGTAAAGGTGCCGCTGACTTCGCCCAGGGTGATGGTGTAGCTTTCGCCCTTGACCATGTCCGGGGAACTGAGAATGACCACGGCATAGTCCAGATTGGGGGCATATTGCAGGACAACTTCGCCATTTTCATCGGTGAGGCGGAATTCTGTCCCGGCATATTGACCGCCCACATTGACGGCAATCACACCCTGCTGAGAGTCGGAGAAGGTCTGTGCCATGCCGGATGCGCCGGTGCCGATGAATGTGCCGCCGGTGATGGTGGCGGTGGTGTCATAGTCCAGTGTAGCGGTATCGCCCATGGTCGGACCGCAGACCACCACATAGCCGCCGGAAATCAGCAGATAGCCATTGGCATCAATGCCGTCACCGGAGGCGCACACATAGAGGTTTCCGCCGGAAATCTCAATACTGCCGTCGGAATTGCCACCCATGCCACCGGGTCCGCCCATTCCGCCACCCATACCGCCGGGTCCACCTCTGCCGCCGAACTGGTCGCCGCCCCGGTCTCCACCAAAGCCGGAGGAATCCACGCCGCCGGCGGCGTTGAGTCCATCGTCTGTGGCATTGAGGGTGAAGTCACCGCCGGAAATGGCAATGTCCAGCGCCTCCAGTGCTTCGTAGCTTTCAGTAACGGTCATGGTGCAACCGGTGATGGTCAGGGTTTCGTCGGCATGGACACCGTCGTCCCCGGTGGAAATGGTGTATTCGCCGCCGGAAATGGTAACAGAGGCATTGGTGTGAATGGCATCATCGGCAGAGTCAATGGTGAAATTGCCACCGGAGAGGGTCATATTTCCTGCCGATTTCAACCCCTTGATGCTGGTGGAGTCCTCGGTTTCTTCACTGGCGTCTTCAAAACCGCCAAAGCCACCCCAGCCACCGGGACCGCCCATACCCCCGGGACCGCCGCCCATCATGCCCCAGCCGCCGGAAGTCCGGTTTTCACCGTTGACACTGCCGCCGCCGGTCTCTATGGTGAAATTGCCGGATTCAATGGTGAGGGTGGAGGAGGCGCTGATGCCGTCGCCCTGGGTATTCAGGTCAAAACTGCCGCCGGAGATAAAAATGAATCCAAGGGTGGTATCCTCATCGTTGTCCGCCTGAATCCCGTCCTTTCCGGAGGTGATGGAAAAACTGCCGCCGGAAATGCAGACACTGTCTTTGCCGCTCAAGCCATGATTAGCGCAGGTGATGGAGAGACTGCCGCCGGTGATGGTCAGCTCGTCTTTGGATACAATGCCGTGACCGGCAGGGGCGGTGACGGTCAGATTGCCATTGCCGTTAATGGTTAAATCCTCTTTGGAGAAGATGGTGGCATCGATGTTGTTTTCGTCTATGGCGGTGAAGCTTTCGCCACTGTGGAGGGCATTTTCCGTATCCTCTGCAAGGGTGAGGAAGACCTTGTCCGCCTGCCGGATGTAAATGGGTGCGGAGACACTGCTGGTAATGCTGACCCCGGCGAGGACAAGCTGTACCTTTTCGGTTTTCTCCGCATCCACCAGAATCATGCCCTCATCCAGTGTGCCGGAGAGAAGGTATGTACCCTCTGCGCTGATGGTGAGGATGCCGTTTTCGCTGGTTGCGCCCTTGCCGTCAATCTGGATGTCAGTGCCGTTCAGGGTGATGACGGTGCTTCCTGCTGTGGTATAGTCGCCCCGCAAATCCCGGTCAGAGAACAAATCGGAAGGGGACTGGGCGGCACTGCCGGAGTTGCTGTTGGTTGTACCGGTGTTGTCGGCGTTGGTCTGGCTGGTGGAGTCTGCCGGGGATTGGGTACAGCCGGTAAAGAGCAGAGCCAGAATGAGCATCAGGGAAAAGAACTTCTTTTGCATAATTGACCTCCTTACAATTCGGTGACCATGGTACTCTGGGGGGAGACGGAAATTTCCAGATTGCCATTGCGACAGCGGAGCTCGTCCAGCATGGCTTTCTCCTTCCCGGTGTCTTTCAGGGTCAGGTCATAGGTGAGACGAAACATACTGCCCATGTTGGTGGTCTTGACCCGGGTCAGCTCCCATGCAGTGGCATAGCGGAGGAAGATTTCGTCAAAAATGCCGCTGTAGTCCAAATCCTCAGGGATGGTGATGGTCAGAGTTTTATACTTGCTGTTGTTTCGCTTCGCCCCAAAGGAAATGCGGCTGAACACCAGAGTCAGGACACCCATCAAAAGGGTAAAGAGCAGGGCAAACGCCAGATAACCCATGCCCGCAATCAGCCCTGCGCCCATGGCCAAAAAGAGCATACTGATTTCTTTGGCTGTGCCGGGGACGGAGCGGAAGCGCACCAGACTGAATGCACCGGCAACCGCCACACCGGTACCCACATTGCCGTTGACCATCATTATAACCACGCAGACTACGGCGGGCAACATGGTGAGAGTAAAGACGAAGCTTCTGGTGTACCGACAGCGGTACATATAGCTCCCGGCCAGCATTAAGCCTGCGGCTAGGGAGATGAGGACGCAGAGGAGAAAGTCTCCAATGGCAATGACGGTGGTGGTCTCGGCATCAAACAGACCACGGAAAAGTTCGTTAAGCATGGATTAGGTTACCTCCTGTCTGGGTGGGGAAAATCATGGTTTGGTAGGCAGTACCGTATTTAGAGAAAGATGTTTTATAGATATGCTGTTCTGAGAGGATGTGGGTCAGCCATAAGGGAATTCCGCCGGAGGTCTTCAGCTCCATGAGAATCCGGTTTTCCGGCAGAAGCGCAGTCCCCCAGACCGGACAGGCGAGGGACAAATCCTCCTGACGGCAGAGGATGTTGCTGTCGAAGGTCATGCGGAAGTCACTGCCGTCTTTACTGCGGTATGCCTCCCGGTCATAGCTGAGAAAGACTGTGGGATGCAAAGACGGATAGTGACTGAGGAAATAGTCGATTTCCCGGGAAATCTGGCATGGCGGGCGGGGATAGCCACCACCACGAAGCCAGAGCAGGGACTCCCATTCCCTGAGGGCGACCCGGCGCTTATAGACCACATGGTCGTACTTTTTCTTCAACTCCACAAAGACCTCGGTATCTTCGGCGGCTTCACGGTAACTGCGCACCCGGAGCTTTTCTTTGTAGGCGGGACGCTCAATGGAATGGCGGATGAGCTGGTAGTTGCCTGTGTCAAAGTAGAGGTTGCGGATGGTGGAGCGAAAAAATTTATCCGGTAGCATATTGTCGGCCATGGCGGAGAGAATCAGCGCCTTTTGTTCCGGGGTGAGGAGATATTTGATTTCGTATCGCTTAAAGTTTGACTGGTAGCCCATATCCTCCCTCCTTCCATTGTTGCAAGTATAGGGCGGATAGTTTAATTGGGCGTTAAGGTCATAAAAAGTTTATAAAATCACTGTATTTCTGAATATTTTCTGAAGCTCTGAAACTTTTATGTTAATTTTATGTAGGTGTTGTATGCTATGATTATGATACGGGAGAGTTGGCTTTCCACCCCCGATGGAACAATTTCTGAAATCTTTTATGATATAGAAAGGCGGTCTGTTTTATGCGTATCTTACTGGCCGAAGACGAGCATTCCCTGTCCAAAGCGATTATCCGTATTCTGGAGAAGAATAAGTATGCCGCGGATGCGGTATACAATGGGGAAGAAGCCCTGAAGTTTCTGGAATCCGACAACTATGATGCTCTGATTCTGGATTTGATGTTGCCGAAAATTGATGGCATTACCGTACTTAAGACGATCCGTGAGCAGGGTAGTCAGATTCCCGTCCTCATTCTCTCGGCGAAGGCTGAAGTTGAGGACAAGGTGCTGGGTCTGGATACCGGTGCCAACGATTACCTGACCAAACCGTTCGATACCCGTGAGCTGATGGCCCGCGTCCGGGCAATCACCCGCAGCCAGACCACCAACAGCTCCAGGATTACCGTGGGCAACATCACCCTTGACCGGGCAACCTTTGAGCTGTCGTCCCCCACCGGGTGCTTCCGTCTGGCCAACAAGGAATTCCAGATGATGGAGATTCTCATGTCCAACCCCAACCACCTGGTCTCCACCAGTCGCTTTTTGGAGCGGATTTGGGGCTATGACAGTGACACCGCCATCAATGTGGTCTGGGTTTATGTGTCGTATTTGCGTAAGAAGCTGACTGCACTGGGAGCGAATATCCAGATTAAGGCCACCAGAAATGCCGGATACTCTCTGGAGCGACTGAACAAATGAAGAAGCTTCAGGTCAAGTTTGTCCTGATGACCACGCTCTGCCTGACGGTGATTCTGGTCTCCCTGGTGGCAGTGCTGAATGTGCTGAGTTACCGGTCTATGGTGCGCAACGCGGATTGGATTCTCTCTATTCTGGCAGAGAACGAGGGCCAATTCCCGGAGCAAAACAACGGTCGTGGACCGGAGCATGACCATGGCAACCGACCGGAGGACGAAAAAGACAAGCCTCAGAGCGAAACGCCGGATACACTGCCGGATGGTCAGGAGAATCCGCCATTGGAATCTTTGCCGGACAGACAACCGCCGGAAAACAAGTCAGAGGAAGCGGAGCGGAACTTCTATTTCTCTGCGGAGCTACCCCATGAGAGTCGGTTTTTCTCCATTTTACTCAACGAAAACAATGAGCTGATTGATATGGAGACAAGCCACATTGCCGCCATCAGCGACGAGTGGGCACTGAAGTTTGCCGCTCAGGTGGCAGAGCTGGAAGATGAGCGGGGGTTCTATGGCGTCTACCGCTATGTCAAGGTCAATGAAGCAACCGGTCTGCGGATTATCTTCCTGGATACCAGCAATACCATGGGCTTTTTCTTCCGGGTAATGTTCAACAGTGCCATTATCGCACTGGTCATTCTGCTTTTGGTCATGGTGATCATCAGTTTTATGTCCAACCGCGTCATTAAGCCCATTGCTGAGAGCTACGAGATGCAGAAGCGGTTTATTTCCGATGCCGGGCATGAGCTGAAGACACCCCTGACCATTATCCGGGCGGACGCCGATGTGCTGGAGATGGATTTGGGACAAAACGAATGGCTGGAAGACATCCAGCGGCAGACAGACCGGATGAGCGAATTAACCAACAACCTGCTTCTGCTGAGCCGGATGGAGGACACCAAGCGCACCACGGCCATGATTGACTTCCCTTTGTCCGACACTGTGACAGAGACGGTCGGCTCCTTTGAGACACTGGCTAAAGCGCGGGGACGGAAGCTGTCCACCCAGATTGAGCCACTGTTGAATTTCCGGGGAAATGAACGAGCCATCAGTCATTTGGTCTCGGTACTGTTGGAGAATGCCATCAAATACTCACCCGAGGGTGGCGAAATCCGACTGAAGCTGGAGCGGGTGGGCAGGACAGCTCAGCTCACCGTTTTTAATACCACCATGGAGACATTGCCGAAAGAGGCGCTGTCCAGGTTGTTTGACCGGTTCTATCGGGTGGACTCTGCCCGGAATTCCGGTGTCGGTGGTCATGGTATTGGTCTTTCTCTGGCGAAAGCCATTACGGATGCCCACAGGGGCAAGATTCAGGCGTCTATTCCCGGGGAGAAAACCATCGTTTTTACGGTGACCTTACCGCTGTAAGCAATCATCATCAGGTATCATGGGGCTTTCGCGCTTGCGGGAGCCCTGTTTCCGTTGGAAATCATTCGGGGAGAAAAAAGTTCTTCCGCCCCTGTGCTAAGATAAGTGTGCATATTCAGGAGAAGAAAGAAGGGGTTTTATGCCTTGTCCGCATATTGACAACTCAGCCAGCTTTTTGGATGGCTACCACTGCCTGAGAATCAAGGGAAAAGTTCAGGATCGGGAAATCACTCGGTGCTACTGCAACTCCTCAGCCAACTATCAATACTGCCCCTATAATGGCGGCGATGACCGGATGCGCAACCAGCCAGAGCCTGAGCCGGAGAAAAAGCCGGAACCTACCCCACCCAGACAGAATCCCATTTTCGACGACGAAACGCCGGAGCGGAGGAATCCTGCTCCCAGACCAGTCAGCCGGGGCTACAATCTGGGTTTCTTTGGCTGGGCGGCGGTGATTCTCCTTGTGGTGGCGGTGATTCTCACGGTGATTATCGTCAAAGGAGACTTTGAAAGCCGCTTGCAACTACAACTCATCAATACCGGTGACATCAAGTTGCGGCAGGTTTCTCTGGTATCGGTCAACCGCAGTCCGGAAACACCCTACCAGTGCAGAGAGGAGCGGTTCAACAAAAAGGGCTATTGCGACCTGAAACTGGCAGACGGACCCAATGATGTGTATATGGAATATGACGGTGTCTCGGTGCTGATGGCGACTTTTCAGGGCGACGGCGTCAACAAATATACCGCAGAAAACGGCTTCGATTTCCAGTGGTTTCAGGAGCAGTCGGTGTATGTGCTGCTTGTGACTTTGGAAGACGGTCAGGAACAATCCATTGTGACCGACAACCTGCAGGTTACCGGTGAGGGTGGGCGCACTATGCCGGTGATGGTTGCGGCGGACGGAGGATATGCCGTGATTCTGCCGGGCAGTGCGGATACCATGAGCCTGACCTTTACGGCTGAGGGCTATGACCCGGTGACGGCAACCCTCACCTTAAAAGACAGATTGTCCGGGGTGCTGCTGACCCTGGCTGAGACGGAAACCGGAGAGGGGAGGTAAGACCATGAACAAGGAAACAAGACGGTTTGGAAGAATTCTTACCCTTACCCTGACCCTGACTTTGGTTTTGACCCTGATTTCCGGCTGTAACCGAAACAAAGCGCCAGGGGCAGAAGTGCTCGATGCCGGGGAGAGGAGCTTCATCCTCATCACCCTGCAGACTGGTGATGAGGCAGAGGCAACGGTGCAGGTGCGCAGAATGGAGCAAAAGGAAGAAAACGGACCATATACCGTGGCGGAAACCTTTATCCCCAGCAAGACAGGCGATACCTATGGTCTTCTGGTCGACCAGCCGGGGATTTATGAGGTGGAGGCGACCTGCGAAGGCTATGCTCCGGTGAGCCATGTGGTTCAGGTGGAGGATTTGCCGGTCTATGTGCTGGAACTGAGCCCTATGCCGATCATTGGCGAGACCACCGAACCCTGAGAAAAGGAATACAGATGGGGGGAAAGTTTACAAATTCCCCCTATCTTTTTTGGAATTCCATGGTATAATCATTCTTGTTGCCCACTGATCGTCAGAGGGCAGACAAAAGCAAAGGAGGATGCAAAATGAAAGAGATTCCTGTTGCGGAATTGACCATGAATCCCATGACCCTCATTGGCCGGGAGTGGATGCTGATTACTGCCGGCAACAAAGACCGGGGTTATAACACCATGACCGCTTCCTGGGGTCATCTGGGGTCAATTTGGGGTCACAGTGGCGGTATGCCCACATCCGTGGTTTATGTCCGCCCTCAGCGGTATACCAAGGAATTTATGGACCGGGAGGAATGCTATACCCTCTCATTCTTTTCTGAGGATTATAAAAAGCAACTGGGCTACCTGGGCTCTCATTCCGGGCGGGATGGGGACAAGGTGGCTGCCTGTGGACTGACCCCGGTGTTTGACGAGGACTGCACATGGTTTAATGAGGCGAAGCTGGTGCTGGTCTGCCGGAAGCTGTACCGGGCGCCGCTGGTGGAGGAAGGCTTCCTGGATAAGACTGTGCTGGAAGACAATTACCCCAAGCGGGACCTCCATGATTTGTATATTGGTCAGATTCTCCGGGTTCTTGTGTCCGATGAGGGTTAAATCCCGGACAAAGAGACGGAAATTAAGTTAAAATGAAGGAGTATAACCATGAAGAAGATGTTTAGTATTTTGCTGGTTCTGATGTTGATGCTGTCCATGCTGGCCGGCTGTACCGACAATTCCGACGATCATCCCAGCAGTGAACCCCCTGTGGTGACCACCGAACCCACCACCGAACCCACCGAGCCTACCACCGAAGCCACTGAACCCACCACCGAACCCACCGAAGTTACCGAGCCCACCACCGAAGCCACTGAGCCGGTGATTGAGATTCCGGATACGGCTGTGGAATATGTTTCAGAGCATTGGGCCCTGACGATTCCCGAGGGGTTTGTGAACCTGGCTGAGGAGGAGACTGCGGTTATGTGGATGGCACAGGATTTGTCTCAGATTATTGTGATGACTATGCCCTATAGCGAGACTGTTCTGACCATGACGGAGGAAGACTTTTTGGGTACTCTTGCCGGAACGACGGATGAGGACTCTGTGGTCATCCATTCCCTGACCACCACAGAGATTGACGGTTATCCCGCCCTCTCTGTGGAGTATAGCTTTACCGTCACCGGTGTGCCTGTCCATGGCTACTACCATTTTGTGCTGGCAGACCAGACCTACTGCTTTATGTTCAATGACTATACCGAGAACACCAGAGCAGAGGACTTCCGGCAGATGGTTGCATCCATTGACATTCTGGAGAATACCGCCGGCTGAATGTAAAATTCTGCCCACTGACGGAAATACACAATATATCATGCGCCGCCGATCGCAACTGACCGGCGGCGCATTTTTACAGTTCCAGAATCTTCTCCCGGATGGCAGACATGACCGAGAGAAAAGCCTCATCCGGTTGCCCGGTGGGGTCGGGGAGTCCCCAATTGTCATCAAAATCCCTGCCCACACAGGGACAGGCAACCTCACAACCCATGGAAATCAGGATATCCGGCTGGGGAATTTGGTCAAAGGTTTTGCTGAACTGGGTTTCTTCCATATCAATGCCGTATTCCCGCTTCATCAGGCGGACGGCATCGGGGTTGATGCGGGGTTTTGTCTCTGTCCCGGCGGAGTAGAAAGCAAACTCGTCCCCCCGCAGGTGTTTGCCCAGAGCCTCTGCCATTTGAGAACGGCAGGAGTTATGGACGCAGAGGAAGGCAATTTTCTGTTTCATTGGACCTCCTGACCGGTAATGAGCAGCTTAAACCGGCTTTTATCGCACTCCAAAATGCCCTCTTTCCGCAGTTTGCCAATCTCAGCGGACATGGCACTGCGCTCCACCCCCAGATAATCCGCCAGGGATTGCCGGTCATAGGGGATGGTGAAGCTGCTGCTGTTGTGGGCCTTGGCCTGGGACAGCAGATAGGTCATCAGCTTTTCTCTGGTGGTGCGTTTGGAGGTGATTTCAATCTTCTGGTTAAAAATCAGATTCTTGGTGGCCACCACCTGCAGCAAATTGTAAATCAACCGGCTGTGAAATCCGCAGGCGTTGGTACAGCTCACCGTAATCCGGTGACAGTTAATGAGCATAATCTGACTGTCTGCCGTTGCCTCCACACTGACCGGCAGAGCATCCACACCAGCACAGGCGAAGCTCTCACCAAAAAGCTCACCGGGCTCAATCCGGGCGACGATACTGCGGTTACCGTAATAGTCTTCTTTGATGATTTGTGCCCCGCCGGACAGGACGATTCCCACAGAGCGGGCAGGCTCACCCTCCCGCATAATAAGCTGATTCTTTTTGACGGTGGTGACTCTTGCTCCCAGACAGCTCAGCATGGGAGACAAATCTTCCTGCCGGATATTCTGAAACAAGGTGCAACGAGACAAAAGCGGAACAAATTCTTGCAAAAAAATCCCTCCCGTGTTGGAAAAACAACATACATCTACCCCTCAGTATAGTATACTTAGGGCACAAAGTCAAGAACAAGGAGGTAAACCAATATGATGCTTATGGACGGATGCCAAGGCAAGCCCCGCACCCCCACCATTCACGAGAAGGTCTGCCCCCAGTGCGGCAGCATCATTGAACTGTTTTCTATCGATACGGAAGTCGCCTGCGAGACTTGCGGCTTCGTGGCCTATAACGATACCCTGAGCTGTGTGCAGTGGTGTCAGCACGCCCGGGAATGTGTGGGCGAAGAGATGTACCGGCATATGATGGCCATTGCCGCCCGGCAGAAGGAAGAAGCCGCCAAAGAGCGGGAGAGGAAAAAAGCGGAGAAGGAGAAAAAGGGGGAGGTTGCATGAAGCGCAGAATCATCACCATCGACCAGGAGAAGTGCAACGGTTGTGGCCTGTGCGCCAAAGCCTGCCACGAAGGGGCAATCGGCATGGTGGACGGCAAAGCCAAACTCCTCCGGGAAGACTACTGCGACGGACTGGGCGACTGCCTCCCGGCTTGCCCCACCGGAGCAATTTCCTTTGAAGTCAGAGAGGCCCCTGCTTATGACGAGGCGGCGGTACTGGCGGCCAGGAAAGCCAAAGAAGCGCAGGAGGAGAAGCCGCTGCCCTGTGGTTGCCCCGGGTCTTCCTGCCAGAGCATGAAACCTGCCAAGAGCGGTGATTGTGCCGATGTCCCCAGTCAGCTCCGGAATTTTCCCATTCAGTTAAAGCTGGTGCCGGTCAACGCCCCGTACTTTGACGGCGCAGACCTGCTGATTGCCGCCGACTGCACCGCTTATGCCTATGGAAATTTCCATCGGGAGTTCATGAATGGCCGGGTAACCCTGATTGGTTGCCCAAAGCTGGATGCCGGAAGCTATGCCGAAAAGTTGGAGCAGATTTTTACCCGGAACAACATCAAAAGTGTAACCGTGACCCGGATGGTGGTGCCCTGCTGTGGAGGGTTGCCCTTTGCGGTCCAGACGGCGCTGGAGGCCAGCGGGAAGGAAATACCTTACCGGGTGGTCACCATTACTCCCAACGGAGACATTATCGACTAATTTTGAACAAGAAAAAGGAGAATGACCATGTTTTGTTATCAGTGCGAACAGACTGCCGGTTGCAAAGGTTGCACCGGAAAGATGGGCGTCTGCGGTAAGCAGGAAGACACCGCCATGCTTCAGGACCGGCTGACCGGAGATTTGATCGGCCTTGCCAGAGCCACTGAAGGCAATGAGCACAAGCTCAATGATACCACGCACCAAATCATCCGGGAGGCACTCTTTGCCACATTGACAAATGTAAACTTTGACAATGAAGCACTGGAGCGGCTTATGGATCAGGTGCTGGCTGAGAAGTACAGGCTGACGCCGGAGTGCGGTACTTGTGCCGCCTGCTGTGGCAGAAATGACGACTATGATGTGGAGCGTCTGTGGAATATGGAGGAAGACCAGCGTTCGCTGCGCTCTCTGATTCTTTTCGGCATTCGCGGTGTTGCGGCTTATGCGTACCATGCGGCAACTTTGGGTTACCGGGATGCGGATGTGGATGCATTCCTGCTGAAAGCACTGGTGATTCTGGGTATTGAGGAATTGAGTCTGGAGAAGTTGCTGGCGACTGCACTGGAGGTGGGCGAAATCAACCTGAAGTGTATGGCTCTGCTGGATCAGGCCAATACCGAGACTTATGGCCACCCCATTCCCACTGCAGTCTCTCTGACCGTGGAGAAGGGCCCGTTTATTCTGGTGACCGGCCATGACCTCCATGACCTGAAGCTCCTTCTGGAGCAGACTGAGGGTATGGGCATCAATATCTATACCCACGGCGAGATGCTCCCCGCCCATGCCTATCCGGGACTGAAGAAGTACCCCCACCTGAAGGGCAACTTCGGCACGGCATGGCAGAATCAGCAGAAGGAATTTGCTGATCTGCCCGCCCCCATCCTCTTTACCACCAACTGCCTGATGCCCCCCAAGGACAGCTATCGTGACCGGGTATACACCACGGCGGTGGTTGGCTGGCCGGGAATTACCCACATTGGGGAAAACAAGGACTTCACCCCCATTATCCGGCAGGCGCTGGCTCTGGGTGGATTCGCTGAGGACCGGACCTTCACCGGCATCAACGGCGGCAATACCGTGATGACCGGTTTTGGTCGCAACGCGGTTTTGGGTGTGGCAGACAAGGTCATCGAGGCGGTCAAGTCCGGCGCAATCCGCCATTTCTTCCTGGTGGGCGGCTGTGACGGCGCAAGAGGCGGTCGGAACTATTATACCGAATTCGTTCAGAAAACCCCCAAAGATACGGTGGTTCTGACGCTGGCTTGCGGCAAGTACCGGTTCAACGACCTGGATCTGGGCGATATTGGTGGCATTCCCCGCCTGCTGGATATTGGTCAGTGCAACGACGCTTATTCGGCCATCCAGATTGCGGTGGCTCTGGCTGGTGCATTCGGTTGCTCGGTGAATGAGCTGCCCCTGTCTATGGTGCTGAGCTGGTATGAGCAGAAGGCGGTCTGTATCCTGTTGACCCTCCTGCATTTGGGCATCAGGAATATTCGTCTGGGCCCCACGCTCCCGGCTTTTGTCTCCCCGAACGTGCTGAAGATTTTGGTGGAGAATTACAACATCGCCCCCATCACTACCCCGGAAGAGGATCTGAAGGCCATTCTGGGATAAGGGAATC
The DNA here is from genome assembly GCA_015067725.1 of Oscillospiraceae bacterium. Taxonomy (GTDB): domain Bacteria; phylum Bacillota; class Clostridia; order Oscillospirales; family Oscillospiraceae; genus Faecousia. The sequence goes on along the minus strand of SVLX01000010.1, from coordinate 6,962 downwards.
CGTATACCGCCTGACCGGTTTATCATTGCCGGTCAGGCGGTTTATTCTTGTGCGTTGGTGTGTGCACAGCGCACAATGGGATTTTGCCTAAAAAACGACGCATAATTTTGTACATAATGCTATGATGATATGCTTGTAGAAATTGTTGCATCGTCCGGGAAAATATGGTATAATTTAGTTATGACGCTGATATGGTGGCAGTTCGATAAAGTTGGAAAGAAACGCCACTCTTCCTGCGCCAATCCTCAACACGGAATCGCCGGGTTGAGCAACTCACCAACCGGGTTTACCCGGAATACAAGGAAAGGAAGTATACCCCTATGAAGCACAACCTGTCAAAGCGCATCCTGTCCCTGCTCCTGGCGGCTGTTATGCTCCTGGGTCTGGCTGTACCCGTTAATGCAGCAGACCATCGGCATACCCACGCCACTTCAGTCCGCTTCCAGGAAACCAAGGCTTCCGCCGATATGCCCATGCTGGGCGCGGCAGAAGTACCGGAAGAAGAAGCGCCGGAATATGAAGATACGGATATGGTCCGCGTCTCCATCATTCTGGACAAGGAATCCACCCTTCAGGCCGGATTCTCCACCATGGATATCGCCACCAATGAGGAGGCCATGTCCTATCGTGGTGAACTGGCTCAGGAGCAGACTGCCATTACCGGCAGCATCGAGAAGGCTCTGGGTGCAAAGCTGGACGTCCAGTGGAATCTGACCCTGGCGGCCAACCTGATCTCCGCCAATGTTGCCTATGGCGACATCGCCACCATTGAAAAGGTGGAAGGCGTCGCCCAGGTTATTCTGGAGACCCTGTATGAGCCCGATGTGGTGAAGGGCGGCGACGACACCGCCGAACCCAATACCGGCAATACCATCTGGCAGGTGGGTGCCGCTATTGCTTGGGAAAACGGCTATACCGGCGCAGGCAGCCGTGTGGCGGTCATCGATACCGGTATCGACCTGGATCACCAGTCCTTCTCCAGTAAGGGCTTCGAGTATTCTCTGAAGCTCAATGCGGAAAAGGCCGGCATGAGCTACGAAGATTATGTGGCCAGCCTGGACCTGCTGGACAAGGAGGAGATCCTCTCTGTTGCCGATAAGCTGAATATCCCCAATCTGGATGTGGATAAGGCTTACAACACCACCAAGGTTCCTTTCGGCTATAACTATATCGACGTGAACTACAGAGTTGTCCATGACTATGACGGTCAGGGCTCCCATGGTTCTCACGTTGAGGGTATTGCCGCCGCCAACGCTTACCTGCCGCAGAGAGACGGCAGCTTTGTCAGCGCCGCTGAGACTGTTGGCGTGGTGGGTGTTGCTCCCGATGCCCAGATCATCTCCATGAAGGTCTTCGGCGTTAACGGTGGTGCTTATGCCTCTGACTATATGGCCGCCATTGAGGACGCCATCATTCTGGGCTGTGACAGCGTTAACCTGTCTCTGGGCTCTGCCGCTCCCGGCTTTGCCTACACCGATACCTATGAAGAACTGATGAACAGCCTGCAGCAGACGGATACCGTGGTGACCATGTCCGGCGGTAACTCCTATCACTGGTTCAACCGGGTCACCGGCAGCAAGCTGTTCGTGGAAGATATCCGCTTCCATACCGGCGGCAGCCCCGGCTCTTATTCCAATTCTCTGGCTGTTGCCTCTGTGGACAACGCAGGATATGAATCCGACTATGAGAACGAGGAAATCCGGTATCAGGTCATGTCTACCTTCTCCTCCTGGGGTGTTCCCGAATCTCTGGAGCTGAAGCCTGAGATTACTGCCCCCGGTGGTAACATCAATTCCGTCAACGGCGATACCATTGGCGGCAAGAGCTATGAACTCATGTCCGGTACATCCATGGCCGCACCCCAGATGGCCGGTGCCGCTGCCGTTATGGCGGAGTATATCCGTGCCAATAACCTGACGGAGAAGACCGGTCTGACCGTTCGTCAGCTTTCCCAGAGTTTGATGATGTCTACCGCTCTGCCGCTTTATGAAGGCTCCATGGATTATTACTATCCTGTGCTGCGTCAGGGCGCAGGTCTGGTTCAGTTGGATGATGCCGTTCGCGCCAACGCTTATATTATGATGGATGAAGATGCCACCGCCTATGCCGCTGACGGTAAGGTCAAGGCGGAGCTGGGCGATGATCCTGAGCGCACCGGTGTGTACAACTTTGGCTTCACCATCAACAACTTCTCCGAGAAGGATACCACTTATCGTATGTCAACGGAGCTGTTCACCCAGGCCAGTGATGGGACTAACCTGCTCCAGTTCACCAATCCCATGACGGCCAATGTGACCTATAAGATCGATGGCGCAACCTATGTGCCTGAGGTCGTTGGCGTTGACTGCGACCTGAATGCCGATGGCAAGACCGATGCTGCCGATGCCCAGATCATTCTGGACTACTGCGCCGGTCTGACGGCAGAGATTGATGCCATTGCCGATGTGGATGCCAGCGGTGCGGTGAACACTTATGATGCCCATCTGCTGCTGGCCGGTCTCCAGACTGGTGAGTTTACCGTTCCTGCCGGTAAGTCTGTTGCCGTTCAGGTGTGCGCAGAGCTCACAAGTCAGCAGAAGGCAATTCTGGATAGCACCTATCCCAACGGTGCTTATGTAGAAGGCTATGTCTTCGTCAACCCCGCAGAGGATGCGGAAGGCAACCTCTGCGACAGTGTCCACTCCATCCCCGTGCTGGGCTTCTATGGCAATTGGACCGATCCTTCCATGTTCGGTGTTACTTATGCTGAGCAGCTCTATGGCGATACCCGCAAGGCGTATACCGGTGCTACCCAGAATAACAATCTGGTGATCAACCGGGATGGCGAGTCTTTCTTCCAGGTAGGTAACCCCTACAAGGTGGAGACCAGCTATCCTGCCGGCAGAGAGGCTGTCAGAAGCACCGACATTCTGGAGAGCTACAACTCCATGCTGATCCGTAATGCCGCTGCAATGGTGGTGCTCATTGAGGATGAGGCGGGCAATCTGCTGCATAGTACCGCGCTGAATACCATGCTGGCCGGTGCTTACTACTATGTCAACGGCGGCGCATGGCGGAATACCGATTCCTCTCAGCTCATTGGCCGGATGGTCAGCGACTTGGGTCTGAAGGAAGGTGACCGCTTTACCGTGACCACCGTGGCGATCCCCGAATACTATGCGCTGGGCGAAATCCTGACGCTGGAGCGGGTCCGTGAGATTATGGCCTCCGGTGTCCTGGGCGAAGGCGCATACCTGAGAACTGAGATGGTGGTTGACGATACCGCGCCCGAAGTCATTGCCATCTCCAGAGACATTGAAAACCAGAACAGACTGATCGTCAATGTGAAGGATAACCAGCAGGTCGCTGCCATGAGTCTCGTGAAGCTGGACGGCAGCAAGACCTATACCACCATTCTTCCCGAGACCTTCGGTGAACCCGGCACCATGCAGGTGTTCACGCTGGATTTGACCGGCATCAAGGCCGGTGAGAAGTGCCTGCTGGTGCTGGGCGACTATGCCGGCAACGAGCGCACTTACGAAGTCACCCTGAATCTGGAAGAAGATGATGACGGCGGCGAAGGTGGCGGTGACGAGCCCAACCCCGATGACGTCAACAGCAACTTCTTTGGTTACAGTGTCCTTTCCGGCAATGTCTGGATGAATGCTGACCTGGACTATGCCAACTATGCCAATGTTGGTGGCAGTAATGTGGATGTTGTTGCCGCTGAATACGTTGACGGTTATGTCTATACCGTTGGCACTGACAACAAGCTCTATGTTGCGCCTCATGGCAACTGGTCTGGCGCAACCTATCTGTCTGACTGCTCCGCTTACGGTATTGAAGATATGGCCTTCAACTATGCGGACAACAAGCTCTATGCTCTGGGCGCAGGCAACATCATCTATACCGTTGACCTGATGACCGGTGAACTGACTGAGCAGTTCTATGTGACCATTACCAACCCCAAAGCGAAGACGGATGAAGCCTATAAGCTGCGGGCTCTGGCGATCAGCGATGACGGCACATTCTATGTGGTCAATGACGGCGACAATTATAGCTTCGCTAGTTTCCTGTATTCCTTTACCCTGGATATGGTGGTGGATGGAGCTGTTAAGGAACTGCAGGTAAAGAGCAAGTCCGCATACATCATTGGCTATAACCAGGGTGGCGCGACTCTGGCCTGGGACCATGACGATGACCGGCTGTACTACTATGGTAAGTACTCCAATCCCACCGGTCTGTCTGCTCTGGACTACCCCGGTTGGTTTAATCTGAGTACATACAAATATAGCTCCAGTGGTATGAACCATAAGAAGGGCTTTATGGCCATGTACTTCACCGCTCCCGATGTGGGCGTTGTGCCTGAGACGGATGTAGTTGAGTCCTTCACCATCAATCCCACCGAGATGAAGATGGTCGTGGGCTCCTCTGCGCAGATTGCCACCTCCCTCAAGCCCTGGAACCTGAAGGACCAGAGCCTGACCTGGGAGACCTCTGATGCATCCGTGGTTACCGTTACCGATGGTCTGCTGACTGCCCTCAAGAAGGGTGCTGCTACCGTCACCGTAACCACCAATGCCGCCCCCTACATCCAGTACAAGATTGAAGTCACCGTTGGCGATCTGCCCGATGTGAACCTGAATGCTTATCTGCAGGATGAAGACGGCAATTCCTTGTGGGTCAACTTCAACTCTCTGGATGTGGAGAACTGGCAGATTATCGCCGAGGCCGCATCGGATAGTCTGGGCGGCGTTATCCTGAACGATACCCTGTATTACCACAACAGATCTTATGTCTATGCCGCTGACCCCGATACCTTCGAGGCTGAGGCAATCTTTGAAGTGGGCGTGAAGAAGTCCACCGAGAACTGCTATTATGACTGGCCCTCTGCCGCTCCTGCTGAGCTGACGGAAGATGGCTACTTTGACCGTCTCATCATGCCTGTTGAAGATGGCACAGTGCTGACCATCCTGAATCCCCATGAGAACAGAATGGTGGATTTGGACATCAGCCATCTGGGCAAACTGGCTCTGATTACCACCGTGGGCTTTGAGCGTACCACCGTGGTCAGTGAGAAGTCCGGTGCAACCTATGAGAACTGTCCCCAGTACATCTTCTATGGCATTGCCGAAAGCGGCAACATCTATGAACTGAAGCTGGCAGCTTATCCCGATGAGACCGACGACGGTATCAACGAAGCCAGCTACCAGCTCACCACCAAGCCCATGGGCATTTCCAACCTGAAACTCGCCAATGTTGCCAATGCCACCACCACCAATTCCGGCGGTCTGGTTTATGACCCTGTCTCCGGCTGTCTGGTGCTGTTGCACTATGCCGATGGCGACTCCACTGCCAGACTGTATGCGGTTGTTCCTGAAAGTGGCGCAACCCTGGAGCTGGGCACTGTGCGTGATGCCGTCTGGCCCGCATACTCCCTGTATCAGTATACCGCGCCCACCGAGATGACGCTCCGTGTCCGTCAGAGCGTGCTGAATCTGGTGGAAGGCGACGATGCCCAGATTAATGCCTCCGTTGCTCCTGCTCAGGACTACACCGGCGGCGTGACCTTCGTCTCCAATGATCCCACCATTGCCACTGTTGATGAAAATGGTCTGGTCGTTGGCGTGAAGGCTGGTGTGACCACCATCACCGTTTCCACTGAGGACAACAGCCTGAGCAAGGAAGTTACCGTCAATGTGGAAGCTGCGATGAAGGTTGATCTGACCGTCAATGCCAAGCTGGATCTGGTGGAAGAAGGCAGTAACTGGGTCGTTATTGACACCAAGGATATTACCAATCCCACCATCAGAGCTTACGACCACTCTTACATGAAGATTGGCGGCGTCCATAATGGCAAGATCTATGGCGGCGACGGAAGCTGGTACATGGCCGCCGATATGGATACCGTGACCGACCTGGTTATGGTTGAGCCCGAATATGATTACGAGGCGACCTTCATCGCCTACATGGATCCCAACAACATCATTTATGACCTCACCACCATGCCCGCCTACGAGCTGGCTTACACCGATGCGGACGGCAACCCCGCCACCATTACCGCTGGTGATATGCCCATCTTTGTGGACATTAATGAGAACATCTATATGTTCAATCAGGAAGAAATGAATCTCCGTGGCTGGGCACTGTTTGGCGAGTTCGACGGTGTGCCCGGTGCAATGGACTTCCTGGGCATGACTACTGTCACCGAGGAGGGCGTTGAGTATCCTGCTTACTCCTATGCTGTTTTGACTACCTCCGGTGTGCTGTATAATTTCATCGTTGTTCCCAGAGTTGAGCTGAATGATGGTGTTGCTACTGTCAAGTACAGTGCTACTGTGGAAGAAGTTGGCAATGTCGGCCTGCGCTTTAACTTTGCTGCCAACATGGGCATGGTCTATGTCAATGATGGCACCAACCTGGGCCTGCTGATTTCCTACAACGACAAGCGTCCCGAACTGTACTATGTTGAGATTTCTCTGGATATGCTGGAAGTTGAGTACAATGCCGGTAAGATTGGCTCCATCCCCGGTGCTAACTTCATTGGCGTTTTGCACTTCGACTCTGCCCTGAATCTGTCTGAAGAAGCCCCCAACCTGGTCTCCGGCCAGATTGAGACCATTGAAGCTACCGACATCAGAAACTCCGGCAAGGTCACTGTTTCCGGGAACAACGAGGCTGATGCCGCCATGGCCATGGTCGCTGTTGAGGAAGCCGAAGAAATCCGCAACAACTCCACCTTCGTCCCCGGTGACGGCACCATCGCCATCGAGCTGACAGAGGAAGTTGCCGCCAGCAACGGTATTCTGGAAGTTTCCTATGATCCCGCTGTTCTGACTTATGTCGACACCACCTCCACCAACCTGGTGGCGGTCAATGCCGGCGAGGGCAAGGTGCTGGTGGCTTATGCCTCCGGCAGAGAACTTCCCGCCGGTTCTGCACTGGCAACCGTGAACTTCACCTTCGCCGGTGAGTACATTGAG
>SVLX01000009.1 GCA_015067725.1 Oscillospiraceae bacterium | reverse complement strand
TTGCCAGTGATTTCTCCATACTTTTCCAGAAAGACTGCCTTTGCCTGAGTCAGATCTCCACCGGCCAATTTGATGCACACCGGAAGAATCGTCCGGAATATGCCATATACATTGCTCTGGATTTTCTGAAATGCCGCATCGTCCGTACGCTCATCGGCCCACAGAGAAGTATACTGCCCCTCACAATCCGCAATCTTCTGCGCAAAGTACATCTCTATCTTCTCTAATCTGTTCTCCATGCGCTTATTCCTCCCGTTTCCATCGGTTTTCTTGCGGATATATTATCATAATCTCATCGGATTGTCAATTCCGTTTTGATGTTTATTTAATCGGTTTTCAAAAAGTACACACGCAATCGCAAAACAAAACCCTCATCGCTACAGGCAATTGCCGGTAACCATGAGGGTTGTGTATGCACGGGAATCAATACTCGTAGTCTGCAACCATACGGGTGGCCACATACTTATGGACAATGGACTTGGCGGCCACATGGTCAGGATGCACCTGATAAGCGGCAAGCGCCTCAGCACTGTCAAACTCAGAGTACAGCGCATAATCCGCGTCACCCTGATAAGTGGGACAAATCTCCAGCCACTGCAGGCCAGGAACAACACCCACCAGCGGCTCCAGCGCCTGGGCAATCTCTGCAACGGCAGACGCCTTATCGCAGTCGTCCTTAAGTCTATAGATGACAATATGCTTCACCATAACTATTTCCTCCAATGACTTCGAGAATATGCCGGGGCAAACCAGAGGTCAGCCCCGGCAGTTTGGGTATAAATTATTCCTCAGTAGCGACTTCTTCAGTCTCTTCCACAGCCTCAGCCTCGCCAGAGAGCAGAGCACGGATGGACAGGGAGATGCGCTTGTTCTCCAGGTCGATGTCGATAATCTTAACGGTGACATCCTGACCCTCAGTGACAACTTCCTCAGGCTTCATGACACGGCGGTCAGCCAGCTGAGAGATGTGAATCAGGCCATCGATACCGGGCATAATCTCAGCAAAAGCGCCGAAAGTCATCAGCTTGACAACCTTAGCCTCGACAACATCGCCCACATTGTACTTGGCAGAGAACTGAGTCCAGGGGTTCATCTCATCGGTCTTGTAGCCCAGAGAAATCTTCCGCTTCTCAGCGTCAAAGGACAGAACGAAGACATCGATCTCGTCGCCAACCTTGACCACTTCGGAGGGAGTTCTGATCCGGCCCCAGGACAGCTGGGAGACATGGACCATGCCATCGACACCACCGATGTCCACGAAAGCACCAAAAGTGGTCATGGACTTGACGGTGCCATGATACTTCTTGCCCTCTTCGATCTCGGCCCAAATCTTCTCAGCAGCAGCCTTGCGGATTTCAGAGCTGACGGCACGGATGGAGCCGATGACTCTGCGGCGGGCGCGGTTGACTTCGGTGATGCGCATCTTCACGGTCTGACCGACCATGGCGCTCAGGTCGCCGCCTCTGGCAACACCGGTCTGAGAAGCGGGGATGAACACCCGGGTGCCCTTAACGGTAGCAACCAGGCCGCCCTTGTTCTCGTCGACGATGGTGGCCTCAACGGTAGTCTTGTTCTCGCAAGCCTCGTTGATTTCGTCCCAGAGACGGATACCGTCCAGCTTCTTCTTGCTCAGCTGGCAGGTGCCTTCCTGGTCGTTGACACGAACCACGAAGACTTCGATTTCTTCGCCAACCTTCAGCACATCTTCGGGCTTCAGGCTGGGATCGGCGCTGACTTCATCACAGGGGATGTAGCCGGCATGCTTAGTGCCAAGGTCGACAGAAACTTCAGTGGTGCCGATATGTGTGACAACGCCAAGAACCTTATCTCCTGTATTTAAAGTCTTGATGGACTGCTCCAGCATCTCCTCAAAGGACTGCTCGCCAGTCTCAACAGTAGTAATTTCGCTCATAGTGTAGTTGACCTCCTTTATTATCCACGCTGGAGTTGAAGCTCCTGCGGTGATTCCAACATCTGTAACACCGTCAAAAAACGCAGGATCCAATTCGGACGCCTGCCCGACCAAGGTCACTTTAGGACAGTGCTCTCGGCAAATCATAGCAAGACGGTTCGTGTTGGAACTTTTCGGATCTCCTACTACAACCATAGCTTGACATTCTTCTGACAGTTTTGCCGCCTCATTTTGCCGGTATTCTGTTGCTCTGCATATTGTATCAAAAATTTCCGGGTTAGTAAACTGTTTTTTTGCGATTTTCACGCACAAATCCCACAAATTTGCAGTCAAAGTTGTCTGTGAAACCATGCAAATTGGCAAATCCGCTGGAATTGACGGATCTTTTGCCCAATTCTCCAGCATTTCAGGGGTTTCAAAGACCTTGCCATTGGGGCACCAGCTTGCGATTCCAACAATTTCCGGGTGGCTGGGCGTACCAATCACCACGGCAGTACGGCCTTCATCTTCAGCCTCACTGACCAGTTTATGGATACGCTTGACAAACGGACAAGTTGCATCAACAATCTTGACGCCAATGTCTCTTAGTATTTGTTCTTCCTCCCGGGGCACACCGTGGGCACGAATGACCACCGTTGAGCCAGGCAGAGCATCGCTGGCTCGCTCCAGGACCTTAACGCCCATGGCCGAGAAGCGCTCAACCATGTGTCGGTTATGGATAATGGGGCCCAGGGTGAAAACGCGCTCTCCCCTGCCCACAGCTTCATAGACCAGATTTACCGCCCGGTCAACACCGAAACAGAATCCGGCATATTTGCCCAATCTGACGCTCATAAGACGATCCTCTGCCGCACAAGTGCAATGACCGCCTGAATTGCCTGCTCCAGATTCAACTCAGAGGTATCGAGCAAAATGGCATCCTCTGCCTGTTTTAGCGGGGCAATGGCTCTGGTGGAGTCCTGGTGATCCCGCTGTATGATATCTGCCAGGACCGCCTTATGGGTTGTCTTTTCGCCCTTGCGTTCCAAATCCTTCAGCCGGCGGGTGGCACGAACTTCCGGAGAAGCAGTAAGAAAAATCTTCACATCAGCGCAAGGCAGGACGACCGTACCAATGTCCCGGCCATCCATGATAACGTTGTTCTTTCTGGCCAAATCCCGTTGCATATCCAGCAGGAATTCCCGGACACAGGGCTGAGCAGAAATGGTGGATGCAATTCTGGACATGGCGGGGGTACGAATCTCGTCAGTCACATCATGACCATTGAGAATCATATGCTGCAAGCCATCTTCGCCATAGCAAAGCTCCAGATTCACATCATCCAGAAGCCGCTCAATACCATCCCGATCCTTTGGGCCAATGCCCATCAAATCCATATGATATCCCACAGTTCTGTAGATTGCACCTGTATCTACATAGACGAAGCCCAGTTCACTGGCGACCCGCTTGGCAATCGTACTCTTACCTGCACCGGCAGGACCATCAATGGCAATGCTGTATACTCTCTTGACCTTCATGACGTGCTCCTTAACTTAAAGCTTCGGAATATATTATATACCCTGCAACAGGATTTGTCAAATTGTTTGTGCGGCAGAATTTGCAGTTGACCAGGCGATTTGCAAATTAAATCCGCCGGTATAAGCATCGCAGTCCAAAATCTCCCCGGCAAAGTACAATCCGCCCACCAGTTTGGAGGCCATAGTCTTGGGATCAACCTCAGATACCTTGATGCCGCCGGAGGTAATGATGGCTTCTGCTACTGGTCGCTTTCCCTTGATGGTGATCCGGAAACCCTTGACGGTTTCAAGCAGAATTCTTCGCTGCGCTTTAGTCAGGGAATTGGCGGGCAGCTCCTCCGGAATACCGCAACGATTCAGCACCACCGGAATCATCGTGCGGGGCAACAAATCCGTCAGGGCGTTAATCATCGCCCGGTTCTTGTATTGATCCAAATCTCTGAGGATACGTTCATCCAGCTTAGTCTCCTCCAGCGCAGGCTTCAGGTCAACAGAAAGGGTATACTTCCCCGGCTTGCCCATGTGGGCACTGGCACTGAGGACAGTTGGTCCGGAGACACCAAAATGAGTGAACAGCAACTCACCAAAATCCTTGTAGACCACCTTACCCTTTTCGTTGAGCAGCTTCACCGCCACATTCCGCAGAGACAGACCCTGCATTCGGGCGCAGTCATCTTCTACACTTTCCATCGGAACCAAAGAACCCACCGGTTCGACAATGGTGTGTCCACAGGCTTTTGCCATTTCGTATCCGTCGCCGGTAGAGCCAGTCAAGGGATAAGAACACCCGCCGGTGGTCAGGATCACGCCGGAGGCATGGTATTCCTGTCCCCCGGCTACAACACCGGTCACGTTTCCATCTTCCAGCAGCAGTCGCTCCACCCGGCAGTGGTGGACTTCCACCTTCTCCTGCCGCAGAGCCTTACCCAGTGCATCAAGAACGCTCTGGGCGCTGTCCGATACCGGGAATACCCGATTGCCCCGCTCGACCTTCAGCGGGCAACCCAGCTCCTCAAAGAAGCTCATCACCTTTTCCGGCGGAAAAGCAGTAACCGCACTGTACAAAAACCGATTGTTTTTGGGGATATTCTGCAAAACCTCCTCTGCGGAGCAAGCGTTGGTCACGTTGCATCTGCCTTTTCCGGTAATCCGCAGCTTTTTACCCAGACGGTCATTTCGCTCCATCAGCAGGACTCTCTTTCCCCGCCGGGCGGCAACAATGGCCGAAAACATCCCGGCCGCACCGCCACCAACCACAATCACATCGTACATCACAAACATCCTCCCCATACTTTGGGTTATCGTTTAATCATTCTTCTGATGTCATCGTATTGCATAAACCGCGCACTCATCCTGTCATCCCGCCGCTGAAGGACAGCGGTCAGCAAGGCGTTAATTAAGCTGATGGGCGCAGCCAGAGACCGAATCCGTTCATCGGCATCCGGAACAGCAGTCAGAAGCCATTTCACATAAGGATGCCATTGGGTGTCCGGACCGTCAGTCATCAGCAGGACGGATGCACCCAAGTGATACAAAATACGTATGGTTCGCTCCAGAGCCAGTCTTGGCAACAAAAAGCCCATAACCACCACCAAGTCGCCCCGTTCCACATCCAAAAGGGACTGACAAGCCTCACGCTCGTCCCGGAATTGGTGTAACTGCACCCCGGAAATCAAATCCCGGAGTCGCTGTGCCATATAACTGGCCAAAAGATCACCCCCGGGAAAGGCACACAGATGCACACGATTTGCCTGGAGGATTTGGTTCGCGGCACTGTCCAGTATCTCCGTATTCAGAGCCTCCGCCGTCCGCTGAATCCGGCCAATATCACCATCAAAAGACGTTGTCTTTTTCTCCGGCAGACTGCCGCCATGGGTGTTTCCCGTGGTCTCCAACCGGCTCAGGGTCAATTTCCGCAATTCAGCCTGAAACGACGGATAACCGTCAAACGCAAGTTCCAACGCAAAGCGAACGACAGTTGATTCCGAAACCCCCACCTTCTGCGCGAGTTTTGACGCCGTCAAAAAAGCCGCTTCCTCCGGCGAGGTCAATATGTATTTGCCGATTGCGCGCTGTCCTTTAGAAAGACCGGACATCCGGTCTTCTATCAGCCTGAGAATATCCTGTTCCATGGTCATTTACCTTCCTGGCGCAAGATTTGAATCTCATTGGGGGTCAAGTAACGCCAACTTCCGGGGGGAAGGTTACCCAAGGAAATGCCACCTTCTGAAATCCGCAGCAGTTTCATCACCTTGAGCCCCGCCATAGCGCACATTCTGCGCACCTGCCGGTTTCTGCCCTCATGAATGGTAACTTCGATCCGGGCTCTGTCTCCCTGGGCACGAACCACACGGATACCCGGTTTGGCAATGGTATATCCGTCAAGAGTCACCCGCCTTCCCAGCAGGGTCTCTTTTTCCGGTGAAAAACCTCGCACCCACACCAGATACCGCTTTTCCACTTCCCCGCGGGGATGGGCAACAGCCTGACCGAATGCGCCATCATTGGTAAAAAGCAGAAGACCCTCTGAATCCATGTCCAGCCGACCAATGGGCCATACCCGCTGACCACAGTCCGCCACAAGCTGCGCCACGTTGTCTCTCCCCTTTTCATCGCTCAGGGTGGTCACAATTCCCCGGGGTTTATTGAGCATCAGATAAACCAATTCACTCCGGACAGGCAATGCCTGTCCGGATACCATAATTACATCAATATCAGGGTCTGCCTGCTGTCCTAATATTGCCACCTGGCCATTGACCAGCACCTCACCGGCAGCAATCAACTCCTCCGCGCGTCTGCGGGAGGTGACACCCCGGGCAGATATGATTTTTTGCAGTCGCTCTTTCATGTTCTCCTCCACCTCAGCGGCCGAAGAACCGCTTCTTTTCCGGCATACTTGCTTCATCCACTGTCTCAGACCAGCAAACCGGAATCCGTCCAACCGCCACGCCATCCACAAAGACATGGACAAAACCGGCACACTCCCCTTGCTTTACCGGCGCGAAGACAAAGCCAGACCCGGAATAAGACAGGGTAACCTTCTCTCCTTCAGCCAAAGGAAAGCGGAAGGTTTCACCAGCCAAGAGTCCTGCCCGGTCAGCACTTCCCGAAAGAATCTCCACCGACCCCACGGTCGCACCGGAATGAACCAGAACCTGCGGCTTGTACCGGGAAAAACCCATATCCAGCAGGTTAGCATGGTCACGCCAGTCGTCTGGGTCGTTGATGGTGACCGCAATGAGTCGTCTGCCCTCACGCTTTGCCGTGGAGACCAGAATCCGACCGGCGGCCTTAGTGTAGCCGGTTTTAACCCCATCAGCCCCCTCATAACGCCACAGGAGCTTATTGTGGTTGGTCAACTGTCTCTCTCCCACCCGGACACTTTTAGTGGAAACCGTCTTGCAGAAGACAGGATTCTTCATGGCAAAGGCCGTCAGCTTAGCCAAATCCCGGGCGGTGGAGTAATGGTGTTCATTGTCCAAACCATTGGGGTTTTCAAAGTGGGTGTTAAGAAGACCCAGTCTGTGCGCCTCATCATTCATGAGCTGAACAAAACCCTCAACAGTGCCACCGCAATAGATGGCCAACGCCACCGCCGCATCATTGCCGGAACACAACATCAGACCATAGAGTAAATCCTGCACCGTCAGCACTTCACCTGCTCTCAGGTACATTGAAGAACCTTCAATTCCCACCGCCTCAGGCATAATCTCCACCCGATCCAGCACATTGCATTGCCGGCAGACCACCAGCGCCGTCATAATCTTGGTGGTGCTGGCAATCAAACTCCGGTCATCGGCATTCTTTTCATAGAGGACACGTCCGGAATCCGCATCGATCAAAACGCAGGATTTTGCGGAAGACTGGGCCCCGTAAGATACCGGTATTACCGACATTACCAGCACAAGACACAGCACCCAGCCAACAGCACGAAATAAAAACCATCTCATCTTTCATCACCAGGGCTAGTATCCCACGGTAATATAAGTTTATCCCTCTGCGGATTGCTTTTCCTTTCGGGCGTCGACAAAACCGGCAATCCGGTCCAGCACGTCGGGCACCATTTCCACCACACGATCCGTAGTGGTATTTGCAGGCGTAGCAATAGGGAGCATCCGCACATTCTGACCGTTAATCACCAGGAAAGCAATGGGGGTAATTTTTGCCCCCACGCCGGTTCCGCCGCCGAAGGGATACTCGGGACGAGCCGTATTCTTGGAGGGAAAATCACTGCCGCCACCGCCGACGCCGTAGCTGACCTTGCACACCGGGATAATCGTAATCCCTTCCGGTGTGGTGATGGGTGTACCGACCACAGAATCCACATTGATCATTTCCCTGACCTTCTGCAGGGTAGATTCCAACATATTGGGGAGAGGATGACTCATAATATTACACCGCCTTTTCAGCATTTAGTTTCCACATGGTTTTCAGAAATTTCCAGCCATAACGCAGGCTGACCGTGAGCAATCTCAAGGGGCAGGCAACAACCTCCAGGTCCACATAGACCTCTGTCTCATCAGCCAAAAAATCACAGAATATCTGAATATCCCGCCGTCTGATGCGAAATGCTCGCTCAAGCAAGGGAATCGCCGCACCCACTGCGCCGCTGGCTTTTCCATAGAGAAGCGCTAAATCGCAGGGATCATCTCCAGCCAAACCCACCAGAACGACCAAATGTCGCATCAACAATCGCCGCCGGAAATGTCCAATGAGTTCAAAGAGTAACGGCAAATACTGCAACAAACCGGTAAGTTTGCCACCTTTCTTCTGTTCCGGCTGTTTTGTGGAGGCTGAAGCGTTGGCTTTTGGCTTCTTTTCCTTGGTTTTTTTGGGCTTCTTCGGCTTTTTTTCCTTCTTTTTTCCTTTTTTCCGGGGAATCAGGGTCAGACGAACGGGTCCAAGTACCAGCTTCAGCGCCAGCCCATTGGCACTGTAGTTCAGTCTGACGCCCATAGGCAGAATCAGCACCAGAAGGATAACGCCCAACACCCCCAGAAGGATATACAGGGCAATCATAAGGGAATCTCCTGTTGCTCCGGCACTTGTGCCTCAGCCGTGAGCTGCTCCTGAGGTTTGATGTCCATAAGTTCCAACTCCGGCAGTTCCTCCAAAGATTTGAGTCCAAACACCCTGAGAAAGCCCGGGGTAGTCCGGTACTGAATGGGTCTGCCCGGTACATTCAGTCTGCCACATTCTTCTATCAATTTCTTGTTCAGCAATGCTGTAACGGAATAGGCGCTGTCTACGCCACGAATCTGCTCTACCAGAGCCTTCGTTGCCGGCTGATAGTAAGCAATAATCGTCAGGGTTTCCAACTGAGATGAGGACAGCTTGGGTGGCTTTCTGGTTTCCAGTGCCTTTGCCACGATATCCCCCATTTCACCGGCAGAACACATCTGATAGGCATCCCCCAGCCGCACAACCCGGACACCCCGCCGCTCAAAAGCAAGATGATCCATAAGCCGCTCCGTTGCCCGGCGCACCTCATCGGGGTCAGCACCAATGGCTGCACACAGCCGCTTCAGTTCAACCGGCTCACCGGCAGCAAACAGAATCGCCTCTACCGCTCTTTGCAGTTCTTCAGGTTCCATCAACTGACCTCCTTCCCCAGTGCTTCTTCTTCAGTTTTCACCAACTCCAGCTCCGGATTATCCCCGGTGCCGTCATCGCGAATCAAAATTGCTTCATTTCTGCACAGCTCCAGTACTGCCAAAAAAGTAGCCACAATCTCCGTCCGGCTGCGACAGCCCCGGAAAAGCCGCTTCCATCGCATAATGCCATAGAGCACCAACCGCCGGATAATCTCCCGGGCTTTCTTCCCCACCGGGAATGGCTCTCTACCCACAATGCCCTTAAAACTACTGGCAGGGGGCGGCAACTGCCTGCGGTTACGCTCGGTCATATCAACCAGCGCACGAAGCATATCCATCGGCTCATGCTGATACTGATATTCCCGTTCCCGCTTCAGCGGTTCAGGACCTTTGGTGAATAGTCCTCTGCCAATCTCGTTTCTCCCTTCAAGGAAGGTCACACCCTGACGGAGCTGGCTCATCAATTCCTGCCGCTGACGCTCCAAAAGGGACTGGCGGAGCTGTTCCATTTCGCTCTGTGCCTCTGCCTGTTCGCTGGCAGAGAGGAGCATCTTGGTCTTGATCAACATCAGGTGTGATGCCATGGTAATAAACTCACTGGCAATCTCCATATCCAGCCGCTTCATCTCATCCAGATAGGCCAGGTATTGTTCCAAAATTGCGGTGATGGAGACATCCGCAATCTCAATTTTATTCTTGCTCAACAGCAGCAAGATTACATCCAGCGGGCCGTTAAAATCCTCCATCTCCTGAGATTTGGTTTTAACGATACCCTCCAGATGGTAACTGGGCTCATTCATGGAATTCTCCTATCCAATCAAACTAGAGATTAGCGCAATCGGCCAGCGACAAATGGGGTCAATCAGAGAGAGCAATCCACCGCGAAGGAAACTCAGTGGTCCATCCAGCACGCCCAAAATAAGGAGCAGCGCCAAAGCAAGAAACCCATAGCGCTCATGTCGCAAAAGCCACCAATACCACTTCTCCGGCAGGAAGGCCAGAATCACCTTAGACCCATCGAGGGGTGGAATTGGCAACAGATTAAACATGGCAAGCGCAGCATTGAGCCGGTAGCCATAGCCGAAGAACAGCAAGACATACTGTATCCATTCCGGCAAGTCTGTGAGTATATACAGCGTAAGGAGCGCATAGTAAGCCGTCAAAAACACAATAGTCAGGAGAATATTGGACACCGGACCAGCCAAAGTGACAATGATGGTATCTCTGCGGTAATGCTTCAAGTTTCCGAAGTTCACCGGTACAGGCTTTGCCCAGCCAAAACCAAGAATGGCCATGGAAATAAGTCCGGCAATATCCATGTGCTTAATGGGGTTCAGGGTGAGCCGCCCCATCCTCTTTGCTGTAGGGTCACCAAGCCGGTAAGCCGCATAGCCGTGGCTCACCTCGTGGACGGTGATACAAAACATGGCTGCCAAAGCCGTAATCAACAGCTCCGCCGTATTACCAAAATTCAGTTGCTGCAACCATTGAGAAAAACCGCTCATGATACCGCTCCTTAACACTATCGACAGATATACCTTTGTTTATTCTATCATGTCCCCGCAAATTCTGCAAGGTTTTTTTCACGCAGGTCAAGAAAAGACCTATTTTGGCAGAATTCCCACCAAAACAGGTCTATTTCTCAAACATTAGCCCTCTGCTGCCTTCAAAATCACCCGAAGGAGTTCATCTCGGCCAGTCCCCTTCTCTGCCGAGAAGGGAATCAACACCGTCTCCTCAGGCAACTCCAGATCGGTACGAATCTGCGCAAGATTGGCGGCAATCTCGCTCTTTTTCAGCTTGTCCATCTTATTGGCCACAACCACAAAGGGACAACCGGAATCCATGAACCAGCGAGCCATGGTGCAGTCGTTATTGGTGGGGTTGTGCCGGGCATCCACAATAAGAATGCCTAAGGCCAGTGGGACCTGGTCAAAGAAACTCTCCATAAGCCGTGCCCAGCGTTCTTTTTCCGACTGAGGGACTTTGGCATAGCCATAGCCGGGAAGGTCAACAAAATAGGCTTTCTTATCCACACAGAAGTAATTGACATGGATGGTCTTGCCGGGAGCTTCACCTACCCGGGCGAAGTTCTTTCGCAACAAAATGCGGTTGATGACCGAGGATTTGCCCACATTGGACTTGCCGGCAAAGGCAATCTGAGGCAGACTGTCTGTCATAAAATCTCTGGGCTGAGCCGCAGAGCGAACAAATTCTACTTGATGAAGGTTCATATATTCACCTACTGACGTATTTCAGTCTGGGTTTTCGGCACATTTTGGCCGACCGGCATAGCCTTCTGGCTCTCGATCACCGGATACTCCGGAATCACGGGCTCCCGAATCAGCGCCACATCCAGCACCGTATCCACCTGCTTGGCAGTAATAAAGTTGAGCCCCGCGCGTACTGTCTGGTCAATTTCCTCCAAATCCCGAAGATTGGCTTCAGGAATAATCACGGTTTTAATGCCGTGACGGAGTGCCGCCATCGTCTTCTCTTTCAGTCCGCCGATGGCCATCACCCTGCCCCGGATGGAAATTTCACCGGTCATGGCCACATCCCGTCTCACCGGTCGACCGGTCAGCGCAGAAACCAGAGCGGTACAAACCGTAATCCCTGCAGAAGGACCATCTTTCGGCACAGCCCCCTCCGGGAAATGGACATGAATGTCCTTGGTCTTATAGAAATCCGCATCAATCCCCAGCAAGTCAGCCTTGGAGCGGATATAACTCATGGCCGCATGAACCGACTCCTTCATCACATCGCCCAGGTTGCCGGTCAGCTCCAGCTTGCCGGAGCCTTGCATCACATTGACTTCAACTTCCAATGTTTCGCCACCTACAGAAGTCCACGCCAAACCGGTCACCAGTCCCACGGGATCGGATTCCGGCAGACGATCCGGCAGATAGCGGCGAACACCCAAAAACTCCTCCAGATTGGTACTCTTGACGGTAACCCGCTTGATGGTTTCATCTTCAATCAGCTTACGGTCAGCTTTCCGGCAGATGGTCGCCAACTGACGCTCCAAATTGCGGACACCGGACTCTCTGGTATAGCAGGTAATGACTTCACGGATGCAGTCGTCGGAAATGCTCAACTGGGTCTTTTTGAGACCATGACGCTTGCGCTGTTTGGGAAGCAGGTGATTTTTGGCAATCATCAGCTTCTCCTCATCGGTGTAGGAGTTCAGTTCGATGACCTCCATACGGTCAAGCAGCGGTCTGGGAATGGTATCCACTGTATTGGCAGTGGTGATAAACATGCACTCACTCAGATCAAAGGGGATTTCCAGATAATGATCCCGATAGGTACTGTTTTGCTCGCCATCGAGCACCTCCAGCAAAGCAGAGGATGGGTCGCCCCGATGATCAGAGCCCAGTTTATCCACTTCATCCAGTAAAAGCAAGGGATTCCTTGTTCCTGCCTGTGTGATTGCCGCCATAATTCGACCAGGCATTGCGCCCACATAGGTCTTTCGGTGTCCCCGGATTTCCGCCTCGTCATGAATACCACCGAGAGCGATTCGTGCCATCTTTCGATTCAGACAACGGGCGATAGAATATGCAATAGAGGTCTTACCCACGCCGGGAGGGCCAACCAAACAAATAATCTGGCTGGGCAGTTCCGGAGCCATCTGCTTAATGGCCAGAATCTCCAAAATGCGCTCTTTAACCTTTTGCAAACCAAAGTGATCCGCATCCAGAATCTTCCGGGCTGCGGCAATATCCACCCGTTCTTTGGAACGCTTATTCCACGGCAAAGCAATAACCGCATCCAGGTAAGAGCGCAATACCGCACCCTCCGCTGAGCCAAAAGGTTGCTTGGACAGGCGAGTCAATTCCTTTTGCAACTTTTGGTCAATGGATTCCTCCAGTTTCAGATCGTGAATCCTCGCTCTGTATTCCATGATGTCATCATCAGAATCATCTTCGCCCAACTCTGTGCGGATAGTGCGCATTTGCTCCCGAAGATAGTATTCCCGCTGGTTTCGGTCAAGCTGTTCCCGGGTACGCTCGTGAATCTCGGCTTCCAATGCCAGCACTTTATTCTCATGGCGCAAGTATCGGACGCACTCCAGAAGCCGGTTCACCGGATGCCGGACAGCCAGCAGATTTGCTTTAATCCGATAGTCAAAGTTTACATACTGGGCAATGGTATCAGCCATATACCCCGGATCCCGGGTTGCCAGCAGTTTAAGCTGAATCTCCTGTGCCGGTCTTTGGGTCATATCCAGATACCGATCAAAGAGCATCATGGCGTCGCGCATATGGGCTTCAATCTTGGGAGAAGTTATATCATAAGGCAAATCCAGCACAGATTCCGTCCGGGCCACAATACAGGGCTCAGTCTGGATGCAGCTTGTGATGGTTGCACGGTACTCGCCATATACCAGCACCCGGACCAGGTCACCCTGAACCTTTAGCAATTGCTTAATGTGACCCACGACACCCACGTCGTCCAGATTTTCCACAGCAGGGTCATCGTCGGTCAAATCCTTTTGCGGGACAAGGAAAACCCGTTGATCCTCCCGCATGGCCATCTCCAGCGCCTTCAGAGACTTGTCTCTGCCCACATCAAAGTGAATAAGCTGTTTGGGAAAAATGGTCAGCCCACGGAGCGCCAAAACGGGAACACGCTCCAAATATACGATCTCGTTCACGAAATCATCTCCTTTACCACCGGCATCGGGTATACCGGAACAAAAAATCACCTATGGAAACAGAGGGAGCAGGATACCTGCCCCCTCCGAATAAGCAATATTGGGTGTCAGGCTACCAAAGTGTGTTCAGTGTACCCGACACTTCTGGCGGGGAGACGCGGGATTCCGCTGAATAGTGGCTTGTCCACCTCGTGCGCAGTCTGCAGTAATGGTTACCTTCTGGATCGACAGATCCGAGGGTAGGTCGAACATGATTCCGGTCATGATTTTCTCCATCACCGCACGCAGACCGCGAGCCCCAATCTTGCGCTCCTGCGCCTGTTCTGCAATAACATCCAACGCCTCGGGCTCAAAGTACAGCTCTACACCGTCCATTTCCAGCAGTTTCTGGTACTGACGGGTCAGCGCATTCTTCGGCTCAGTCAGGATGCGGATCAAATCCGCTTTGCTCAGATCCCGCAAGGCGGTTATAACCGGCAGTCGACCGACCAACTCCGGAATGATACCGAACTTCAACAAATCATGAGGCTGAACCTGAGCCAGCAAAGCACCCACATCCCGGTTGGATTTTCCCCGAACGGGAGCATCAAAGCCGATGGCGGATCGATTAACCCGGGACTCGATAATCTTATCCAGACCATCGAACGCACCGCCACAAATAAACAGGATATTGGAGGTATCAATAGAAATCATCTCCTGCTGGGGATGCTTACGACCACCCTGGGGAGGAACACTGGCTACTGTACCTTCCAAAATCTTCAAAAGCGCTTGCTGAACGCCCTCACCGGAAACATCCCGGGTGATGGAGGTATTCTCACTCTTGCGGGCAATCTTGTCCATCTCGTCGATGTATATAATGCCCTGTTCCGCCAGCTCCACATCGAAGTCAGCCGCCTGCAAAAGGCGCAGGAGGATATTCTCCACATCGTCACCCACATAGCCGGCCTCAGTCAATGTGGTGGCGTCAGCGATGGCGAAGGGGACATTGAGCTGTTTTGCCAAAGTCTGAGCAAAGAGGGTCTTGCCTGAGCCGGTGGGACCAATGAGCAACACATTGCTCTTCTGTAGTTCCACATCACTGTCCGCACCGAAGTAGATTCGCTTATAGTGGTTATATACCGCCACAGCCAGAGTAACCTTGGCTTCCTCCTGACCAACGATATAGCCATTCATATAGTCCCTCATCTCTGCCGGGGTAGGCAGAGTTTCTGGTGCGTAAAGATTGGTGTCAATCTCCGGAATCGACAATTCATCTCCCAAAAGCGACGTACAGACCCTTACACATTCATCGCAGATATAGACACCCGGGCCGGAAATCATCCGCTGAACCTGAGACTCCCGCTTCCCACAGAACGAGCAACGGAAGCTTTGATCGTCGCGTTTTGCCATAGATCTCAGACCTCCATCAGCGGCTGGTAATCACACGGTCAATCAGACCATATTCCAGTGCCTCCTGTGCCGTCATGAAATTATCACGCTCACAGTCGGCGGTAACGATTTCCAAAGCCTTGCCGGTATTGTCCGCAAGGATGGTGTTCAGCCGCTTTTTGATCACCTCAAGCCGTCTCAGGTGGATAGCCATATCGGTAATCTGACCCTGCGTACCGGCTGAGGGTTGGTGAATCATAATCTCCGCATTGGGCAGTGCCATGCGCTTACCCTTGGTGCCGGAAGACAGGAGGAAAGCACCCATGGATGCGGCCATGCCCACACAAATCGTAGCCACGTCGCATTTGATATACTGCATGGTATCATAGATAGCCATACCTGCGGTAACGCTTCCACCGGGGCTGTTGATGTAGAACTGAATATCCTTTTCGGGATCTTCGGATTCCAGGTACAGCAACTGAGCCACGATCAGGCTGGCCGTTACATCGTTAACATCTTCAGACAAGAAAATGATTCTGTCTTTCAGCAACCGGGAGTAGATATCGTAACTCCGTTCTCCGCGGCTGGTCTGCTCAAGAACAACAGGAACTAAACCCATAGTAAATAACTCCTTTCCAATCTGATTCATTCTAACCAGGTCTTGGTGAGATTATTCCTCAGAAACAACTTCCTCAGCAGACTCTTCCGCGGCAGCCTTGGGGGCAACAGCGATAGCGGAATCAGCAATCAGTTTAACAGCCTTACGGGTCAGCAGGTCTTCCTTAATGGATTCAACGCTGACAGCGGCCTTGACCTTGTCCAGTTCCATTTCGTAGGTCTCAGACAGGTTCTTGTACTCAGCTTCGACCTCTTCGTCGGTAATTTCCAGAGCCTCAGCCTTGACAACGGCATCGAGGACCACATCGGCCTTAGCCTGCTTCTCGGCACCGGGGCGGAAAGCGCGACGCATGGTGCTCAGATCGCCACCCATCATGCTGGCATACTGTTCCATGGAGATGCCGCTGGCCTGAAGCTGGTAAGCGAAGTTGTTCATCTGACGGTCCAGAGCGTCCTCAATCATAGCCTCGGGAATTTCTACGGTGGCGTTGGCGGCGGCCAGCTCAACAGCGGCATTCTCAAAAGCACCCTGAATGGACTTTTCCTTCTGCTCCAGAGCCTTGGCGCGGATGTCAGCCTTCAGCTCTTCGAGAGTCTCAAAAGCAGAGACATCCTTGGCGAACTCATCATCCATAGCGGGAATGGTCTGAACAGTGACTTTGTTCAGCTTGACATGGAACACAACAGGCTTGCCGGCCAGTTCCTTGGCGTGATAGTTGTCAGGGAAAGAAACATCAATGTCCTTCTCCTCACCAGCGGTCATGCCCACGACCTGATCTTCAAAGCCGGGGATGAAAGAACCGGAACCCAGAACCAGATCAAAGTTCTCGCCCTTGCCGCCCTCGAAGGGTACGCCGGCATCAAAGCCTTCAAAATCAATATTGGCGGTGTCGCCCATTTCGGCGGCGCGCTCAACTGTCTCGGTGCCGGCAACGTTCTTGGCCATACGGTCCAGCTCAGCATCGACCTCTGCGTCGGTGACCACAGCTTCAGCCTTTTCCACTTCCAGACCCTTATACTGGCCCAGGGTGACCTCAGGATAGACCTCGGTCTCGATGACGATGGTGGTCACGCCATCATCAGCAACTTCCATACCGGTCAGGCTGGGACGGCCAACAGCCTTGATTTCCTGACCAACGACAGCGAATTCATACACCTGGGGGAAAATCTTCTCCAGGCCATCTTCATAGAAAACATGAGCACCGTAGATGGATTCGATGAGCTTTCTGGGGGCCTTGCCCTTACGGAAGCCGGGAAGCTGGATGCTCTTGCGGGCTTCGAGGTAAGCCTTATTGGCGCCCTCTTCCATCAGTTCCTTCTCGATTTCCACGGTAATCTTGGCCTTGTTGCCTTCTCTTTCCACGAGCTTAACGATCATTTGTGTAATCCTCCTATGTTTGGTCACCTGTTGGAGACCGTTGAATTTGATTTATGGTTTCCGCGGGCATTTCTGCCGTCACAGATTTATCCGTCCTATTCTAGCAAATAATTTCCGGCTTGTCCACTGTTTTCTTGCATTTCTTCCTCAGAAATTACCAATAACGGCCGAAAATTCAGATAGTCAGCCGCTGCAAGATGGAAATCAACCCCATCCCAGAGTCCTTCCATGGCTAATTTGTGGCTATCGGCATGGAGATGACCATAATAACAACACCGCACGCCGTACCGACTGAACAGCTCAAGAATCTCATCGCAGGTATATCCCCGGTATCGGGGTGGGTAATGCAGGAAACAATATTTCAGCTTATCCCCTGCCGCTTTCAATGAAGTCTCCAACCGAATCAATTCCCGCCTGAAGACCTTCTCATCGTGGGCTCCGCTACGTTCTTCCTCAAAAAACCAACCTCGCGTACCGCAAATCGCATAGTCATTGTAGAAATAACAGTTATTATTGAGCACATACATATTCTCAAAACCGTTATCCTGACAAAAGCGATAAAACTTGGTGGCGGTTGTCCACCAATAGTCATGGTTGCCCTTCAGGATGATTTTTCTGCCGGGGATCTTATTAATCCAGGCAAAATCCGCCTTGGCTTGCTCAAAATCCATTCCCCAGGTCAGGTCACCCAGCAGCACCGTGGTATCCCGGGGACCAATTACGCTGATGCCTTCTTCCAGCTTGTCCATATAACCGACCCATGCACCGCCAAAAATATCCATTGGCTTTTTTACCGTCAACGACAGGTGCAAATCACCGATTGCATACAGTGCCATCTAATTCCCCTTCCGCCCTTTTGCGGCTTCTGTTTCCAAAGCTTCAATTTGCCCGGTTATGCTCTCCACCGGGATATGCATTGCCTTCAGCACAACCTCACCCCACTTCATGGGGCTCTCCTCTGCCAAAAGAACCACCGTTCCCACTTCGCCGTCAGCCGCCCGATAGTCCATGAGTCCGCTATAAATCATGGCGGAGTGGGGGCTCAACAAACACGAGGTATTGTGATACACCCGGGGAATCATGGATATGGCTCTCTCCGCATCGACTACGCTGAACCCAAAGCCCTGCCGTAACCGGAGATGTTCTTCCTTACTCAGCGCAAACACACCGCCGTGGTCAACAGTTTGGCAAAAGTGGGCCGCGGCATCCTGATCAATCCGAAAAAGAATCAGACGCTCCAGATTCCGGAGAGAATCCGTATTCAGGGTGTTGGTCATACAGTCTCTTTGCCGGGCTTCCAGTCTGACCTCGCCCCGGTGCAAAAGTTCCCTGGGCGTGGTGTTACCGCTGCATACACACAGACAAGTCCCCACAGGTAATCCCATTTCCCGGGCCAATGCCGCGGCCAGCGGCAGGCAAAACCCAGATGCAGACATTGCCAGATGCATTTCCTCACCATGACAAATGCGCCGATTGCGACGCAGATGACCATAGAGCCCGAAAAGCAGGCCGATATCCACAGCAACTTCCGGCCAGGCAGAATCCACACTTACCCGGCAGCCCATGGATTTCAACAGTTTTGCCTTTATTCCCCGGTATTGTCCGGTCAAACGGTCATACACTTGGGCAAGAATAACCTTATGCCGCACCGGAAGCGTCTCCGGGTCGGTAAACCCCAAATCCCTTAGCCGCTCAGCCTGCAACCAAACCGGAAGAAATCGGTTAATCACCCGGCACACGCAGTCCAAAAAGGGCAGCGCCAACAGCTCCGCCAATTCCTCCTGGTCGTACTCCGGAACGCGCAAAGGGACGAAGGGACTGCCGTCGGCGGCGTACGGTAAACTCATGGTCTGCTGAGCCGTATACAATGCCCGGGGATTGGTGGCGCTTACATACAGCATTTACCCCACATCCTCATGGCATTATTCCAGAAAATATCCTCAATCTCAGCAGCAGACAGCCCACGGTTCGCCAAAGTCGCCGCAACTGCCGGCCAGTCATTCACGCCAGTGAATCCTACCGGCAGTGTTTCGCAGCCATCCAAATCACCGCCAAGGGCAATATGCTTTGCACCGCCCAAATCCATCCAGTGGATAATATGATCACAGATGGTCTCCACCGTCACCGGGTCATTACCCAAAAACTCGGTATACAGGTTGATCCCTGCCACGCCGCCACTGGCACAAATTGCCTTAAACTGCTCATCGGTCAAGTTTCTGGATACACCACAGACCGCTCTGCTGTTGGAGTGGCTGGCAGATACCGGTGCTTGGGTGATACGCATAATGTCCCAGAAGGCTTCTTCACTGAGGTGACTCACATCAATGGCCATGTTCAGTTTCTGCGCCTTGCGAACGTATTCGGCCCCCAGAGCGGTCAATCCACCGCCGGTACGGTGAGAGCCTGCCAAAGGGTTGCGCTCATTCCAGGTCAGGGTAGTCATGGCAAAGCCCAACTCTGCCAGTTCGTCCAGCCTGCCCGGGTCAAAAGAGATGCCCGCAGGACCCTCCAAAGAAAGAACCGCGGCGATCTTTCCGTCGTTTACAATGGACTGCGCCTCCTCAGGAGACCTGGCTTGGGTGATGGTGTCTTTATTCTCCGCCAGCTCTGCCAGAATATTCCTCAGCATAGCATCAAAAAGCTGCATCGCCGTGGCTTTCCCGGAGAAGTCCATGCCCGGTGTGGTGAACAGGG
Organism: Oscillospiraceae bacterium; assembly: GCA_015067725.1. GTDB lineage: Bacteria > Bacillota > Clostridia > Oscillospirales > Oscillospiraceae > Faecousia. The sequence goes on along the minus strand of SVLX01000009.1, from coordinate 48,982 downwards.
CGAAGACCTGACAATATCCGTGGAGCTGGCGCCCCCGCTTCAGGTCGATGTGTCCACTTTGCTCGTTCAGCCGGCTCTTGCGCAGGCCATAATCGTCCAGCAGGGCCAGTGCGGTATCACAATGTAAGTCAAATACGGGGTAATTCATTCAAAACGCATCCTCCCAATGATAGAATCGGGGACATCTGGTTTGCAGACCATAGGGGGCATAAATCTCGACCACATCAAACCGGGGTTGCAGGGTGGTTTCGTTATCCATAAGCCAGAATTCCGCTGTAGTGCGCAACTTGGCCTGTTTACGCGCATCCACATATTCGGCGGCGGCGGCAAATTCCGCAGACTTCCGCAATTTGACCTCCACAAACACCAGAAACATCGGGTTGTGCACAATCAGGTCAATTTCTCCGTAGCGACTGCGATAATTCCGGGCTAGAAGTTGATAACCCTTGTTCCGCAAAAACGCAAGAGCCAGTTCTTCACCCCAAGCACCCAGTGCATTACTTTTCCCCATAGAACTTTTTTAAGAAGCTCAACCGATGAACCGGGCTGTGCCCATGCTCCCGGAGGGCTTCATAGTGTTTCTTTGTTCCATAGCCCTTGTGTATTTCAAATCCGTACTGAGGGTATTTCTCTGCCAGATCCAGCATCAAATCATCCCGGTAGACCTTCGCCAAAATAGAGGCGGCTGCAATGCTGGCACTGAGGCTGTCACCCTTGACCACCAGTTCTGTGGGTACCGGGAACCCAGGGTCCCGGTTGCCGTCAACCAGGGCAAGCTGCGGCAGCTCCGGCAACTGAGCCAGCGCCCGGTTCATGGCCAAATAAGTCGCCCGAAGAACATTGATTTCGTCTATTTCCTCATGCGTAGCTGTGCCGATGCCATAGGCCACAGCACAGGCTTTGATTTTCTCATAAAGCTCTCTGCGCCGCTTATCCGTTAGCTTTTTGGAGTCATTGAGCCCGGGGAGTTTCGTCTCGATATCCAAATCCCGGGGCAAAATCACCGCCGCGGCACATACCGGACCGGCAAGTGGACCGCGCCCGGCTTCATCCACGCCGCAAATCCACTCGAAACCTTCGGCATAGTATCGTTTTTCATATTGCAGAAGATCCACTTCACTCATGGTGCATATCCTCCGGCATTTCCAAAGTAAACCGTCCCAGCTTGCAACTTCGGTATTCGTCAATCAGCACCCGGCTCATGCGCTCGGTATCGATTTCGCCCCGGGAAAGGAGGAACCCTCTCTTCCGTCCGGCGGCTTCCAGAAGCGCATAGCCCGGCAATTCCGCAGGCAAATCCTCCAGCTTATACCGCTCCTTCAGTGCCCCGGGGTATCGCCGCCAGAGCATCTCCATAAGATGAACGGAAAGCCCCTCAATGTCCAGCACATCATCTTTCACTGCGCCGGTATAAGCCAAACGAATACCCACATCCGGGTCTTCAAACTTAGGCCACAAAATGCCGGGGGTATCCAGCAACAATAACTTTTCGTCTACTGTGACCCACTGAACACCTCTGGTCACACCGGGTCTGTTTTCCGCTTTTGCGCCTTTACGTCCGGATATTTGATTGATGAAGGTGGACTTACCCACATTGGGAATACCCACCACCATAATTTTCAGAGGGCGGTTTTGTCCCTTGGCGGCATAAGCCTGCAATTTTTCCTTAAGCAAGCTACGGACGGCGGGAACAAAGTTGGCAATCCCCTTCCGGCTCTTGCAGTCCGTCGCTACAGCCGCCAGACCCTGACTTTTGAAATAATCGCACCACTGCTTGGTGGCACTGGGGTCTGCCATATCCATCCGGTTGAGGATAACCAGTCTGGGTTTATTTCCGCAAATCGCCGCAATATCCGGGTTTCTGCTGGACACCGGAATGCGGGCGTCAAGAATCTCGCAGACCGCATCCACCAGCTTCAAATCCTGCTCCATCTGGCGCCGGGTCTTGGTCATATGACCGGGATACCACTGAATATTAATCGATTCCATGTTCTCTCCTTCAATCAATGAACCCAATTCGCCCGAAGTCACGGGTCTTGGTCTCATCATCCACGCCGGGGAAAATAACCGCAAAAGCCTTCCCCAGAATATAGTCCGTATCGATCTGGCCGATGGTATTCAGTCGACTGTCCGATGAACCATTGCGGTTATCCCCCAGAACAAACACATGACCCTCAGAAATGGTCATAGGGAACTGTACACCATTGCCACCGAACTGCTGATGGGTTGGTTCAAGGATATAGTCTTCCTCCAGTGCTACGCCGTCAACGTAGACAATACCCAGATTGAAATCGATATCAACTGTTTGCCCGGCAACGGCAATGACCCGCTTAATGATGGGGTCATCATCAAACCGGGGAGCGAGCGCAACCACAATGTCACCGACCTGAATATCCTCATCATTGTAGAATACATTGCTCACCAAAAGCATCTGGTCGTGGGTTTTCAGGGTAGGCTCCATGGATGTTCCCTCAACGGAGACCATCCGGATGGCAAAGACAAAGAAGATCGTAATAAAGGCCAGAATATAGACCAAATCATGGAGCAGAAGATAGCACTGCTCCACAAAAGGGAGTTTCTCCTCTTCTTTCTTCTTATTCTCAGGAGCTGCATCCGGATTTTCGGGGATGGGTTCAGCAGGCGCGCCATTTTCGGCAGTCTGGTTATTCTCTTCCTCCGGCAGACCGGATTCTTCAAATTCATAGGTCATTGGCTTGCTCACATTCCTTCCTGTTTTTTGTTCATTATACACCAAATCTACTCAGATTGAAAGAGGGATTGCAGATTTATTCTTCTTTGCACACATCACACCAACGATGCAAAAAGACCCTGAGGCTATGCCCCAGGATTAAGTAAGCATCACAGGAGGTCATAGCACCATTGTCCATGCTCTTGGTGGTAGTAAAACTCGCTTAGCCCTTCGGACTCAAACACCCGAACCATATCTATAAAATCATCGGTAATGGGGTATTTCTCCAAATCCCCGCGGGGTATCCAGAAAACTCTGCCCTCATCGGAGTCCTGAATCGTTCCGGAGAATCGGTTGCACCGGTAGAACATAACCACATACCGCTCACCGTCGTCGGTCATAAACTGCTTCAGCCCGCACAGCACCGGGGAGACAATATCCAGTCCCGTTTCCTCTTTCACCTCCCGGATCACCGCACCCACAAAGGACTCCCCTGGTTCCACATGGCCACCGGGGAATGTCACACCGGGCCAGTCCGGCTTGGTGCGCTCCTGCACGAGAACATTCCCCCGCCCATCAGAAATCATGCACATATTGGTTAAGATGGTTCGCTCTGCTCTGGACATATGCTCCTCCTGTAATCGGCACTGCCTTAAAGCTGCATCCTCAAGGTAAAAGAAAAACCATTCTCTGAACGAGAATGGCTTTCTTCTTTGGTGCAGGAGATGGGACTCGAACCCACACGGCGGTTGCCACACGCACCTCAAACGTGCTTGTCTACCATTCCAACACTCCTGCATTGCTCGCAGCTTGATTATTATAGCGGCGGAAACCGGATTTGTCAATAGTTAATTTGCAAAAAAATGAATTCAATTCCACTTTCTGCCGCATATTTTCCTCATTTCCCCTGACCCATGCGTTTTTTCAGGAATTCATCCCGCTCACGCACCAGTTCCCGGTACAATGCAACGGAATCCCATCCCTGATTATGTGCCGTCAGCACCGCCTTCAGAGAAACCGGGGCGATGCCGCTCTCCCGGTAGGTCCCGAGAAACCGGTCCAGCTCAGAATCCGTAAAGTCCACCAGAACCAGCATTTCCTCGGTGAATGTTCCCTCCCCGTTCTGGGTCAAGGGCACAGGTCTGCCAGCCAGAGAACCAAGGGGAATGTGCAGTTCGCTGTCCTGCACCGGACGCAGAGAAATCTTCTGCCCACCGCAGAGCAGCCGAATCTGGGCTTCTTTAATGCCCGTAATGTGATAGAGTAAAATGCTTGCCATTTGCTTTCATCCTTTCCTGTTATAATACCCGCAGGCTGTGGAAAACATCATTTTGTCTCCAAAAATTCGACCTCAATCGGGTTAAAGTGTCAACATCCGCCTGAATTCAGTTGACCATAATGTGTATAAACTGAGTTTTCCCCATGGGTTGTCCACAAATTCCACAGCTTTATCCACAGCCATACACAAGGGGAAGTCCCGTAAAAAGTTGGGAACACCCCGTCAATCCTCGGCAAACCACAACATTTTGTGGTCAATTGTCCGGATATGCATAACCTTTACATAATCCTTACCCAATATTCCCTTCCGTTCGATGAATCAAAACCTTCTCCGTCGGAAAAAAGTCAGATAACCGTGATAAAGCAGGGATTATGGGTATTGTCACTTGGCCGCCTCCAGCAGTTGTTTGGTGTAGGGATGAGCCGGATTCCGGAAGATTTCTTCAACCGTATTCTGCTCCACAATCTGCCCATCTTTCATCACCAGTACCCGGTCACAGACCTGATGAATCACATTGAGGTCATGGCTGATGAACAGATAGCTTAAGTCAAAATCCCGCCGCAGCTTCAGCAGAAGCTCCAGAATCTGCGCCTGAATGGTCACGTCCAGTGCACTGACCGGCTCATCAGCGACCACAAGCTCAGGCCTTGTGATGATTGCGCTGGCAATGGAAATTCGCTGTCGCTGACCGCCGGAAAGCTCGTGGGGTCTGCGGCTGGCGTACTCCCCACCCAAGCCAATGATTTCCAGCATCTCCAGTACTGCCGCCTTTCGCTCCTGACGGGTCATCTTCCCCGCGATTTTCAGGGGCTCTTCCAGAATCCAACCAACGGTGTGGGCAGGATTCAGGCTACTGTAGGGATCCTGAAATACCATCTGCGGGCGCTGGGCGTGGGAGATTACTTCTCCGTCATAGTCCTTAAGCAGTCCGGTAATGACCCGGGAGAGGGTAGTTTTTCCGCTTCCGCTCTCCCCAACCAAGCCCAGTACCTCACCTCTATACAGAGAAAAGGAGACATCCTTCAGCACCTGCTTTCTTGAGGTGCGGCCGGCGAGTATACTGCGCCCCTCGTCATAAAAACTATTCAAATGTCTGACTTCCAGTATGGTCTGCCCCATAACATGCCTCCCGGTTATTGGCCATTCTCCCGGTGAGGGATGGCCGCAAGTAGCTTTCTGGTGTATGGATGTTGCGGGTCATGGTAGACTTGCTCTGTTGTACCCAATTCCACCAGTTTTCCCCGTTCCATAACGGCAACTCTGGTACAGAGCCTGCGCACAACATGGAGGTCATGGCTGATGAACAAGACGCCCATTCCGGTCTCCCGATTCAGTTTCTTGAGCAGTTCCAGAATCTGCGCCTGAATGGTCACATCCAGTGCGGTTGTGGGCTCATCAGCCAGAAGCAGTTTGGGTCTGCTGACAATCGCCGCCGCCAGCATCACCCGCTGAAGCTGACCACCGGAGAGCTCATGGGGATACTTTTTGTAAATTACCTCCGGCTGAGGCAATTCCACCTGCGCCAGAGCCTCCAAAGCCAGCCGCTTTCGCTGAGCAGAGTGGAGTTTTGTATGAATCCGCAGGCTTTCCTCTACCTGTGGCCCTATGGGATATACCGGGTTCATGCTGGTCATTGGCTCCTGAAAGACAACGGCCACATCCCGTCCCTGAATGCTTCGCAATTCTTTCTCCGAACAGGTGAGGATTTCCTGACCGGCAAGGGTAATGCTCCCCTCAACGTTTGCTCTGTGTCTGGGCAGTAATCCGCTGACACACATGGCTGTGACAGTTTTTCCGCTGCCACTTTCCCCCACCAGTCCCAGAATCTCTCCCGGTGCCATAGAGAAACTCACATCATTTACAGCAAAGCGATCCGGGGCGGCATCATGGAAGCGCACCCGCAGGTGACTGACTTGTAATGCTCCATCCATAGTTCGTTCCTCAATCTCTCTCGCCGTAGCGTTGTAAGCCCTCAGTCATCAATCCGAAGCCCAAAATCAGCAGTACCATCACACCGCCCACACCCAGAGCATACCAAGGCGCGCTCTGGAGATAAATCTGACTGTCGCTGAGCATGGAGCCCAGAGACGCATTGGGCGGCTGAATACCCAAGCCCAGAAAACTCATGCTGGCTTCACTCAAAATGGCGTTATTAAACCCGATAGCCAAGGCAGGCATCAGAACCTGTCTGGTGTTGGGCAGAATATGGAAAACCATGATCCTCAGGTCGCCAGCGCCCATAAGTCTTACGCTTTTCACATAATTTAACCCACGGCAACGGGAGAATTCCGCCCGCACGACCCGGGCAAAACTGGGAACAAACAGCAAACCCAGCACCAGAATGATATTCACCATACCATTGTCCAGCAAGCTCAGAATCACCAGTGCCAGCAGAATGCTGGGGAATGCGGTTATGGCATCACAAATTCGGGTCAGCAGCAAATCCGGCAGTCCTCCATAGTAGCCACACAAACCACCGATAACAATGCCCAAACCGCATCCAATGGCAATCACACTCACCGCAACAAGGCAACTTGTCCCTGCACCCTCCAGCACACGACTAAAGATGTCGCGTCCAAAATTATCGGTACCCAGCAGGTGACTTATGGAGGGTGGCTGAGTCTTGTTGCTGCCATCCATTTCCGTGGTGCTGTAGGGCGTCCAGAAGAAGCCAACAATCACCAGAAGCAGTACGATACAGACGATGACAGCTCCGGTATAAAGGAAGAAGTTTCCTTTTTTCATCCCTACACCTCCTATTTGCGGCGGATTCTTGGGTCAACCAGCAAATTCAGCAGGTCCGCCAAATAGTTGACCACCACAATCCATGTGGCCAAAAGCACCACAATCGCCTGCACCACCGGGAAATCCCGGCTACCGATACTGGCCAAAAGTAACCGGCCAATGCCCGGGACGGTAAAGACCTGCTCAACAATAATGCTGCCGGTAAGGATTTCCGCCATGGAAACCGCAAGAAAAGTAATCACCGGAATCAGGGCATTCTTCAGCACATGACGGAACAAAATGCTCCACCTACCTGCGCCTCTGCTCTGTGCCGTGCGGACGTAGTCCTGGCGCAGCTCTTTGTAAATGGAAGATCGAAGCATCTTTACGGTCATCGCCGCTCTGGGAATGGCAATGGACAGCGCAGGAAATACCAGATAGCCAACGCATCCCCAAAAATCATTTTCCAGGGAGACATAGCCACCGGGGGTAAACAGTTTCAACACAATACCGCAAAGATAGCAGGCCAGTATCCCCAAAAAGAACGGTGGAACACTCATTAGAATCTGGTCTGTAACGGTTATGCACCGGTCGAGGAGCTTACTGCGCACACTGCCCGCCAGTGTCCCCAGAGGTATGGACAGTCCCACCGTAAAAAGGAAGGACAGTAGCGTCAACAAAGCCGTCACCGGCAGTTTCTGGGCAATCATCTCCCCGACCGGCGTCCGGTAGCTGTAACTGATGCCCATATCCCCGGAAAGGAAACTGCCCAGCCAATCAAAATAGCGGGTCATTACCGGTCTGTCCAGCCCCAACTCACTGCGAAGCGCGGCAATGGCATCCGGGGTAGCCTCAGTACCCAACATCTTGGTGGTGGGGTCACCGGGAATAATCTGGAAAGCCAGGAAAGCAAGGACAGAAACCATGAACAATGTAATAATGAGAGCAATCAGCTTTTTAAGAATGGTTTTCATGTTCTTGCCTCCCTGATTGGGTTTTTAAGATTGGGTGTAGCGAACGAGGGACATATCCATCACATAGAGGGGATAGAACTTAAAGCCCTCAAGCCGGGGGTTGATGGCCACAAAGTCAGCCAAATCCTGCAAATAGACATTAGCCGCCGTCTCGCTGAGGATTTCCAGGCACTTTTTGTACTGTGCGGTCTGTTCCTCGTCATTGAGGGCACCCCGGGCGGCGGCAAAAGCAGCATCATACTCCGGATTGTTGAAGTTGATCATGTTCTTGCCATTGTTGGACACCCAACGGGCCAGCAGACTGCCGGCATTGAGGGTACTTGCATCAAAACCGACCACAGTCGCCTCAAAATCCCGTCCGCCATAGACTTCACTGACCCAGGTATTCCAATCCACCTGCTGAATGCCGGCGTTGATGCCAACAGCTTTAAGCTGTTCTGCCAGAACAATGGCCGTATTCACATGGGGGGTATAATTGCTGGGGACGGTGATGGTGAAACTGAACCCATCGGGATAGCCGGCCTCAGCCAGCAGAGTCTTTGCCTTCTCCACGTCATGGGGGTAGCGGTCAGCCAGAGAAGCTTCAAAATACTTGGTAAACGCCGGGTACATGGAAGATCCCAGTTTTGTTCCGTGACCATCGGCGGTCAAGTCCAGCATGGCATCCACATCCACCGCATAGCACAGCGCCTGACGAACACGGACATCGTCAAAAGGCTTTACATTGTGGTTAAGGTACATGGCCTGAACCAGATTCATGGTACCTTCCAGAACCTGATACCCATTGGACAGGTTATCCACCTGGTCGCTGGTCAGGTGTGCAACCAAGTCCAGCGCGCCGCTGTTGAGGGCGGTAAAGAGGGCGTTGGCATCTTCATAAATCTTGTAGGTCACTTTACTGAGGTAGGCACACTGACCGTAATACGCTTCATTGCGTTCCAGAACGATATTCTCCTGAATACTCCGGGAGACGAAGCGGAACGGGCCGGTACCAACGGGGGCAGTCGCCTGATTCTCATAGCCCTCAGGCAGAATATACACATTGGCAATGATGCTGAGGAAATCGGGGTTTGGCTCTTGCAGGGTAATGGTGAACGTACCATCCTGAATGACCATATCTGCAACAACAGAAAGCGCCGCTGCCACAGTAGAGTTTACCGTGGTATCGGCGCAGATTTGAAAGGAAGATAAAATGTCCTCCGGTGTGCAGGTTTCGCCATTGTGGAATACCACATTATCCCGCAGGGTGAATACATAAGTCAAGCCGCCGTCCGTTACGTCGTAATCGGATGCAACTGCGCATACATAATCTCCTGTGGAATCCGGCTTTACCAGACCCTCAAACACATTAAACATGACCTCTCGTGTTCCTGCAGCCGTAGATAAGTTCGGGTCAAGACAGTCGTCCAGGTCCTGGGCAATACCGACAATAATCTCATTATTCTCGGCTCTTTGCCCGGAAGAAAGAGTAGTTCCGTCGCTGGTGCCATTGCCGCTGTTCGTTGCTTCTCTGCATCCGCAGAGTAAGCACGCCAGAAGCGCCGCCACCAGGAAAACCGCGAGAAAAGATCTTTTCATAAGATTCTCCTTCCGCCATGATAAACACGGCGTTACAACTGAAATTAACTTCCTCCCATTATTAAATTGTCGCCTTTTATTGTATAACATTTTGCCGGGAATTGCAATAGCTTTCGCAATTCCCGGCAAAAAAATACTTATAGTGCTTCGCCCAAAATGGACTTGGTGGCATAGGCATTCAGGGTCATATCCGCCACATTGCCCGCCAAATACTCATAGTACGCCTGTGCGCCAATCATGGCCCCGTTATCGCCACAGAGCTTCAGGGGCGGCATATAGACCTTTGCCCCCAGTTTTTCCGCCGCAGTCAGAATATCCCGACGAATCCGGGAGTTAGCCGCCACACCACCGGCAACCGCCAACTTACGATAACCGGTTTTCTTCAGCAACGCCATGGCTCTTGGAACCAGCGTATCCGATACTGCCGCGGAGAAGTCTGCGCACAAATCCTCCACCACGATTTCCTCGCCCTTTTGCCGGGCATTGTGAATCAGATTGATTGCGGCAGTCTTCAAGCCGGAGAAGGACATATCCAGCGGGTTCTCCCCCGCTCTGGCTCTGGGCATGGGGTAGCGCCCCTCTTTGCCCTGTTGCGCCCGCTTATCCAGGGATGCGCCACCGGGATAGGGCATATCCAGCACTCTGGCCACCTTGTCGAAGCATTCTCCGGCGGCGTCGTCCAAGGTTGTGCCCAAAATCTCCATTTTGGTGTAATCCTTCACATCGATCAGTGTGGTGTGCCCGCCGGAAACCACCAGGCAGGCAAAAGGCGGCTCCAACTCCGGGTAAGCCAGATAGTTGGCGGCAATGTGTCCCCGGATATGATGGACAGGAATCAGCGGGACATTCAGCGCCATGGCCACTGCCTTGGCAAAGTTCACGCCCACCAGCACAGCCCCAATCAGCCCCGGCGCATAGGTCACCGCCACGGCGTCAATGTCACTGCGCTGTAATCCGGCATTGCTCAGCGCCTGCTCAGCCAGACCGTAAATGGCCTCAATGTGTTTCCGGGAGGCAATCTCCGGCACAACACCGCCATAAATCTTGTGCAAATCCACCTGAGAAGCAATGCAGTCCGTCAAAACGGTTCTGCCATCTTTCACCAGAGCCACAGCAGTCTCGTCGCAGGAGGATTCCACAGCCATGATAATCATAGTTCCCACTCCTTTCGGAGGATTAAGGCATCCTCCCGGGGGTCGAAATAGTATTTGGGCCGCCGTCCCACTTCCGAGAAGCCCAGACCGGCATAGAGCGCTTTCGCCGCCTCGTTGGACAGTCGTACCTCCAGAGTCAGGCTACGGACTCCCCGGGCTTTCAGCATATCCACCAGCGCGCAGACCAGTTTTTTGCCCAGACCGGTACGGCGAGACTCCGGCAATACCGCCAGGTTCATCATGTCCGCCTCGTCCAGCACGCACTGACTGCCCACATAGCCAAGCACCTTTTGGCCGTCAATCGCCACCAGCCACAGGCTCAGCTCATTTTCCAGCTCAGAAGCCACAGAATCTTCACTCCAGGGGGCAGAAAAGCAGATCTTCTCCAATGCTGCCACCTGCGCAACATGGCAGGATTCCATAGGGCAAATGACAATCTCACTCATTTGGCATCATACCACGTCTTTCCGGCTTTCGCCTCAGCAATCAGGGGGACGGTGAGCTGGGCGATGGATTCCATCTCCCGGGTCACAATCTGTCTGACCGTTTCCGCTTCCTGCTCCGGACATTCCACAATCAACTCGTCGTGTACCTGTAACACCAGTTTGCCTTCCAGGTTATTGTCTTTCAATGCCTGCGCAACCCGGATCATGGCCAGTTTAATCAGGTCTGCGGCTGTACCCTGAATGGGGGTATTGAGCGCAATGCGTTCCGCACCCTGACGGATATTGAAATTACTGCTCTTAATCTCCGGGATATACCGGCGGCGACCATAGATGGTGGTCACATAGCCATGCAAGCGGGCAGTTTCCACAATATCCGCCATATACTTCTGCACACCGCTGTATCTGGACAGATAGGAATCAATATAGGCTTTGGCTTCATACCGGGAGACTCCGATGTCCTCAGCCAGAGAGAATTCGGAAATGCCGTAGACAATGCCGAAGTTAACCGCCTTGGCGTGTCTGCGCTGAAGTGCGGTAACCTCATCCGGCGCAATACCGAAAACCTGACTGGCCGTAGCGGTATGGATGTCAAGCCCCGCCCGGAAAGCCTCCCCCATTATTTCATCTTCGGCAATATGCGCCAGCACCCGCAGTTCAATCTGGCTGTAGTCTGCGTCCACAAAAACCCAGCCCTCCCGGGGGACAAACATCTTCCGAATCTCGCTGCCCAGCTCTGTACGCACCGGGATATTCTGCAGATTAGGCTCGGTGGAAGACAGTCTGCCCGTTGCGGTGACCATATTCTGGAACGTGGTGCGGATTCGGCCGTCGGCACAAATCACCTTGAGCAAACCATCGGCATAGGTGGACTTCAATTTGGTCAGCATCCGGTAATCCAGAATCAGTGGAATAATGGGGTGCTTGGCTTTCAGTTTCTCCAGTACATCGGCATTGGTGGAGTAACCGGTTTTGGTCTTTTTTACCGGAGGCAGTCCCAAATGTTCAAAGAGCACATCACCAAGCTGCTTCGGAGAATTTATGTTAAATTCTCCGCCGGCATATTCATATATTTGTGTCTCGGCCAAAGCTACCCGCTGAGAGAGCATCTTGCCAAAGGCTTCCAGCGCAATCCGGTCAATGGCAACACCCTCGCATTCCATATCATAGAGGACTCTGCACAGCGGGAATTCAATCTCATTATAGAGTTTCTCCATTCCCTGCTCTGCCAGTTTACCCGCAAGAACACCTCTGAGTTGCCAAACAGCCGCCGCCTGTTCTTCCGTACTTTCTGCAGGTCTGCCCAGATAGATCTCCGAAAGTTTACTGATGCTCAAATCCGTCTGGGTGGGATTCAGGTCATAGGCAGCCAATGCCGTATCAAACCGAACAGCGGCAAGACTCAGCCCCATGTCATCCAGGGTATGCAGGGTGGTTTTCAGGTCATGACAAACCTTTTCCCCATCACCCATCAGAAGCTCATCCAGAGCCGCCGTTCTTTCCAGCGGAGCAACGGAGCAAACGCCCCCTGCCCAGGCCAGAGCAACGGTGCCATCCTCCCCCACCGCCACTGCGCAGGGCGTATTGGGGCTGGGCAGACAATCACAGTGCTGCAGTTTCTTTACCGGCTTCGCCGGCTCTGGCGTAAATGCCGCACTGCGCAGACCGTATTTATCAATAAGCTTCACAAATTCCAGCCGGGTGAACAGGTCATAAAGTGCCTTCTTGTCCGGCTCTTTCCTTAAACAATCCTCCGGGGCGAAATCAATGGGGGCATTGCAGCGGATGGTGGCCAAATCATAGGAAAGGACAGCGCTGTCTCTGCCCGCCTCCAGTTTTTCCCGCAGTTTGGGACGAATGGAGGAATCCTGCAGATTGGCATAGATTCCCTCCATGGTGCCGAATTTCAGGAGCAACTCCGTTGCAGTCTTAGGACCTACACCAGCCACACCGGGAATATTGTCCGAGCTGTCTCCCATAAGGCTCTTCAGGTCCACCAAAATGGGCGGTTCAAAGCCATACTCCTCCCGGAAGACTTTGGGGTCATAGCAGGTGGCGGTTGTGGTGCCCCCCTTGGTGATGACCAGCTTCACCGTCACATGGTCATCCACCAACTGCAGGCTGTCCCGGTCACCGGTAACGACAACGCAATCCCAGCCACAATTGCCACAAATCTTGCCCACCGTACCAATGACATCGTCTGCCTCCCAACCCTGACAGGCAAACATCGGGATATTCATAGCAGTCAGAACTTCCTTCAGCACCGGCATCTGCTGGGCCAGTTCCTCCGGCATTTTGTGCCGGGTGGCCTTGTAACCGTCATACTTCTCATGTCTGAAGGTTGGTCCATGGAGGTCAAATGCCACGCACAAGGCATCCGGTTGTTCCTCATGTTCCATTTTTTGAAGGATGTTCAAAAACCCAAAGATGGCATTGGTGAACAATCCGTCCCTTGTAGTCAGAGGACGAACACCATAGAACGCCCGGTTGACCACACTGTTGCCATCCAAGATCATCAGTTTCATATCAGTCTCTTCTCCACTTTGCGCCCTGAGGGGTATCAATGATGGAAATGCCCCGGGCTTTCAGTTCATCACGAATACGGTCAGCCTCGGCCCAGTTTTTGGCTTTCTTCGCCTCAGTCCGCTGGAGCACCAGAGCGTCAATTTCGGGGTCGGTCTCCTCAGCGGCTTCCTGTGCCCTGCTTTCCTGACGCACCTTCTCCGCATGGGCCAGCAAATCCAGACTCATGACATTGTCAAAGTCAGCCAGAGCCGCCAGCTTAGTGGCATCATTGGTCTTTGCCTTCAGCACATCGTAAAGCGCCGTAACTGCCAGAGAAGTATTCAGGTCACCGTCCATAGCCTTGGTGAAACGATCTTTCATGCTCTGCAGAGCGGCTTCGTCCACCACTTCCCCGGAATCGGGATTCAGCGTGGCAATCTTGGCAATCAGCTTGTCATAAGCGGCAACCGCATTGTCCAGATTCTCCCAGCTAAAGACCAGATTGCGGCGATAGTGACTCTGGAGGCAGAAGAAGCGGTAAACCATGGGGTCATAGCCCTTGCTCTCCAGCAGGGAGACGGTCAGGAATTCGCCCTTGGACTTAGACATCTTGCCACCTTCCGTATTCAGGTGGTGGACATGGAACCAATAGTTACACCACTTATGCCCCAGGAAGGCTTCGCTTTGGGCAATCTCATTGGTGTGGTGAGGGAAAGCATTGTCAATGCCGCCGCAGTGGATATCCAAATCTTCGCCCAGATGCTTCAGAGAGATACCGGAACATTCAATGTGCCAGCCGGGATAGCCCACACCCCAGGGAGAATCCCACTTCAGGGCCTGATCTTCAAACTTGGACTTGGTGAACCAGAGGACAAAGTCATTCTTGTTCCGCTTGTTGGTGTCTTCTTCCACACCTTCCCGGACACCCACAGCCAGATCTTCTTCATCATGGTCATTGAACACATAGTATTTCTCCAGCTTGGAAGTGTCGAAATACACATTGCCACCGGCAAAGTAGGCATAGCCCCTCTCCATCAGGCCGGAAACCAGCTTGATGAACTCATCGATGCAACCGGTCGCAGGTTCGACCACATCGGGACGCTTAATGTTCAGCTTCCGGCAGTCTTCAAAGAACGCATCGGTATAGAACTGGGCAATCTCCATGACGGTCTTCTGCTCCCGCTTTGCGCCCTTGAGCATCTTGTCCTCGCCGGTATCGGCATCGGAGGCCAGATGACCCACGTCAGTGATATTCATGACCCGCTTCACGGGATAGCCCACATAGCGCAGGTACTTCTCCAGGATATCCTCCATGATGTAGGAACGCAGATTGCCGATATGGGCAAAATGGTACACGGTAGGGCCACAGGTATACATCTTCACCACGTCGGTGTGGTTGGGGACAAACAACTCTTTCTTATGGGTCAGGGAATTGTACAAATACATGGTAATCAACCTCTCATTCAAAATCAATAAAGCCCGCCTCCTGGTATGTCAAGAGGCGGGCACAGCTCGCGGTTCCACTCTGATTTATCACTCCGGCTTTAACGCAGCCAACGGGGTCTCCCCTCACTCCCGGACGCACTTGGGGCGCTTCCCACTGCCCGGGCTCTCAGCCAACGACCCCGGCTCTCTGGTGTTTTCCACGCCTTACTCTTTCCGTTCTTCGTGATATTCAGTTTGTGTCATTCTACCACCTCGGGTGGCTACTTGTCAAGGCTTACTCCACAGACAGCCCCAGTTTTTCGCAAAATACTCCACGCCGGAGTAGACCGTGGTCACAACCACCACGCCAACCACCAGATAGCGGATAATTTCAACGCCGGGGAATGCCATCTGGACGCACAGGCCAACCATGGTGCTGGCAGTCTTCACCTTGCCGGACCAACCGGCGGCAATGACCGTACCATTGCCCACAGCCACCAGCCTTAGACCGGTGACGGCAAATTCTCTGGTCAGGACAATCATCAGCGCCCATGCCGGCCACATTCCCCATTCGCAGAACATGGTCATGGCGGCAATCACCAAAATCTTATCCGCCAGCGGGTCAAGGAATTTACCGAAATTACTGACCTGATTGCAGTGGCGGGCGATATAGCCATCCACATAATCCGTCAGGCTGGCAATGATGAACACAGCAAGAGCAATGATCATCCACAGACCGGACTGGCCGCCGCTGAGGTACATAAAGACCATAAATACCGGGATCATCAATACCCGGAGTAGGGTAATTCTACTGGCTGTTGTCATTGTACGGCCTCCTCTCCCATCAGCTCACCGTCACGACTGCCGGTGATGGTCACCATACAGAATGTACCGGTCTTTACGGTGCGCTCTGCGGTAAACCACACTCTGCCGTCAATGTCCGGCGAGTCAGCATAGGTGCGACCATAGTACAGGTCTTCTTCCGGGTCATAGCCGTCGCTGAGCACTTCCATAGTCTTACCAATAAGGCTTTCGTTATAATCGTCCATAATTCTGGACTGGAGTTCTTCAATGATTTCCGCCCGCTGCGCAGCAATTTCCTGATCGGGATGCTCCATATTGGCCGCCGGTGTTCCCTCCTCCGGAGAGAAGGCAAATGCGCCAACACGCTCCAGCTTCGCCCGCTTCAGGAATTGACACAGCTCCTGGAATTCTTCTTCCCCTTCGCCGGGGAGACCGGTAATGAGACTGGTACGGAGCACCAGACCGGGTAACCGCTGACGGAGTTTATTGAAGAGCGCCTCAACATAAGCGCCATTACCCCGACGGTTCATCCGCTTGAGTATGGTGTCATTAATGTGCTGGATGGGGATATCCAGATACTTGACAATCTTATCTTCTGTCGCCAGAACATCAATCAATTCGTCATCCATCTCATCAGGGTAGAGGTAGTGTACCCGGACCCAGTGGATTCCATCAATCCGGCAAAGCTGACGAAGCAATTCCGGCAAAAGGCGCTTATGTCCGGGCAAATCCTTGCCATAGCGGCTGGTATCCTGAGCAATGACAATCAGCTCCTTGACACCATCTGCCGCCAACATCCGGGCTTCATAGAGTACATCATCCATCTGTCGGCTGCGGTATTTGCCCCGCAGGGAGGGAATCACGCAGTAAGCACAGCGATTGTCACAGCCCTCAGCAATTTTTAAGTAAGCATAGTGCTGTGGTGTAGTCAGCACACGCCCACATTCCTCCTCCGGCTTGTGGATGTCACCAAAGCGGCAGATTTGCTCACCGGAGAGCATCTGCTCCACCACGGGTACAACCTCATCATAACTGCCTGTGCCAAGAAGCCCGTCAACCTCCGGCATCTCCTGCAGAATCTCATCCTGGTACCGCTGAGACAGACACCCGGTAACCAGAATTTTGCCCACCAGGCCGGCTTCTTTCAACTGGCCGGCCATAAGGATGTTTTCAATGGCTTCTGACTTGGCAGAGTCAATAAAACCGCAGGTGTTGATGATCACCAAATCCGCACCCTCAATACCCGGCAAGATCTCATGCCCGGCTGATTGGAGGCGATACATCATCTGCTCACAGTTTACCTGATTTTTGGCGCAGCCCAGGGAGATAAATCCAATATTTGCCACGTTCATTCCTCCGGTTCGTGTTCCACTGTCTGCCCGCGCCGGGTCAACGCTCTGCGGATGTCTGTCCACAAATGGCCCCGGCGCAGGAGTGCGTCAATGGTACGTTTTAGCTCTTTGCTGTCCGCTTCCGGGCTGAGCCTTTGCTCCAGAAAGCGGTCAATTTCTTCATCCGGCTCAGGCAAATCTGCCAAAGCCTCCTCCCAAAGTGATTTGGGAATCTTCTTTTCATACAGCATCTGCCGCAGACGGTTAACGCCATAGCCCTTAGCCAGACCCCGGCGCACCAACTGCTTTGCTGTGCTTAAATCATCGACAAAGTCCAGCTCCCGCATCCATTCCACGGCAGCCTTCGCATCATCCGGGGTTTCCCCTTTCCGGCGCAGTCTGTCTTCCAGGTCTCCGGCCGAAACTGAGGTGGCAGCAACAATCCGCACCGCCCGCATTTTGGCGGAAACCGCACCGGCATCCTGATACAGGGCCTTTAATTCCTCATCCGTCAGCGATCTACCTGCAGACAGCCCGTGGTCAGCCAGCGTCTGGGGATAGAGTCTTAAAACCTTGCCGTCTGACAACTCCACCCGATATCGACCTGCCCGGTCAGGCTTTTGGGCAATGGACTCAATCTTCATCACTGAAATCGTCGGCGCTGATGCTTACCGGTTTTTCTGCAGCTCTGGCAGCCATTTTTGCCTTGGGGCCGGACTGGAGCTTAAAGAGGTTTTCTCTCACCTTTTCCTCCAGTGTATCCAGCAATTCAGGACGAGCCAGCAGGAAAGCCTTCGCATTGTCTCTACCCTGACCGATTCGTTCGCCATCCATAGAGAACCAGCTTCCGCTCTTTTGCACCAACTCCAGCTCCACGGCCATATCCAGAATTTCGCCGGCCTTAGAGATGCCTTCGCCGTACATGATGTCAAACATCGCCTCCTTGAAGGGGGGTGCGACCTTGTTCTTAACCACCTTGACACGCGTACGGTTACCCACCACGTCAGTACCATTCTTGATCGACTCCACACGGCGCACATCCAGGCGGACGGAGGCATAGAACTTCAGCGCATTGCCACCGGTGGTCGTTTCTGGGTTGCCGTACATGACGCCAATCTTCATTCTAAGCTGATTGATAAAGATAACCACGCAGTTGGTCTTGGAGATGGAACCAGCCAACTTACGCAGAGCCTGAGACATAAGACGAGCCTGCAAACCCACAAAGCTGTCGCCCATTTCGCCTTCAATTTCTGCCCGGGGGGTCAGTGCAGCGACAGAGTCCACAACCACAGCGTCCACAGCACCGGAACGGACCAGCGCGTCAGCAATTTCCAAAGCCTGCTCACCGGTATCGGGCTGAGAGACCAGCATGGAGTCAATATCCACACCCAGAGCCGCCGCATAATCGGGGTCAAGGGCATGCTCTGCGTCCACAAAAGCCACTTCGCCGCCCCGCTTCTGTGCCTCAGCCAGAATATGCAACGCGAGGGTAGTCTTACCGGAGGATTCAGGGCCATAGATTTCAATGATTCTGCCCTTAGGCACACCGCCAATACCCAGAGCGGCATCCAGGGCCAGAGAGCCGGTGGGAATGGCATCCACGCTCATCTCCGGGCGGTCCCCCAGGCGCATGACCGTACCCTTTCCATAGGTCTTCTCGATCTGAGCCAATGCGGTCTCCAATGCTTTCTTCTTGTCCCCAGCGGGGGTGGGGGCTTCATAACTGGTTTTCTTAGATGCCATGTCACTCTTCCTCTCTGTTTTTTTGGGCTAAAACTGCCCGTTCAATTTGGCGAAAATCCTTTTTCCGCTCCAGAATCCGGAAATTCTCCGATTCCAGAATATCGCAAACCGCATTCCCCTGCCCCATGCCGAATTCATAGCACAGGTAGCCCTCCGGCTTCAGGAGTCTGCTGTAATTTCTGGTGATTGCCCGGTAGAAATCCAGACCGTCATCACCACCATCCAACGCCAGATGGGGCTCAAAGTCCCGGACACTGGGCTCCAATATTTCCATTTCCTCCGAACGGACATAGGGCGGGTTAGAAACAATCAGGTCAAAGCTGCCCAAAAAAGCCGGCGGTTGACCCAGCGCATCGGCTTGGACACAGCTCACCCGACCGGTGAGTTTCTGGGCAGTGACGTTCTTTTTGGCCACAGCGAGCGCCTCTCTGGAAATATCTGCCAGTGTCACCCGGGCATCCTTCACCCGCTGCGCAATGGCGAGGCCCACGCAACCTGATCCGGTACACAAATCCAGAATGCGGGGATCAGATTCCAACTGAAGCGACTGGAGGATGGCCAGCTCCGTCACGGCGCAGGTATCGTCCCGGGGAATCAATACATCCCGGTTGACATACAGGGTCATACCGAAAAAGTCCCATTCCTCCAGGATATAGGCCAGTGGTTCACCGGTCAGGGCGCGGTTGACGCAGGTCTCCATTTTCTGGCAGACCTCATCGCCTGCGTAGTTATCCCGGCGGGCAAGGAGTTCCTCCTGCCGCAGTCCGGAGACGGCGCACAGTAACTCTCTGGCAATCATTCCGGCGCGCTCCTGCCCCTCTGTAGGAATCAGCAGTCTTCTGGCTTCGGTATACAGTTCAGCATAACGCTTTACCATTTGTCCGCACCTTCCTCTTCAGGGATAACGGCCTGAAGGGCTTCAATCGCCACCTCAATCATAGAGTCGTCAGGCTCATTGGTGGTGAAATTCTGGAACCACATTCCGGGTGCGGTCAGAATTCTGGTAAAGGCATTGTCATAACGCCCAACCAGCCGATTAATCTCATAACTGATGGCCACCAGCAAAGGCAGCAGCAGCAGCTTAAAGCCAATCATAATCAGCTTAAACAGGAATTTCCCCCGCATAGCCTCCAGCGCAGGCACCACTGCCAGCAGACCGGAGGAAGCCGCAGAGAAGACCAAAATGGACAGCAACATGATGACCAGCAGGAAACTGGTGCCACAGCGGGGATGCTTCCTGGTTTGCAGACGTACATTCTCCACGGTCAGCGGTAATTTCGCCTCGTAACAGCGGATGGTCTTATGCTCTGCGCCGTGGTAGGAGAACAGCCGCCGCATATCCTTCATCCGGGATACCAGAATCATATAGCCCATAAAGATGGCCATACGAACCACGCCCTCAATCAGGCAAATGAGAAAATTGCTCTTGATGATGCCATAGAAGAAGCTGCCAATGACCATGGGCAACAGGAAGAACAATCCAATGGACATCGCCAGTCCCAGAAATACAGCAAATCCAATGATAAACTTCTGGAATCGCTCATCGCCCAGTTTCTTTTCCAGCCAAAGGTCCAGTTTGGAGGGTTCTTCTTCCGGTGCGTATTCCTCAGGTGCCAAATCGGCAGAGCGCATAATGGCCTTAACGCCGGTAACATTCGCCCCGAAGAAGTTATATACGCCACGAATCAGCGGCCAGCGGAGAATGGACTTCTCCCCGGGCAACTTTCTGGGGTTTATGTCGATTTTCAGACCCTCTTTGCCCCGGACGACAATAGCATCCTTGTCAGGTCCACGCATCATAATGCCTTCTATCAGCGCCTGACCGCCAATCATGGTCTTGTATTTTTCTTGGATTACAGGTTTTTGTTTATTCTTCATGGTCTGTTGCCTTTCTGTACCAAATCAAGTGCTGGCCGGAATTTTTACGGTAACCAGCGTACCACCACCCTGGGCATTCTCCAGCGTCAGTGTACCGCCATGCATCTCCACAATTTCATCGCAGACCGCCAGTCCGATGCCGGAGCCACGGGCTTTGGAGCTACCCTTATAGAACTTCCGCTTAACCAGCGGAATCTCGTCTTCGGGAATACCCGGGCCAAAATCTCTGACCCGAATCACCACAAAGTCTCCCTCTGCACGAATAGATGTCTCTATGCGCTTTCCCTCGCCGCCATGTTTTGCCGCATTGTCAAGCAGATTCAGCAGAACCTGCCGCATACGTTTGGCATCACAGGGAATCTCCGGGACATCGTCTTCATCGTCCACCACCTGCAGCATAATTCCATCCTGCCGCAGTCTGGAGCCATACATATAGACGGTATCTTCAAACTCACTCCGGATGTCCGTCAGCTCCACATTCAGGGTCGTGCGCCCATCTTCCATCCGGGTGAATTCCAGCAGACCCATGACCATCTCAGTCAGGCGGCGGCTTTCTCTCTGGATGATGCCAATACCCCGCCGGGTTTCCTCCGGGTCAAGGGTGTCGCCGGAGAGCAGCGTCTCACTCCAGCCACTGATGGCAGTCAGAGGTGTTCGCAACTCGTGAGACAAAGAGGAAATGAACTCCGTCTGGAGTTTTTCATTCTGGTTGATTTTATTGGACATATCGTTGATGGTGCGGGCCAAATCTCCAATCTCATCATCGTACTTGGACTGAATCTGGACACCGTAGCTGCCACCGGCGATACGTTTGGCTGTTGCAGTAATCTCCGCCACCGGCTCAAGAATGGACTTAATGTAGAAGTTACTGCTGAGGAAGACCACCAGCACCAGAATAAAACCCATCGCCAAGGCAATGATTGCCACCCATACCAGTTGCCGCTCCACAATCTTCAGGCTGGTTACAAAACGAAGCACGCCAATAACCTCGCCATTGGTGTAGAGCATGGGGCTGGAAACGGCCATAATGCGCTCACCGGTGTCTGGGTCTGTGCCAACAAAGGGCTCGATTTCCTTGGTGGTCATGGCTTTGCTGACATCGGAGGTGGTTGGAGATTTACCAGCCCACTGACCATAGGAGGAAGCCACCAAACGACCTGCAGTATCAATGAATTGCAATTCGATGGTGTTCTTCTCATCAAAGTTCCGGGCATAGGTCATACAGGACTGATAGTATTCATTGTAGCTCTGTCCAATATAGTTGGCGAAGAAATCCGCCGTAGTCTTTGCCCGGTGGCGCATATCCGCCTGCATATTGGAGAAATAGTAGGCAGCAAAGCACAGTGTGACAATCAACACACACAGGCAGGAGAACAACAGCACCGGGCCAACCGTATGGGTCATCCACCGGCCACGCAGACCACGGATGACCTGACGTCTTGCCCTGAGCTTCTCCCGGGTTCTGGATTTACCATGACGGTTTAATTGCCCCACTTGTATCCGAACCCCCAGACTGTAGTAATATACTTGGGTTTGGTGGCATCGTCTTCGATCTTGATCCGCAAGCGGCGAATGTTCACATCCACGATTTTCAGTTCGCCTTCGTAATCCGGACCCCAGACCTCGGTCAGAACATCCTCACGGGAGAGTGCTCTGCCGGGGTTTTGCATAAACATCTTTACAATAGCAAACTCCACCTGTGTCAGACGGATCTTGGTGTCGTTCTTCTCCAGCGTGCGGTTACGCAGATTCATCGTGAAGGGTCCCTGTGTTAACAAGTCCATATCTCCATTGCCATCGCCACCAATACGGCGGTAGAGCGCATCAATCCGGGCAGTCAACTCCGCGGGAGAAAAGGGCTTAGTTACATAGTCGTCCGCACCGGTCATCAGGCCGGTGACCTTATCCATTTCCTGTGTTCTGGCTGTAAGCATGATGATGCCTATCTGTTTGTTGTTGGCCCGAATACTGCGGCAGACTTCAAAGCCATCCATGTCCGGCAACATAATGTCCAGAATAGCCACTCCGATATCCGGATTCTCCCGGATTCTCTCCAGAGCCTGAGCACCAGTTCCGGCTTCAATGGCATCATAACCTGCTCTGCGCAAGTTAATGACCACAAAGCTACGGATATTGACTTCGTCTTCCAAAATCAAAACCTTTTTCATCGTTCTCAACTCCTTATGCGGTCTCACCGGTCTTCCAGTCCTCCTGGATGAAATTGAACCGCTGGATTAAGTTATCTTCTGTAATGCCCTCGCTTCGGGCCAGCGACCCAAGGGCCGCACCATAAGTGACCTCATTTGTCTCACTGAGAACAAACAGTCCACCGGATTTGGCATTTACCGTTCTGCCGTTGCCGGTAAAGGCATAGATCGTAAACAGTTCCCGATCATTCAGGCTGAACACATACCCGAAAATTCCCGCACGTTCATTGCCGCGGGTGACCTGAATACTCTGCATCCAAGCTTTGTCCAAATGGACGAACCAGTGTTCGTTGTAATTATGGTAGGTAAAAACCTTGTCAATTTCATCCCCGGTAGTGGTCAGATTATACCATCGGATGAAGTCCTGAGGGACTTCCCCGGTAACCTCTTGCCGCTCTACCAGCGCAGGCAGTTCAATAAGTCCATCTCCATCCAAGTCATCACCATAGACATAGTAATTCCGCATGGTCTTAACACTGGTTCCGGATTCCGTGGACAGCGATACATTGGTAAACCGACCGTCCACCACCGTGTAGACATCTGTAATGATGGTATCTTCATCGTAGTTGCTTGCCACAAAGACAGCCTGAGTCCCACGACACATTCCGCCGGTGGCAATCCGCTTCAGCCTGTCCACAGGCATGGACATCGCAGCCTCGTTTGACCGCTCTATCTGTCCATTGGCATGGCAATACAGCTCTGCAACACCACTGGCTTCATCCCCACCGGGTCTGAGGATAAATACATCCTGTGCCCCGTCCGCATTGAGATCAACGGTCAGAAAGCGGGTGTATCCGGCGGTGAGAATGGTCTCCTGAGCACCGGTAGCGAAGGAGTAAACCGACAGAGCATGGAGCACCTCATTGCCCATCTGCCTGCCCACAACCAGCTCCTGCCCCGGTCTTTGGTCAATGTTGCCATATTCCACCTGCTCGAAAGCAGTACCGGGAAATTCCATGCTGGCAATGTTGGTATAGACACCATCCCGCTTGGCAAAGACAAAGATCTTAAGATTCATTTCTCCTGACCCTTTGGCAAAGAGGATGGCCTCTGCCGTACCGTCACCGGTCAGGTCTGCCAACTGAACAGTCTGCTGATTTTCCCCCTGAATGGGTGCGCTGTATTCCAGACCGCCCATAACCTGATTGATGGCGCTCTGCAAATCATTATAGTCTTCTGACCGCTCGGGCAAGCTATACAACTCGTCCATGGTCTTAATCATACAACCGGACAACAGCACGCTCATGGTTAACATCACTGCCACAAGCCGCAGGGTAATTTTACCCACAGGCAAACCCTCCTTTTCCGAAAACTACGCAGAGTCTCCCCCGCACTAGAGTCATCAAGTTATTATACTGTATCTCTCGGAAAAAAGCAAGGCAAAACCAACAGATTTCCAAACAGCATCAAACATTCTTTCGTTTCATTTGACCACGACGTTTTCCACACCCAAAAGACCCTCCAAAAAGCGAATCAACTCAATGTCCAGGGCACAGTAAGCCCCCCTGCGTGAACCGGTATCTGCAAAATAGCAGGTAACCTGACTGTTCCCCGGAAACATATTCACCGCCGCCTTCACCTTGGCATACCGGGAATCCTGTTCAGTGGGCAAGCGAAGATAAAGTTTACCGATGCGGGTCTCCTGACGAGGCTGTTGCGCCTCCAAAAGCACATCATTAATTTCCTTATAGTCGGAGATGGGACGCACCCGGTTCGCCAGGATCTGGGGCTCTTTCTCATCCCGGATGGACAACCTGCCCACCACCACCACTGCCTCGCCTTCCCGGACATAACTACCGTATTGGTTGAGCGTATTGGAGAAGGCCAACAGTTCAATACTGCCGGTATCGTCTTCCAATGTGATGTATGCCATCATGGAGTTGTTGCGGGTCGTCTTCATTTTGGTCTTCTGGATAATTCCGGCCACGGAGACAATCTCATCATCCCGAACCGGACACTCGTCACCCATGATTCGCCCAATAGGCAGGACTCTGGTATGCTTCAACACGGCACGATAGTCATCCATGGGGTGGCCGGAAAGGTAAAGCCCGGTGGCCTCCTTTTCCATCGCCATCAGCTCCACCCGGGAGACCTCTGCCAAATTGGGAACAGCGACACCCGGAATATTGCTGTCTTCCTGGTCTTCCACGCCAAATAATCCCATCTGACCCTCTACATTCTTCCGACGGCTACTGGCAACAGAGTCCATGGTGGCCTCAAAAATGGCCAGGAGCTGACTTCTGCGCAGGCCAAAACAGTCCATTGCGCCGCATTTGATCAGATTTTCCACCATTCGCTTATTCAGTTCGCCTTCACCCATTCTCTGAATAAAATCCTCCAGAGAGCGGAATGGACCACCTTCGGCGCGTTTTTCCACCACAGAGCGAATAAAACCCCGTCCTACATTCTTCACCGCGCCCAAGCCGAAGCGGATGCCCTCAGCTTCCACAATGAATTTATCCTCAGACCGGTTAATGTCCGGCAGGAGCAGTGGGATACCCATATCCTTACACTCAGTGATATAGGTGCTGATTTTGGTGGCACTGTCCAAAACAGAGGTCATCAGCGCAGCCATATACTGCCACGGGTAATGGCACTTAAGGTAAGCCGTCTGATAGGACACCACGGCATAGCACACTGCGTGGGCTTTATTGAAGGCATAGTTGGCAAAGTCGACAATCTCGTCATAGATGGACTGGGCGGCAGCCTCAGATACCCCTTTTGCAACCGCTCCGGGGATTCCCTGCGCCTCGTCTCCGTAAACGAAGACTTTTCGCTCCTCTTCAATAACCTTTTGCTTCTTCTTGGAGATTGCTCTGCGGATGTTGTCTGCCTGTCCCATGGTGTAGCCCGCCAGAGAGCGGAAAATCTCAATAACCTGCTCCTGATAGACGATACAACCATAGGTGACCCGCAGAATCGGTTCCAGCAAAGGTGTTTTGTAGGTAATCTTCCGCTGGTCCAGCTTGTTGGCAATAAACCGGGGGATAGAGTCCATTGGTCCGGGACGATAAAGCGCAACAATAGCCGTCAGGTCTTCAACAGATGTGGGCTTCATGTTAACGCAAACGCCGGTAATACCCGCAGACTCCAATTGGAATACACCCTGTGTCTTTCCCTCAGAGAGCATGGCGTAAGTCTCCGGGTCTTCATAAGATACCTGTGCCATAGAGAATTCCGGCATTCTCTTGCGGATTTCCCGCTCCGCCTCGTCGATTACCGACAAGTTACGCAGACCCAGGAAGTCCATTTTCAGCAGCCCCAGCTCTTCAATGGTGGTCATGGTATATTGGGTGACAATGGTATCATCATTCCGGGACAACGGCACGTAGTTGACCACCGGCAGATTGGTAATGACCACACCAGCAGCATGGGTGGAAGTATTGCGGGGCATACCCTCCAGCGCCCTTGCGGTATCAATAAGCTGACGTACCCGGTCATCGCCGTCATACATCTCCTTAAGCTGAGGCGAGACCTTCAGCGCTTCGTCCAGCGTGATGTGCAGTGTTGTTGGGACAAGTTTTGCCACCACATCAGTCTCTGCATAAGTAAAGTTCAGCGCCCGGCCCACATCCCGGATTGCGGCTCTGGCCGCCATGGTACCAAAAGTGACAATCTGCGCCACATGGTCGGCACCATATTTCTCCATGACATAGTCAATTACCTCGCCCCGGCGTTCCTGACAAAAGTCCGTATCAAAGTCAGGCATACTGACCCGCTCCGGATTCAGGAACCGTTCAAAAATCAAGGCATACTTCATGGGGTCAACTTCGGTAATGTGCATACAGTAAGCCACAATAGACGCCGCACCTGAGCCACGCCCCGGGCCTACGGGGATGCCATTCTCCTTGGCAAAACGAATAAAGTCCCAGACAATCAGGTAGTAATTCACATACCCCATTTTGCTGATGACCCCAATCTCATACTCCAGCCGCTGGGTATAACTCTCCGGCGGATTGGCGTAACGATCCCTGAATCCATCGTAACACAGCTTGCGGAAATACTCCACATTGGTATATCCCTCCGGCACAGGGAAAGCGGGCAGTTTATATTCATTGAAGGTAAACTCCACATTGCACCGCTGAGCAATTTTCACGGTGTTCTCAAAACCTTCCGCCACCTCCGGGAACAAACGGCGCAGTTCATCCTCACTCTTGATGTAAAACTCACTGCCCTCAAAGCGCATCCGGTTGGGGTCATCCACAGTTTTGGCGGTTTGGATGCACAGCAGAACATCCTGAATTCTCGCATCCTCCCGGCGAAGATAGTGGGCATCGTTGGTAATAACCAATGGCAGTCCCGTCTCCCGGGCAAGGCGACAGAGTCCCTGATTGACGGTCTTCTGTTCCTCAATGCCATGGTCCTGGAGTTCCAGATAGAAATTGTCCTCACCAAAGATCTCTGCCATCTCCAGCGCATATGCTTTTGCTCCCTCATAGTCATTATCCATAAGTCTTCTGGGAATCACACCAGCAAGGCAGGCAGACAGGGCAATGAGTCCTTCAGAGTGTTTCCGCAGGAGGTCTAAATCCACTCTGGGCTTACCGTAAAACCCATGAACAAAACCTTCGGACACCAGCGCAGATAAATTTGCATAACCCTCCATATCCTTGCACAACAGCACCAGATGGAAGGATTCATGGTCAATTTCATAGACCCGATGACTGATGCTACGGGGTGCAACATAGACCTCACAGCCGATGATGGGCTTGATTCCCGCCGCCTTTGCCGCCTTATAGAAGTCAATCACGCCATACATCACGCCATGGTCCGTGATGGCAATGGCATCCTGCCCCAGTTCCCTGACCCGCTCCATGAGTCCGTCAATGCGGCAGGCACCATCCAACAGACTGAATTCCGTATGTACATGCAAGTGAACAAAGCTCATTGTTCTTCCTCCCTGGACAGCTCCACCAGTCGCTTCAGCCGGTGGCTCATGGACGATTTGGTGATGGGCGGTGTCATCATGGCGGCCAAATCCGTCAGCGAAAGCTCCGGATTGTCCATTCTGGCGACCGCCGCCTGTTGCAGTTTCAGGGGCAGGTCTTTAATCTTGTCCCGCTCCTCCAAAATCCGGATTGCCGCCAACTGCTCCTGCGCCGCCTCCACCACTTTGGAGGTATTGGCTTCGTCACAGTTGCACCGGCGGTTGACCTTATTCTTCAGTTCCTTCTCCAGCTTGGCTTCCATGATCTCCATAGCACAAACCGGCGCGCCCAAAAGGGTAAGAAAGTCGGAAATCAGGTCACTTTGCTTAAAGTAAAGCACGCAACTCCCGCTTCTGTCTGTCATTTTGGGATATGTCCCCAAAAGTTCTTCAGCCAGAGGATAGGTTTCTCTGGCCACGCACTGATGATAGGTAGTGATCTCCAGATGATAGCCCTTAATCGGATCTGTCACCGAGCCGCCGGCCAGAAATGCGCCCCTGAGGAAAGCGATCTTGCAGCAATCTTCTTCCAAAACACTGAGGTTCACATGAAGCGCCAGTGTATCTTCACGGCTAAAGCCGTAGGCTTCCAGTATAGCGGACAGCTTCTCCGGATCGGTGATGGCAAAGACCTGCTTGCCACTCTCTCCTTCCGGTTCTACATCAAAACCAAAGCCAAAAGCCCGCTTCCACAGTTTGGGAAGCATACCCATCAAATCTTTACTCTCTGTAACAACACGGATACCATCATGCGAGAAGGTATTGCAATAGAGCAGGATACCAAAGCACTGTGCCAGGCAACAACATTTCCGGGCGGGTATGGTCCTGCATATTTCATTTTTAACCCGGGCAGAAAAGGATGTCATACCGCCGCCTCCTTGTTGTTTTTGATTCCGGTATGCCATTCATTCAGGCATACCGGATATAATGCTTCTGTTCCATCCTTAAAACCGGATGACCTCCGGTTCCAGGGCAATGCCACTATGCGCCAACACACGGCGTTGAATCTCGGCAATCAGATTGTTTACGTCTTCCTCCGTAGCCCCGCCCAGATTCACCACAAATCCGGCGTGTTTGGTGGAGACTGCCGCACCGCCGATTTGCAAGCCCTTTAAGCCCGCCTGATCGATGAGTGCCGCCGCGT
Source organism: Oscillospiraceae bacterium (assembly GCA_015067725.1). Lineage (GTDB taxonomy): Bacteria > Bacillota > Clostridia > Oscillospirales > Oscillospiraceae > Faecousia. Next base: position 20,177 of record SVLX01000009.1, on the reverse strand, counting down.
AGCCGCCAACGGGGCGCTTGAACGTAGACCCGGCAGAAGGCAAATCCAACGGTTGAGAAGACTTTCGCTTACTCATCAGTTCCTGCATTCTCTCCCGGATACGTTGAGGCTCATCGGGGGTCAGCGCAAATTCTGCCTCCGTGATGATCCAGGGCTTGCCGGTAAAGGCGCTGTGCCGGTAAGAGAAGTCCTGCGCTTCCCCCTCCAGACAGCGGAGCTCGCCTGTCATATCCAGATACCAGGTTCTGATGGCGACCTGTTTCATTTCGCCGCCATATGCCCCGGCATTCATATACAGACCGCCGCCCACAGAGCCGGGAATGCCGTGGGCAAATTCCAGACCACTGAGACCAAGAGAGCAGGCATAGGTGGCCAGCCGGGCCATAGACACACCGGCGGCACAGCGGATATGGTTATCATCCAGCCGTTCCAGGGGTTCGGTGCAATTTCTGGTGCAAATGACCAGTCCCCTTCTGCCTGCATCCGACGCCAGCACATTGGTACCAGAACCCAGAATACGGGGAGTAATGCCAGCACCATAGCACCAGCGCAAAAGCCGGGACAGCTCATGGGTATTCCCGGGCAGAGCGAATACCTCCGCAGGACCGCCAATCTTAAAGGAGGTATGCTTAAAGAGCGGTTCTTCCGCCAACAGCTCCATATCCGGGAATTCGTGGTTCAAAGTCAACTGCAATTCAGTCATAAACGCCTCCAGGTGTTTGATTATTCATACTATATCATATCTGGTTTGGTTATGCAAATGAATCCTTTGTTAAGTTTTTACGATTTCAGCCGGAGGTATCCGCAGACACCTCCGGCCAAAGGGAAATATTTATTGCACGTCAAAGAGGATGCCCCAGTAGTCCATATCCAGAATACTGGCAGAAGCGGAGAACTTATTCTTGACCATCCGGTTGATGCGCTTAATATAGTCCTCGCTGATTTCCTCCCCGGTCAGGCTGATGACTTCTCCTTCCCGGTATTTATAGCAGGCCTTATCCGTCATCCAGTCACGGTTCTGGAAAATGACCAGCGGCTCAGCATCAGAGAAGATGTCGTGACCGATATACAGCCGGGAGTCAAAGTCCAGACCAAAGAGATTGGACAGTGTGGGCAGGATGTCCATGGAGCAGCACAGCTCATCCACAGTCTCCGGCTCCATGCCGGGCTTATAAATGATGAGCGCATTGCGGTACATCTCGAAGGTGGTGTCAATCTCGTGACCTTCCAGCTCACCGATTTCCTCCGGAGTCAGACCGTAGGGATAGTGGTCAGCGGAAATGACAATCACCGTATTCTCCGCAACACCGGCCTCCTCCAGTCTCTGCAGGAGCAATGCCATGGCTCTGTCCAGTTCAATCTGGGTGGCCAGATAGGCCTTGACGGTGTCGCTGTAGGGCAGGTGGCTGACCAGAGACTTGTTCTTGGTGGACATATCGTTACCACCGAGGAAGTTATACTCCTTGTGTCCGGAGACGGTCATATAGTAGGCATGGAAGGGCTCCTGATGGATATAGTCCTCAGTGGTGAACTGAATCAGCTCAATATCGGATTCCGGCCAGTTGCTGCTGTTGACGCCGTCAAGGTTGTTGGGGTCGCCGGAATACTCCAGACCATTGCCGATACCTTCCCAGATATAGCCCATATTGGGATGAGACAGTTCCCGGTCATAGTAGGCATAGTCGTGGTTGTGATAACCATAAGCGGAATAGCCCAGCTTCTTAAGCTGACCGCACATGGTCAGGGACATATTGTTCTTCTGCTCACCGGTGCGGTAGAAGCTCCATACGCCGGGCTTGGGAATCGTACCCGTCATGGCCACATATTCACCGTCACTGGTGGACACGCCCCAAATGGGAGTATAGAAGTTGGTGAAGTTGAAACCCTCATTCTGCATCTTGTACAGCGTGGGGGTCAGCTCCGGGTCAATGGCCATATGGGAGAAACTCTCCGCCGTAATGAGAATCAGATTGCATCCTTCAAACATACCTGTCTTCTCGTTCTTCTTTGTTGGCTCAATGCTGTCAAAATACAGGTGCATATCCCGGATATCAGAATCACCCTCCGCGGCGGCCAAAGCCTCCAAATCCAGACTCTCCAGCATATTATAGCCATACTCCGTGGGTGCGGTCTGGGTGGTGTCGCCGGTGGCATCGGGGTCGGTGGAATCAGGTGTACCGGTAGCATCGGAAGTGCCGGTGGAATCGGAGGGTTTGGGTTCATCCCAATCCTCATCACCCAAATCCAGACCATGGGTTTTGCCAGTGCCAAAAATGGCCCATTTTACGTCAAGACGGAACGCAGTACCCAAACCCAACTGCACCGCAGAATCCTTGACATCATAGGTGTAGTGATAGAAATCATAGGGGGTCATGGTATCCGTACCCCACAGCGGAAGAATCAGCACCACGAAGAAGTGGAGGATAATGCCCACCACCGTCAGCGCAACGGAGCTCTTGAGTCCCGCGCCGCCCTTGAAGCTGAAGAACCGTCTGCCAAAGAGGATGGCAAAGAGCATGGGGAAAGCCAGGAAGATAAGGGCGATGATATTCTTGCCAATGGTCACCAGAATGGTGGTCATAAAGCCGAAGCCCTGTCCGGCATTACCCATGGAGACAGCGGTATAGAACTGTCCGAAGACCTGATAATATACCAACTGAGAGGCATAGAGCATATAGACCACAAACAGAATGATACACACAATCCATTTATTGACTTTGGGCTTCTTGCTGATGGTCGATACCACAAAAATCAGAATCGCCGGGAAAATGGCAAAGAGCAGGCTCAAAAACCAGCCAGCCTCCCAGAATGTCCCATCACTGGTCACCGCACGAACCAGCAACTCAGAAAACACCAGCGCAAACCAAAGGAATGCCAGAAGCCAGAAAGTATTCTTCCGGAATTTCTGAATTGGAGTCAGCTTTTTCCGCTTACCGCCTGTTGTGCGGGGTCTGCTGTCTGCAGATCGGCGCTCCCGGTTGGAAGAAGCCGTGCCGCTTTGCCGGGCAGAAGTATTGGTGCGGCTGTTGTGGGAGACAGAAGCGCCGGAAGGTCTGCGGCGCTCGCCGGTGGGTCTGTCCGCTACGGCAGTCTGTGTCCGGCTGCGGCGTTCCTGTACCGTTTGGGGTGTTGCTCCTTCTTTGTTCTCCCGTCGGGTTATCAGATCCGGCTCTGAGCGCACAGGAGGCTCAGGGTCACTGCCCCGCTCATCGGGCATCCACTGCCGGCCCAAAAGCGCCTCCAAATCCCAGTTGTCCGCAATGCTCTGAGCATCATCCCGAGCGGTGGAGTCAACAGCCTCCCGTTTTTCCTCCGCTTTGCTTTGGAACGGCATTCCGTCGGCGCGATGGAGCGCCTCTTCCAGGATTCGTTCCCATTCCTGTTTGGCCTCAGAAGTAATGGCCACTTGATCTTTCTCTGTCGTCACGATAGTTCCTCCATTAAGGGGTATTGCCATAGGATATATCCATCAGACAATACAATGCGTATATTGAACATGAATCCGGTCTGCAGGACAGGTTTATCCCACCACCAGAGCATCACCAATTTGATATGTCTCAGCCAGCTTGTCCAGTTCACCCCGGATTTGCAGGGCGGTCAGGGCTTTGTTGATTGCGTCGGTCAGGTCGCTGTTCAGCCGGGTGGCAACTGCCAACTCATGGACACCCAGTTCCAAATCCGTGCGCAGAATCAATCCACCAGTATCCATGCTCCCGGCAACGATCCGGTCAACCACGGCACACTCCACCTCACCATCCATCAGCAAATTCAGCGCCTCCTGTTGGTCAGCCGCATAAACCATGGAAACCTGCCCCAGGCAGGCGACAGCGGCAAGCGCACAGGAAGAATCACCCTCAGCGGCAATTTTGACACCTGTGAAGTCCGTTTCTTCGGTGAAGTCCGCACCCGTCAGCAAGACCGGTGCGCTGGCCAGATAGGTCTGGGACAAATCCACCCGGAATGCCAAATCATCGGTCGCCGTAACACAGCCTACGATGCAATCCACCGTCCGGTCATTGAGCAATGCCCACCGGTCAGCCCAGGGAATCTCCACGAACCGGGCTTCAACACCCAATTCTTTGCAAATGGCCTCAACCAGTGCCACGTCGAACCCGGTCCACTGCCCTGCCTCACTAATGGCAAAGGGTGGGCATTGGGTCACGCCGATTTTCAGCATTCCGCTGTCCTCCACTGCCTCCATGTCCGGCAGTTTTTCTTCCCGGCTGCACCCAACGAGCAGCAAGGACAGAATCAGCAGAAAAACAATCCATCGTTTCAAGCAATAATCTCCCTTTCTTTTAATGTATCTGCGCTCAGCCCAACTTAGCTGTCCGGTACTGAATGGCCTCAGCCAGATGATGCGGCATAATTTCCGGGCTGTTGTCCAAATCCGCAATGGTTCTGGCTACCCGGAGAATCCGGTCATAGCTGCGGGCAGTCAAGCCCATGGCATCAAAGGCCCCCTTCATCAACTTGGAGCAAGCATCATCCAGAACGCAGTGCTTCTGTGTCTGGGCGGGGCTCATCCGGGCATTGGACAATGTACCGGTCTCACCAAATCGCTGCCGCTGAATGATCCGGGCGGCATTGACCCGCTGTCTTACCTCACTGGAGGACTCTGCCGGGGCACGGTTCTGCAGGTCTTCAAACTTCACCGATGGCACATCCACAATAATGTCGATTCTGTCCAGAAGCGGTCCGGATACCCGGCTCTGATAGTGCTCCACCGCCACATCCGAGCAGGTGCAACGCCCGGATGGGTCCCCGTGCCAACCACATTTGCAAGGGTTCATGGCACAAACCAGCATAAACTCCGCCGGATAGGTCACCGCGCCGCTGGCTCGGGAAATGGTCACCGTTCCGTCTTCCAAAGGCTGACGCATAATGTCCAGCGTATCCTTCCGGAATTCCGGCAGTTCGTCTAAAAACAACACGCCCTTATGTGCCATGGAGATCTCACCGGGCTTGGGGTTTGAGCCACCGCCGGAGAGTCCTGCTGAAGAAATGGTGTGGTGTGGACTGCGGAATGGTCTGCGCTGTACCAAAGGCTCTTTCCGGGTAAGCAGACCCATGACGGAATAGACCTTGGACACCTCAAGGGACTCCTGCCAGGTCATGTCCGGCAGGATGGAAGGAAGACGCTTGCTGAGCATGCTTTTACCCGACCCGGGAGGGCCAACCAGCAGAATATTGTGTCCGCCGGCGGCGGCAATCTCCATGGCCCGCTTCACATTCTCCTGTCCCTTCACATCCGAGAAGTCCGGCAGTCCGGAAACCGTACCGTCGGGAGACCACTCCGGCTCAGGAGAAATGGGAGCTTGTCCAAAGAGATGGGCAACAAGCTGCTTCACCGACTCCACCGGGATAACCCTGGGACCGCGGGCGAGGGTCGCCTCTGCAGCATTCTCCACGGGAACATAGATGGTCTGAATTCCCAGCTCTTTGGCGGCCAGCGCCATAGGCAGAATACCCGATACCGGCCGTACCTTTCCTTCCAGACTCAGCTCGCCCAAAAAGGCCTCAGTATCGTCGGTTTGGGGGACAAGCCCGGCCGCCATCAACACGCCCACCAAAATGGGAAGGTCATAGAGCGTGCCGGTTTTCTTGATGCTGGCGGGAGCCAGATTCACCGTAACCCGGCTGGCAGGAAAATTGAATCCACTGCTCTTGGCGGCGGCCCGCACCCGCTCTCTGGATTCCTTGACTGCCGCATCGGGCAAACCGACAATCTCAAACCCAGGCAGGCCCCGGGCAATAAAGCACTCGCAGGTCACACCGCATCCGGATACGCCGGAAAGACCGAGGGTGCGTACACTACAAATCATGGGACATCACCTCTTCTTTGATTACCTCATATCATACAACGAAATTCCCTGATTTGCAAATACTACTTGTAACTTTTGCGGGAATTCTAAGAATTATTTCTCCATACGGCAAGGAAAAACGATACAATCGCCCATTTTTATACTACAAAAGCAGTCAAGTTGGTCTCATTTTTCAGAAAATATACCAAAACTCCCCCTCAGAGGAAAAACATTTTCCCGAAAAAAGGAACAAAGTTGTTTTTTCCGGTTTACAAATCGGGGTTTTGGTGTTAGAATTAACGTGTCAAAAAATGAATGCTTTAGGAGGTATTTCACTTTGGCCAGAAAATTCAAAACCATGGACGGCAACACCGCTGCCGCCCACGTCAGCTATGCCTTTACTGAGGTCGCTGGCATTTACCCCATCACCCCCTCCAGCCCCATGGCCGACAATGTCGACCAGTGGTCTGCCGCGGGTCGCAAGAACATCTTCGGCGATACCGTTAAGGTCGTCGAGATGCAGTCTGAGGCCGGTGCTGCCGGTACCGTTCACGGCTCCCTGGCCGCCGGTGCCCTGACCACCACCTACACCGCCTCTCAGGGTCTGCTGCTGATGATCCCCAATATGTACAAGATCGCCGGCGAGCTGCTGCCCTGCGTGTTCCACGTCTCTGCCCGTACCGTGTCTACTCAGGCGCTGAACATTTTCGGTGACCACTCCGACGTTTATGCCTGCCGTCAGACCGGCTTCGCCATGCTGTGCGAGACCAACCCCCAGGAAGTCATGGACCTGAGTGCCGTCGCTCACCTGGCTGCCATTGAGGGCCGCGTTCCCTTCCTGAACTTCTTCGATGGTTTCCGTACCTCCCACGAGATCCAGAAGATCGCCATCTGGGACTATGAGGACCTGAAGGAAATGTGCGACATGGAGGCCGTTGAGGCTTTCCGCAAGCACTCCCTGAACCCCGAGCGCCCCGCCATGCGTGGTTCCCACGAGAATGGTGACATTTTCTTCCAGCACCGTGAAGCCTGCAACAAGTACTATGTCGCCCTGCCCGCAGTGGTCGAGAAGTACATGGCTAAGATCAACGCCAAGTTGGGCACCGACTATCAGCTCTTCAACTACTATGGCGCCGCCGATGCCGAGCGCGTCATCGTCGCCATGGGTTCCATCTGCGACGTAGCCGAAGAAGTCATCGACTACATGAATGCCCAGGGTGAGAAGGTCGGTCTGATTAAGGTCCGCCTGTTCCGTCCCTTTGCCGCTGAGAAGCTGCTGGCCGCCATCCCCGCCACCTGCAAGTCCATCGCTGTTCTCGACCGCACCAAGGAGCCTGGCTCCCAGGGCGAGCCCCTGTATATGGATGTTGTCATGGCTCTGGCTAACGCCGGCAGAAACGACATCAAGGTCATCGGCGGCCGTTATGGTCTGGGCTCCAAGGATACTCCCCCCGCCTCCGTCTTCGCCGTGTACGAAGAGCTGGCCAAGGAACAGCCCAAGCGTGAGTTCACCATGGGTATCGTTGACGATGTGACCGGTCTGTCTCTGGAGGAGAAGCCCTCCCCCAACACCGCCGCAGAAGGCACCATCGAGTGCAAGTTCTGGGGTCTGGGTGGTGACGGCACCGTCGGCGCCAACAAGAACTCCATTAAGATCATCGGCGACCACACCGACAAGTATGTTCAGGCCTACTTCCAGTACGACTCCAAGAAGACCGGCGGCGTCACCATCAGCCACCTGCGCTTCGGTGATAAGGCCATCAAGAGCCCGTACTATATCAATAAGGCTGACTTCGTCGCCTGCCACAACCCCTCTTATATCACCAAGGGCTTCAAGATGGTTCAGGACGTTAAGCCCGGTGGCGTGTTCCTGATCAACTGCCAGTGGACCAACGAGGAGCTGGAGCATCACCTGAATGCTGAGACCAAGCGCTATATCGCCAAGAACAACATTCAGCTCTACACCATTAACGCCATTGACCTGGCCATCAAGGTCGGCATGGGCAAGCGCACCAACACCATCCTGCAGTCCGCTTTCTTCTCTCTGGCTAAGGTTATGCCCAGCGAGGAAGCCATCCGCTACATGAAGGATGCCGCTGAGAAGTCCTACGCCAAGAAGGGCATGGACGTTGTCGAGAAGAACTGGAACGCCATCGATGCCGGTGCTACCGCTTACGTCAAGATCGAAATCCCCGCTTCCTGGGCTGAGGCTGCTGATGCCTGCGACGAGACTGTCCTGGCCGGCAACCCCGAGACCGTCAAGCTGGTCAAGACCATCCTGAACCCCGTCGGCAAGATGGACGGCGACAGCCTGCCCGTCTCCGCTTTCGTGGACTATGTGGACGGCCAGTTCGCTCTGGGTGCTTCCGCTTATGAGAAGCGCGGCGTTGCCGTTACTGTTCCCCACTGGGATGAGACCAAGTGCATCCAGTGTAACAACTGTGCCTATGTCTGCCCCCATGCCACCATCCGTCCCTTCGCTCTGACCGAGGAAGAGGCTAAGAACGCTCCCGCCGGTACCCGTATTGTCCCCGTCAAGGCTGGCAAGGGTAAGGGCGTTTACAGCTACACCATGGCCGTTTCTCCTCTGGACTGCATGGGCTGTGGCGTCTGTGTCGGTGTCTGCCCCACTCAGGCTATCGCTATGGCTCCCCAGGAAGGCGAGCTGGCTGAGCAGGAAGTCTTCAACTACATGGTCGCTTCCGTTGCCGAGAAGAAGGAAATGCAGGACTACTCCGTCAAGGGCAGCCAGTTCCGTCAGCCCCTGCTGGAGTTCTCCGGCTCCTGCGCAGGCTGCGCCGAGACCAGCTATGCCCGTCTCGTGACTCAGCTCTTCGGCGATCGGATGTATATCTCCAACGCCACCGGTTGCTCCTCCATCTGGGGTGGCCCCGCTGCTACTGCTCCTTACACGGTCAACAAGGAAGGCCGTGGCCCCGCCTGGTCCAACTCCCTGTTTGAAGACAACGCTGAGCATGGTCTGGGTATGTATGTCGCTCAGGAGACCATCCGTGAGAACCTGGCCAAGAAGATTCGTGCTCTGGCTGAGCGTACCACCAGCGATGAGCGCAGAACCATCTGCGAGAACTACCTGAACACCATGGCTGACGGCGAGGCCAACAAGGCTGCTACCGCCGCTCTGATTGCCAACCTGGAAGCCAACGTCTGCTGTGACGATGTCCGTGACATCCTGGCCAAGAAGGAATATCTGGCCAAGAAGTCTATCTGGATCTTCGGTGGCGACGGCTGGGCCTATGATATCGGCTTCGGCGGTGTTGACCATGTTCTGGCCATGAACAAGGACGTCAATGTCTTCGTCTTCGATACTGAGGTCTACTCCAACACTGGTGGTCAGGCTTCCAAGGCTTCCAACATCGGTCAGGTTGCACAGTTCGCCGCCGCCGGTAAGGAAACCAAGAAGAAGTCCCTGGCTGAAATCGCCATGTCCTACGGCTATGTCTATGTTGCCCAGATCGCCATGGGTGCCAATCCCGCCCAGACCATCAAGGCCATCTGCGAAGCCGAGGCTTATCCCGGCCCCTCCCTCATCATCGGCTACGCTCCCTGTGAGATGCACTCCATCAAGGGCGGCATGATGAACTGCCAGGCTGAGATGAAGAAGGCTGTTGAGTGCGGTTACTGGAACCTGTTCCGCTTCGATCCCTCCAAGGAGACCGGTAAGTTCACTCTGGACTCCAAGGCTCCCAAGGATGGCTATCAGGAGTTCCTGATGAACGAGGCCCGCTACAGCCGTCTGACCCGTGAGTTCCCCGAGCGTGCTACGACTCTGTTCGCCAGAAACGAAGCCGCCGCCAAGGAGCGTTACGAGCATCTGATGAAGCTGGTCGAGATGTACAAGTAATCTCATCTTTCGCTGTTCCTTCCCCGCCACGGGTAACCCCTGTGGCGGGGTTTTTGTGTCATTTAGAAAAAATTGGGGCTGAGCGCAACCCCAACCCCAAATTCAGAAACCGGACACTTTTCCATTTTCCCTAAAATGATGCTTCGTAATAAAAGAAACTTCCGCAAATTCTCTCCGTGTAATATAAATTATCCCCATTTTCCTCAAACCAGATAAATCCATCACCAGATGGTGTCATGCTTTCCATGGAATCCGGTGCACACCAAGCCGGCCCCAAGTCACCATTTGCCGTGTAGTAGAAGCCCACATAGGATGTACCAGACCCTGTACCAGCTCCGCCGCAGGAAAAAACAACCACTGCCCCTTCGACATCAATATTCTCAATAAAGCCTGTGTTCTCAAAGTCTGAGAAATCGGCTTCCTCAATTGCGGTCAATAGGGCTTCCTCGTTTCCGCAGACAAACGCAACAATATCTATTTTGTCCGCACGATTGTCCCCCGCCGAAATCAAGGCAAGGAATAACAGAAGTCCCCAAGTCTTCCCGACAGCCAACTGTATTAACGGCACGGCAATAACCGCAAGAAAACCCGCTAACCACAATATCCACTTCTTTTTCCCCATGGTGTCACTCCTTTCCCAACAGCAATGCGTATTGGTTGGACAAGGCTCTGGACAAGGCACAAAGAACCATACTCAGTACAGCTCCGCACCAAACCAGAGGCGACGAATGTATGATCCCCATCCCATAGTGTACTCTCGCCCACAGGTAACCGACCATAATCATCACCACTGTCGCCAGACAAGACCCGTTGGAAAATGCCCTTCTGCTTCGGTAGCTTCGGAGAAAAAACCAGTTGGCCAACGACAAGAGATACCCTGTCGCCGGGACGATTAACACAATCGCCCATAGGCCGTTGGTTGCGCCAAGTGGCGTACTGCCTTCCAGAACCACGCCAAACGTCAACATGGCAAAGGATACAAACAGCATCACCGATTGCAATAAAGAAGCCTTCCAATTGCTGATGCTGTGCAGATGGATTTCCGGTTTCTCCGCAATCTCCATCTTGTTGCCACGGCACATTTGAGAATGAATGCTTCGACAATCTGCACAGTTTTCCAGATGTTCGGCAATCAGTGCTCGACTATCCGCCGAGCAGCACGCATCAATATATAACGGCAATAAATCCCGGATTACATTACAATTCATCAGTTTCACCCAATTCTTCCATGATTTTCTGTTTGGCACGGTAAAAAGTAACCCTCGCCCAACTTTCACTCTTTCCGTAAATCGCACTGATTTCCTTTAACGACTGTTCTCCAAAGGTATGGAGCATAAATACTTCTCTGTACACCCGGTCAAGACGGTTCACGCAAGCAAAAGCTCGTTCAGCCAAATCCTTTTCCTCAAAATGCGCAATAACATCCACTGTACGCGAACCAATTTCCATTCCCATATCAGGCTTGTATCTTTTCTGCTCGTTGCACCAGGCAAAATACGTATTCTTCGCAATTTGATACAACCAGGCGGATACTTTTTCTTTTTCCCGCAGGGCCGCCAAATTCATATAAGCCCGAAAGAACGTTTCCTGCGTTAGCTCCTCAGCCAGGGACACATTTCCACACAACTTCATCAGATACCGAAAAATCAAGGAATTGTGTTCCCGAAATATCTGTTCAAAATCCAGCACACCCTCACCGCCTTTCCCTTATATGATTGAGAAGCCACAAAAACGTTACAAATAATTTCCAATCCCTACGCTCCCGTCGACTCAATCTCGTTAACGTACCCCGCCATGCCGCCACCGCCCACCGATGACCATATTGCTATCATACTTCATTTCCCAGAAATTGTACAGTATTATCGTTTACTTTATCCAGAATCCGAATCAAAACGGACTGCCTTACACATAGCAAGGCAGTCCGGATTTTTCACCAATTCAACAACAGCACCATCAAATTCAGATACCCCGCAAAGGTCACCCAGATCAAGTAAGGAATCTGCAACAACCCCGCCAGTTTATCCGTCTCCCAAAAGCTAAGCATCATCAGGGCAACCAGCACCCACAGCAAAAGCAACCACATCAGCGCAAAGCCCCACGCCTGGAAGTTGAAAAAGATAATGCTCCACAGGAAGTTGACCGCAAGCTGTGCCAGAAACAGCCGGGTGCTCTGCCGCTTCGTCTCCCCTTCCCCCTTCAGCCTGACCCGGGCGATGCCAATGCCCATAAGTGCATAGAGAATGCTCCACACAATCGGAAAGAGGAATCCAGGCGGCGCAAGCGGCGGCTGAATTACAGTCTCCTGATAGAGCATCATTCCCATCCGGCTCAGCAATCCAGACAGTATGCCCGCCGCCTCAGAGAGTCCAATCCAGAAGGTGTAGATTTTCCACGGTTTCATTTCCATTGCAATCACCTCACAGCAGGATATGATGCAAATCCCCTGTCCAGTCCTCTTTCCATTTTTGCCGTCCAAATATAACCGGGTTATGTCGAATATTTGGCCCTTCATCCGGATATTTTTCCCGAAAATCACAAGATTTGGTGATTTCTTTGCCCGGAATCCGCAAATCAGACTTGACATCTTTCGCCCAAAGTGATAGTTTATATATGGATGCAGATCACAGGGGTCCCGATGAATAAGTGCCCCGAATATTTGAATAACCATCGGATGAGTGGACCGGGAGAGATCACGCCAAGAGTGTGGCGCCGAAGGGGAATGCAAAAGCTCTCAGGCAAAAGGGCCGGCCATGACGATACTCCGAAAAGTACAGCGCTTGCTGTACGCCGAAGGTGCAACCCGTCGTCTTATGCAGATTGCGGGGAATCTCTCAGGTCTATGTACGGGGCGCAAAGTTTCCAGGGAAATCTTTGCGCTTTTTTATCTGCAATCCAAAACGATACTAGGAGGATAAACAATGAGCGAACTCAAGCGCACTCAACTCTACGATGTCCACGTAGCTTCCGGTGCCTCCATGGTTGATTTTGGCGGCTGGGAAATGCCTATTCAGTACCCCGCCGGCATCGTCTCCGAGCACCTCTATACCCGCCACTTCTGCAGCCTCTTTGATGTATCCCACATGGGCAGACTGATTGTAGAAGGCCCTGATATGATCCCCTTCCTGCAGCATGTCCTGTCCAGCAATGTCCTGGCCCTGGATCTGAATCAGGCACAGTACTGCATCATTCCCAACGAGAATGGCGGTGCCGTGGATGATGCTTACCTGTATAAGTTCGAAGAAGAACGCCTGCTGCTGGTTGTCAATGCCGCGAACATCGACAAGGACCTGGAGCACCTGATGCGTGAAATCAAGAACTATAATTGCACGATCACCAATGTCTCCGCAGACTGGGCCGCCATTGCTGTTCAGGGTCCCAAGTGTAAAGAACTGCTGACCATTCTCTCCGGCGGTGAGGCCATCACTGAGCCCATGAAGAACGCTCTGAATACTCTGCAGTTTGAAGGTCGCACTGTCCGCGTTGCCAAGACCGGCTACACCGGTGAGCCTCTGGGCTACGAAGTCTACATCGAATCCGCCGAAGCCGCATGGCTGTGGAACCGCCTGATTGAGTTGGGCGCTCAGCCCGCCGGTCTGGGTGCCCGTGATACCCTGCGTCTTGAGGCCGGTCTGCCTCTGTACGGTCATGAAATGGGTCTGGCCCCCGATGGCAGCGAACTGCCCATCTTTGCTGTTCCTCTGGCCAAGTTCGCCGTCAGCTTTGCTGAACAGAAGGGCGAGTTCATCGGCCGCAAAGCTCTGGCCCGCCAGTATGAAGCATTCAAGAAGATTATGAACCGCGACTTCAGCGATATGGAAGCTCTGCCCAAGCGTGTGCAGCCCATTGCTCTGCTGGACCGTGGTGTTATGCGCGCCGGCATGCCCGTCTACCGTGGCGATGAGATGATCGGCTGGGTTACCAGTGGTACTATGGTTCCTTACTATCGCCATGAAGGTGAAGGTCTGGCCACCAAGATTCTCGACGACACTGCCAAGCGCGCCATCGGTATGGCTTACATTGCCAGCGATGTCCTGACCGACGATATTGTCGAGGTCGATGTCCGTGGCAAGCGTGTCAAGGCTGTTGTGCCTCCCTACCATATGCGTGTGGACGCTCCTCCCTTCGCTCGCCCCATCATTTACAGACCCGATGAAGAGCCCACTGCTCCTCCCACCGGTGACCGTACCCCCAAGGCTCTGGAACTGATCCGGAAGGCCACCGAGAACCATGCATGGCGTCAGAAACGCTGCATCAACCTGATTCCCTCTGAGAACAGCGCCAGTAAGGCTGTACAGCTCCTGCTGTCCTCCGACCCCTCCTTCCGTTACGCTGAGCATAAGAAGGTCAAGTCCTTCTACGACTCCGACATCTTCTATTATCAGGGCACCAAGTTCATCGATGAGGTCGAGCACCTGCTGGTGGACGAAATGAGAGCCTATTTCGGTTGCGCCGAAGTTGAGACCCGTGTCCTCAGTGGCCAGATGTCCAACATGGCCGTCTTCTCCGCCCTCATGGACTGGAAGAACCGTCTGGACCGCAAGCACGAGATGAAGCGTCTGGGCTATGTCCTGAACAATCATATCATCAAAGGCGGTCACCTGAGTGCGCAGCCCATGGGCGCTCTGCACGACTATATCGCCATTGACCCCGTGACCGAGCGTCACGCCATCGTTAACTTCCCCGTATGCAAGGACAACATCTATAAGATCGATGTTGAGGAAACCAAGAAGGTTATCGAAAGATACCGTCCTGAGTTCATCATCTTCGGTAAGTCCATGGTCCTGCATAAAGAGCCTGTTGCCGCCATCCGTCAGTTTGTTGACGATATGAAGCTGCCCACCACCATTATGTACGACATGGCCCATGTCCTGGGTCTGGTGGGCGACCACTTCCAGAAGCCCTTTGAGGAGGGTGCCGAAATCGTTACCGGCTCCACCCACAAGACCTTCTTCGGTCCTCAGCGTGGCGTTATCGGTGTCAACTATACCAAGGATGACCTGAAGTATGGTCTGTGGGAAACCATCGAGACCAGAGCTTTCCCCGGCAGCGTCTCCAACCACCACCTGGGTACGCAGTTGGCTCTGTTGATGGCCGCCTATGAAATGAACCACTTCAAGGGTGTCTACCAGAAGGCCGTTGTGGAGAACGCCAAGCACTTCGCCAAGGCTCTGAAGGCTCAGGGTCTGGACGTGGCCGGCGATCCCGCCATCGACTACACCGAAACCCATCAGGTTATCGTCTCCGTCGGCTACGGCGTCGGCCCCGAAATCGCCGAACGTCTGGAGCAGAACAATATTATCGTCAACTACCAGGCTACTCCCGACGAAGAGGGCTTCACCGCTTCCGGCGCTCTGCGTATGGGCGTCAGCGAGATGACCCGCTTCGGCTTCGGCAAGGAAGAGTTCTCCAAGCTGGCTGAACTGATTGCCGACTGCATCCTGCGTGGCAAGGACATCAGCGAAGATGTTGTGAGAATGCGCTCCGAGTATACCGAGATGCAGTATTGCTTCAACGACGACGAGATGACCGCTGCCCTGGAAGGATTCCTGGGTCAGATTGGCTTCTAATTATCCCTGTACTTCCTCCCGGGCAGTGTCCCGCTGCCCGGGAGTAGTTTGGCCTGTATGTGTGTCCCGGAAACCGGATTAAACCACCTGTGGCTTTTGATTTCCAGAGTTTACTGTGGTTTGTTCCATAACCGGAATAACTTACCGGTCAGCTACGCAATATACCCAAGCAAACGAAACCCGCAAAGACAAAGGAGAACACAACTATGAGCGAACTTAAGCGCACTGCGCTCTATGATGCCCATGTGGCCGCCGGCGGCACCATGGTTGATTTCGGCGGCTGGGAAATGCCGATCCAGTATCCCAAGGGCATCGTAACCGAACACCTCAATACCCGCAAAAATTGCGGTATCTTTGATGTGTCCCACATGGGTCGGCTTCTGGTCGAAGGCCCTGACCGCATTGCTTTCCTGCAAAAGGTTCTGACCAGCAATGTTGCCAGCCTGAAGATGAACCGCGCCCAGTACTGCATCATCCCCAATGAAACCGGTGGCGCCATTGACGATGCTTATCTGTATATGTTTGAGGAAGACCGGCTTCTGCTGGTGGTCAATGCCTCCAATACCGACAAGGATCTGGCTTACTTTGATACTGTCATCGGTAACTATAATTGCACCATTACCAACATGACTGCCCGCACCGCTTCCATCGCGGTTCAGGGTCCCAAGAGCACCGAGATGCTCCGCATCCTCTCCGGTCAGGAATTTATTACCGACGATGCCCGCAACTCTCTGAACATCCTGCAGATGGAAGGTCACACCGTTTGGGTGTCCAAGACCGGCTACACCGGAGAGCCTCTGGGTTACGAGCTCTTCGTCACCGCTGAGGATGCCGAGTGGTTGTGGAACCGCCTGATTGAGTTGGGCGGTATGCCCACCGGACTGGGCGCAAGAGACACCCTCCGTCTTGAGGCTTGTTTGCCTCTGTACGGCCATGAAATGGGCGTTGACCCTGATGAGCGGGAAATCCCTATCTTTGCCGTTCCCCTGTCCAGATTCGCCGTCAGCTTTGCTGAGGAAAAGGGCGACTTCGTGGGTAAAGAAGCTCTCCTGAAGCAGAGCGAAGCGGTAAAACGCATCTCCAACAAGGATTACTCCGATATGGATATCCTTCCGATGCGCATAGCTGCAATCGCCCTGAAGGACCGTGGCGTTATGCGCGCCGGTATGCCCATCTATCACAACCGCGAAATGGTCGGTTGGCTCACCAGTGGCACCATGGTTCCCTATTACAACTTTGAGGGCGAAGGCGAAGGTGCTGTTCAGTTGGAAACTACCGGCAAGCGTGCCATCGGCATGGCTTATATCAACAGCGACATCCCCGTTGGCGAAATCGTTGAGGTGGATATCCGCGGCAGATATCTGGAGGCCGTTACCGTTTCCTGCCATATGCGGAACAATAAGCCCCCTTATGCTCAGCCTGTACTGAGCAAATAAGCTCACCAATATTTGTCCAATACACGAGTTGGCATTAGCCCTCGGTATTATAAAAAATCCAACGTAAATTTTTTGGAGGTATCATCATGAATTATCCTATGGATCTGAAGTATTCCAAGTCCCATGAGTGGGTCAAGGTCGAAGGCGACATCACCATCATCGGCATCTCCGATTTTGCTCAGGACGCTCTGGGCGATGTGGTTTTTGTTAACCTGCCTCAGGAAGGCGACAACGTTACTGCCGGCGAGCCCTTCGGCGATGTCGAGTCCGTCAAGGCTGTCTCTGACCTGGTCTGCCCCGTTTCCGGCGTTGTCTGCGCCATCAACGAAGAACTGATGGATTCCCCCGAGATGCTCAACAGCGATCCTTACGGCGCCTGGATCATCAAGGTTGAGGCTGTCACCGAGACCGAGGAGCTGCTGGATGCCGCTGCTTACGAAGCTTTCTGCGCTGAGGAGGGCTAATCCATGGGCAGCTACGTTCCTTCTACTCAAGAGGAACGCCTGGCGATGCTTGAGGCCATTGGCCTCAAGTCCTTCCGGGAAATGTACCGCGAAGTTCCGGATAGCATCTATCTGGACCGTCCGCTGAACATCCCCGAAGGCATGAGTGAACTGGAAGTCAGCAAGGCTATGGCCAAGATGGCCGGTAAGAACCATGTGTTCTCCACCGTCCTGCGTGGTGCCGGTGCTTACGACCATTACATTCCCAGCATCGTCAAGTACGTTCCCGCCAAGGAAGAATTCCTGACTGCTTACACCCCCTATCAGGCTGAGCTGAGCCAGGGTATCCTGCAGTCCATCTTTGAGTTCCAGACCATGATCTGCGAACTGACCGGCATGGATGTTTCCAATGCCTCCGTGTACGATGGCGCTACCGCCGCCGCTGAGGCTGCCGCCATGTGCCGTGACCGCAAGCGCAAGGTGACCCTGGTCTCCGGTGCCGCTCACCCCGACACCATCGCAACCATCCGCACCTACTGCTACGGTACCGGTGACGAAATGCGTATCGTTCCCGTTAAGGACGGCAAGACCGATATGGATGCACTGAAGTCCATGCTGACTGCCGATGTTGCTTCCTTCTATGTGCAGCAGCCCAACTTCTTCGGCCAGTTTGAAGAGGCCGATGCCATTGGTGAAGCTGTTCACGCCGCCGGCGCCATGTATATCATGGGTTGCAACCCCATTGCTCTGGCCATCACCAAGACCCCTGTGGCTTCCGGTGTTGACGTTGCCGTGGGCGAAGGTCAGCCTCTGGGTATGCCCCTGAGCTGGGGTGGTCCCTATCTGGGCTTCATGGCCACCACCACCAAACATATGCGTAAGCTCCCCGGCCGTATCGTTGGCGAGACCCTCGACCACGATGGCAACAGAGCTTTCGTTCTCTCCCTGCAGGCCCGTGAGCAGCACATCCGCCGCGAGAAGGCCAGCAGTAACATCTGCTCCAACCAGGCTCTTTGTGCCCTGACCGCCGGTGTATATATGTCCACCATGGGTCCCCAGGGTATGGCTCAGGTTGCCAAGCAGTCCATGGCCAAGGCTCACTATCTGGCTAAGGGTCTGACCGCCATCGAAGGCGTCGAGCTGTGCCACACCGGTGAGTACTTCCACGAGTTTGTCACCACCATGCCCAAGAAGGACGAGGTTCTGGCTGCTCTGGAGAAGGCCGACATTCTGGGCGGTCTGCCCGTTGAAGAGGGCCTGCTGTGGTGCGCCACGGAGAAGGTCTCCAAGGAAACTCTGGATCAGGTCATTGCTATCGTAAAGGAGGTGCTGGCATAATGAAACTGGTATTTGAGAAGAGCGTTCCCGGTCGTCACACCACCATGCTCCCCGCTTGCGATGTGGAGGAGGTTGCTCTGCCCCAGGCTCTGGTTCGTGAGACTGCTCCTGCCCTGCCCGAGCTGAGCGAGACTGAGGTCTCCCGCCATTACACCGAGCTGTGTCAGCACGTCCATGGCGTCAACTGCGGCTTCTATCCTCTGGGCTCCTGCACCATGAAGTATAACCCCCGCATTGACGAAGAGGCCGCCAACCTGCCCGGCTTCGCCAACGTGCATCCCCTGGCTCCCGCCCATACCGTCCCCGGTTGCTATGAAGCTCTGGATACCGCCAGAAAGTACCTGTGCGAGATCACCGGCATGGACGACATGACCTTCCAGCCCGCCGCCGGCGCTCACGGTGAGTTCACCGGTGTCCTGCTGATTAAGCAGTACCATGAGTCCCGTGGCGACACCAAGCGGAACAAGATCATCGTTCCCGACTCTGCTCATGGCACTAACCCCGCCACTGCCGCCATGTGTGGCTATCAGATCGTGAACATCGCTTCCGCTCCCAATGGCTGTGTTGACCTGGATGCCCTGAAGGCTGTTCTGGGCGACGACACTGCCGGTCTGATGCTGACCAACCCCAACACCGTCGGTATCTTCGACGAGAACATTCTGGAAATCACCCGACTGGTGCATGAGGCCGGTGGCCTTTGCTACTACGACGGCGCTAACCTGAACGCCGTTATGGGTGTTGCCCGTCCCGGCGATATGGGCTTCGACTGCATCCACCTGAACCTGCACAAGACCTTCGCTACGCCTCACGGCGGCGGCGGCCCCGGTGCCGGTGCTGTTGGTTGCAAGGACTTCCTGGCCCCCTATCTGCCCAAGTCCGCCACCATGGACGGCGGCAATGGCATCCAGGTCCGTGGCTTTGCCGGTAACTTCCTGGTGGTCATCAAGGCTCTGGCCTATGTCATGACTCTGGGTAAGGAGGGCATCCCCGAGGCTTCCAAGAATGCCGTTCTGAACGCCAACTATCTGCAGGCCAAGATCAAGGGCACCTTCACCCCCGCCTTTGACCGCATCTGCATGCACGAGTTCGTCCTGGATCTGTCCCAGTACAAGAAGGAGACCGGCGTCTCCGCTCTGGACGTGGCCAAGTCCCTGATCGACTATGGTATGCATCCGCCCACGATGTACTTCCCCCTGATCGTTCACGAGGCTCTGATGCTGGAGCCCACCGAGACCGAGAGCAAGGAAACTCTGGACTGGGCCGCCGATGTATTCCGTCAGCTCTATGAGCTGGGCTTCAAGGATCCTGAGTTCATGCACAATGCTCCCCACAATGCGCAGATCAGCCGTCCCGATGAGGTTCGCGCTGCCCGTACCCCCATCCTGCGCTATCAGAAGGGATGATTCACCAGCTAAAGGCATACTGCTCGGAGACTTTTGATCCCCACTTCAATCTTGCCACCGAGCAGTATCTGCTGGAGTCTGTCCAGGGTGGCGAGTGTATTCTCTACCTCTGGCAGAACCAGAACACTGTGGTCATTGGCAGGAATCAGAACCCCTGGAGTGAATGCAAAACCAGCCTGCTGGAGTCTGAGGGCGGCCATTTGATACGTCGGCTCTCCGGCGGTGGCGCTGTGTTCCACGACTTGGGTAATCTGAATTTCACCTTCCTTGTTCCCACGGAGGACTATGATTTGGATAAGCAACTGGGGTTATTCTGGCGGCTTG
>SVLX01000064.1 GCA_015067725.1 Oscillospiraceae bacterium | reverse complement strand
AATGGGTCAGCTCATGGGCCAGCACATGGTCAAGGGCCGGATTCTGGGCACTGGCGGGGGTGAGATAAATGGCCGGGCGCAGCAGTCCCACCAGACAGGGGGAGCTGACCTCACCAGTCACCCACACCGTAACCGGCGCTTGGACGGATAGCAGCTCTCTGTCCCCTCTGCGGAGCTTCTGCTGAAACCGGAGGTTGATCCAAATGAACCAAATGGCCATCAGTCCTGCACCCAAGAGCCAAATGACCGTAAGTACCTGACCAATGGTGGGGGCGGTGATGGTATGCTCTACCTGAAGCTGGATTGCCTGCCGTATTGCCGGGGAGGTCACGGGCTGACCCTGCTGAATATAGAGTTGCTCGATATTCTGGTATACCTCCTGCCGGGATGGACCGGATACCGGATTTTGGGCGATTTCCGTCATGGCTTCGGTCAGCGGTTGCGCCGGGGTCAGAAAACTAAACCGGAAAGAACCAAACTGCACAGGAATCAACAGCCGCAGAGCCACCAGAAGCCACATCCCGTAAATCAGACTCTGCTTCACCTTTCCCCGGAAAACCAGCCGGGCGGCGGCAATGACCAGAATCAAAATGCCGGAGGTGAGTACAATTTCTTTCATTTGCGTTCCTCCTCTGCTTGCTTTAAGATGGCATAGAGCTCGTCAATGTCGTCCCGGGTCAGGTTGTTGCTTCTGGCCATGGCACTGACCAACAGACCCAGACTGCCGTGAAATGCCCGGTGCAACAGGGACTCTGTTTCTCCCAAAGCGGCCTGTTGCTGGGTGATTCGGGGATAGAAGGTCTTGGTGCGGCCGTGCTCCTCAAAGGAAATCAGCCCCTTTTCCTCCATGCGCCGAACCATGGTGGCTACGGTGCTTTTGCTCCAGCCCACAGTCTCTTTCAGTGTGGCGACCAGCTCCATCAGGGTGTGGGGATGCTGCCACAGCAGCTCCATCAGTTTCCATTCGCTGTGGCTCAGGGTGGGGTGAGTTTCCATGGGACATTCCTCCTTGGTTTATGCTTGTAAACCTAGTATAGCATATAGGTTTACCCATGTCAACCTATTTCTTCGGGCGCACGGAAAATTTTCCTTGCAACTTGGGGCAAACTGTCGTATCATATCCCCATAAACCATCAAGGAGGAATTGAACCTATGGAGTATCGGATTTTGGGCAATACCGGCCTCCGGGTCAGCGTCATTGGTCTGGGCTGTGAGGGCTTTTTGAACAAATCCCCTCAGGAAGCAGACGGGATGTTTGCCCTTGCGCTGGAGCATGGGGTCAACTGCATGGATCTCTATAGCCCCAACCCGGAATTGCACCGGATGGTGGGCAGAAATATTGCCACCTGCCGGGAGAGCTTTGTCCTTCAGGGGCATCTTTGCACCAAATGGGAGGACAATCAATATGGTGTCACCAGAGACTTAACTGAGGTCAAGACTTGCTTTGAAACCATGATGGAGAATCTGGCGACCCACTATCTGGATATTGGCATGATTCACTATGTGGATTCCATGGACACCTGGAATACGGTAAAAGACAATGGCATTCTGGACTATGCCAGAGAATTGAAGGCCGCCGGACGGATTCGCACCATCGGCATTTCCAGCCATAATCCCATTGTTGCTTTGGAGGCGATCAAGGCCGGCATTGAGGTGCTGATGTTCAGCGTCAATCCCTGCTATGACCTGCTGCCCGGGGATGAGGACTGCGAAACCCTGTTCCGACCGGACAGCTATTTGGAGCAACTCACCAACTTAGACCCCGTGCGGGCAGAGCTGTACGAGACTTGCCAGCGCATGGGCGTGGGCATTACGGTGATGAAGGCTTTTGGTGGTGGCGACCTCCTGAGTGCCGACTCTCCCGCGGGTGTTGCCCTGACTCCGGTGCAGTGCATCCACTATGCCCTGACCCGCCCCGCAGTCTGCAGTGTACTCTCCGGTGTCCACAGCCGGGAACAGTTGCAATCTTCTCTGGACTACATCACCGCCACGGAAAAGGAGCGGGATTATGCCGCCGTCTTTGCCACCTTCCCCAGGATTAGCTGGCAGGGACACTGTATGTACTGCGGTCACTGCGCCCCCTGTCCTGTGGGGATTGAGGTCGCCAATGTGACCAAACTGCTGAACCTCTGCAAAGCCCAGGGACAAGTCCCGGAGACGGTGCGGGAACACTATAAGGCGCTGTCTGCCCACGCCTCCGACTGCCTGAGTTGCGGTCAATGCGAAACCCGCTGTCCCTTTGGCGTGGACATTGGAAAGAACATCCGTCAGGCTGAGGAAACCTTTGGCTATTGAGTGGATGCCGGCTGTGTGGATTTCGCAGGAAGTGAAAATCAATCAATGGAGGTAAACCCATGAAGAAAATTCTTGCCCTGTTGCTGTCTGTGACCATGGCGCTTGGTCTGACGGCTTGTTTGGACGACTCTACCGATGCGCTGTTGGGCGAACTGGTCAATGACGCTCTGGATGCACTGGAAGCAACCGATACCTACGATACCGATGAGGCGCCGGATACCTGGTACGGCGAGACGGAAGAAAGCCGGTATGACACAACCCAGAGCACCAATACCTCTGACTTAGACCCCGAGGGCTGGTACTACAGCGCAGAGGATGTCTCGGAGTATCTCTATACCTATGGCTGTCTCCCCGAAAACTTCATCACCAAGTCCGAGGCCCGGGAAATGGGCTGGGAAGGCGGCAGTGTGGAGGTCTATGCCCCCGGCTATGCCATTGGCGGCGATGTCTTCGGCAACCGGGAGGGCTTACTGCCGGAGGAAGGTGACCGGGTCTACTATGAATGTGACATCGACACCAATGGTCAGAGCAGTCGCGGTGCAAAGCGGCTGGTCTACTCCAACGATGGCCTCATTTACTACACCGAGGACCACTATGAGACCTTTACCCTGCTCTACGGGGAGGAATGACCATGACCATTACGCTGGATGGGCGGCAAATGACCAACCGGGAAACCGCCCATGACCACATCAGGGCGCAATTGTCTCTGCCGGAGTATTACGGCCGGAATCTGGATGCCCTCTATGACCTGCTGACGGAGCGGCAGGAGCAGACCACCATACGCCTCCTTGACCGGGGCGGGCTGGCACAGAATCTGGGGGCCTATGCTGAGGTACTGATGCAGACCCTCCGGGATGCCGCCCGGGTAAATCCCCGGTTGGAGATTGCGGAAGAATGAATATTGCCCCTGCTGCGGATTTATCGTGGCAGGGGCATATCTTTACAAAAAGAACAGTCCTGAAGCGGAGATTTGCCGCAACAGGACTGCTTTTTCTTTGTTGGGGTGACGGGATGGGGATTAGCCCCACAAAGCCGTCAGCATGGGGATGATCTGCTTCTTCCGGCTCATGACCTTGGGCAGGAAGACCTCGTTGTCCCGGACTTCGGTATTGAACGCCTGACGCATGGTGTCGTGGTCGCCCAGATAGATAAGCTGAGTACCTTCCAGCAGGACGTCGGTCAGCATCAGGAGCATCATGCCGTAGCCCCGCTCCTGCGCCGTCTTTTCCATGAGGGACAGGAATTCGTCCTTCCGGGAGAGCAGCCTGGGCGAATCCACACAGGTGATCTGACCCACGCCGAAGAAATGCCCGGCAATGTGGAACTCCTTAAAGTCGGAGAACAACAGTTCCTCCACAGGACGCTCACTGGAGGAGGCGGCGAAGATTTTCTTGCCCAGATCTTCCAGAGAGACATTGCCGATTCTGGCCATTCTGGCGGCCATTCTGCGGTCCTTCTCCGTGGAGGTGGGGGACTTGAACATGACCGTATCCGAGACAATGGCGGCGGCAATGAGCCCGGCCATCTTCTCCGAGGGCATGAGCCCCAACTCCTGGAACATACCGGCAATGATGGTATTGGTCGAACCCACCGGCTCATTGCGCATGGATACCGGGTTTTTGGTCTGAATGTCAGCCAGACGGTGATGGTCGATGATTTCCAGAATCTCCGCCTGCTCCAGACCGGGGACAGACTGCGCCCGCTCGTTGTGGTCCACCAGTACCACCCGCTTGCGCCGGGGGCGGAGCAGATGATTCTGATACAGTAAGCCCACAAACCGCTCCTGCCCATCCAAAATGGGATAGCATGCGGCCTTTTCTTTCAGGACAGTCTCCTTCACATCGTCCAGCAAGTCCTCCAAATGGAAGGTGACCAGACCCTTGCGGCGGCAGATGCGTCCCACCGGAGTGGCCAGATACACCAGCCGGACGGTGCGGTAAGCATCGAAGGGCGTGGCGATGATGCAGGTCTTGGTTTTGACCTCCCGGAATTCTTCGGGCAGTTCTGTCTGACAGAGAATCAGACAGTTAACGTTCATTTCCAGTGCCCGACGAATCAGCTCCGGCTGATTGCCGCAGATGACCACAGAGTCCTGACTGGAGAACAGCAGACTCTCCCGGCTCTGGGGCAGGGCAATAATTACCTCGCCGTTGATGAGGTCGGCGGAGTCCTCATTCTCCAATAACAGTTTTCCCTCCAGCACACTCAGGAGATTGAATACCGGCACCTGATTCAGCCGTGGGGTATCGATGGTGCGCATATCATACTGGGCAACATCTTCGGGCATCAGTAGCCCCAGAAGATTGCCATTGTCCTCCACTACAGGTACGCCGGGCAAGTTCACGTTCTTTCGCAGGGTGCGCCAGGCCCGGCTGACGGTGACAGCGGGGCTCAGCACCGGGGGAATGGCATACTCCAGGTCGCCCACCTGCGTATAGACATCCTTGAGGTAAGCAGGGGGGTCAAAACCAAACAGATTCAACACCAGTTGGGTTTCGTCGCTGATTTGACCCAGCCGGGCGGCCTGATACTGACGGTCGCCCAAGGCATTTCTTAAGGCGGCATAAGCCATGGCCGCCACAATGGAATCGGTATCCGGGTTACGGTGACCGGTGACATAGATGGGATCCATAGATTCCTCCTTATATTGTGGTAAACTTCCCGAAAAACGCAAGACAGTTCCTTTCTCGGGAATGGGGATGTTACAGGGTGATTTCGCCGGCAATGCTGGTTTCAAAACACTGGCGAACTTCGTCCTGACTGTAGCCCTGACCCAGAGCCCACATCAGCTTGGTCAGTGCAGCTTCCGTGGTCATATCCCGACCCTGAATGACCCCCAAACTCAGCAGTTTCTTGCCCACCTGATAGACATCCAGATTACTGCTGTCATACAAACACTGGGAGCAGACCACCACGCTGACCCCGCGGTCAACTGCGCCACGGATGCCATGACCGGGGGAACTCTGGAGGAAGTTCATGCCACCTAAGCCGAAAGCCTCCACCACAATGCCCCGGTAGCCTAAATCCACCAGCAGGTCAATGATGCCGGGGTCAACGCCGGGAGTCAGCTTCAGCAGGAAGACCCGACTGCTGGCTTGGGGCAGGAACTGGGCAGGACCGGTGGGGATGGGGATATCCTTCTTCTCCAGCTCCATGCCCATGGCGGTGACTCTGCCCACATAGCGGCGGTTAATGGATTCAAAGGCATTGAATCCGGAGGCTCTGACCTTGACCGCCCGGCAACCCAGCATAATCTTCCGGTCAAAAGCCAGGAAGACACCGGGATACCCGGAAGCCGCCATAGCAAACGCCGTCCGCAGATTGCCGGGGGCATCGGAGAGGAAATCCGCCAGGGGGAGCTGAGAGCCGGTGAAGACCACAGGCAAATCCATATTCTTCAGCATGAAGGTGGCCATGGATGCGGTATAAGCCATGGTATCGGTACCATGGGAGACGACGATGCCATCACAAGTGCCTCTGGCTTCAAAAATTGCCCGGGCGATGGTCACCCAGTCCTCAGGCTGGATATTGGAGGAGTCCAGGCACATGAGGTCCTGAACGGTAATGTCATAGTAGGTGCGGAGCTGGTCAATTTCCCGCTCCAGCACGTCAGAGCGCCGGGGTTCCAGACCCTCGCCGCCGGGAACAGAGGCAATGGTGCCGCCGGTGGTAATGAGCAGGATATGTTTTCTGGATCTGTTCTCCATAGGGATCAGCCTCCTTGAGGTGTGGTAAATTTAGATACCTCTATTATAGCCCAAGATTTCGGTCATGGCAAGAGGAAGTGGGTGTTTTTTCTTTGGATTCTGTGACAGAGATGGGAAAAAGAAAGACTAATGGGATGAAAATGACGAAACGAATAAGACTTGCTAAGATGAATATAATAGATAATCGGGAGTGCTGCTTCTTGTTGCAACACTCCCGATTCCTCATTTGCGTTCTTCTCTCGGCTTGAACTGACCACATGTACAGATACCGTCATTTTTTAACTGACCGGTCATCATGCACTTTCTACCCTGCCAGTATCTGCAATTACTGCACCGCTCATTTCCCTGCATTCTGGATACACCTCCTTTGCAGATATACTATTTTACGCGGTATAAGGGTGATGCTCCGCAATTAGGACACGGCGACATTGCTACATCTCCCTTCACAAGACGAGCCTCAACATAATTACACTTTGGACAATAAAAGTATGGACTTTTCTCGGACATCCTCCGTAGCAACGCATCCTTTGCACTCATAAACATCCTCCGTTCTTAATTGTCTTGATTGTTATTGACGACTGCTGTGTGTTTCTGCTGCCTCTGGTCTGATGTATTCTGGATTTGTTTTTGGAATGCTTGATAAAAAAGCATGAACTTCTGGATAGATCATTTTTTGATTCAATAGATGTTCCCTTATATATTGCTCTCCGCTGGGAGTCCATATATTTAAAGAAAACAGCGCTTGTAGATCCGCTTCTCTCACGGTCGGCTTTACGAGACAATCCATCACTGTATCCTCGGTAATAGACGTGGCTCTTGACAAACCACAAAAGTATCCGGTGCTGGAATACTGATGACGTTCATCCTTTCCGCAATGCTTGCAATATATGCAATGCCCCTTCTCTCCTGCGAAAGATGCTATCGTATTATCTACTCTTCTGGATACCTCGGTTTTGGCGTTTGCAACAAAGCCACAGACCAATGCAATGATTATAATAAAGAAAATGATTGTTCCCATGGGTTCTCCTTTCTTTTGTTAGAGGCATAATGCACTCGGTATTGATCAACCCTCTCTATTATATGACATATTGTCATAATTGTCAAGGGTAAATATGACATAATGTTGTTGGGTGATTGTTATGGAGAATCGATTAAAACTATTGCGAAAAGGCAGAGGCTACACGCAGGTTTATCTGCAAATGCAAACAGGCATTGAGCAGGCCCTGCTTTCAAAATTTGAAAATGGGGAACGAACCCCTCCCACAGAAACCCTTGTACGATTAGCTGATTTTTACAATGTGAGCATTGACTATATTCTGTGCAGAACAGATAAACAAGAAATAAATCGATAGCAGTCTAAATCACATTCCGCGCGTTTCCGAAATATCATGAAGCATCTACAAAGTACGACTGAATTTTTTGAGAAAACGTGGGTGTGCTACATTTAATCTGCGTCTATGTCACAATGGTATTTATCCACCTATCCGCTGTTGATCTGGATTTTATTTCCGCGGGAGTGTTTATCGATGAAGACAATATGCTCCACCTGATAGAGCGGATTTGGCAGACAAAGGTGCTGTCCCAATGATTCTATGAATTCATGAGGGGCGGCATCTTTTTTATCTGTGAGCTTGTGGAAAATAGAATTATAAAATACAAAATCAGCGTAACTGCGCAGAGGGGGAGTGTTTACTGCTCAAATGGTACGCCTTGATGCTCTGTTTGGCAGGGCGTACAGCGAAAACTGTGACACACCCTGCGGGAAATGGAATAAACCGAAGTGGGTTGTGCGGTTGGATAATGATTCAGGGGCAACTGAGTGCCGCTTTTTCAATTTCTGTTTGCGGTTCACGTTTTCTGCCGACTAAACTATCTTGTTGGCTTTGCTTCTGGCGATTGCTACGGGAGAGCAAAATAACACAGCAGTTAATGGCTGCTCCAATTCGGGCATACCCGCCGAAGCAACCGCCGGGACGCTTGACAAAGGAAGGATTCTACAATAGAATGAAATAAGAAGTTTTTGTGGCTGGAGTTGGAACAATCTGGCAGAAAAAGAGAAAAATGTTCCCTCCCATGCAACCAACCCCCATTTTTGACGAGATATACAGATACAGGCGCCTGAACACAACAGGAAGGAGGAAATCCATGAATGACGAGACGATTGTAGAGCTATACTGGCAACGTCAGGAGAGGGCCATCACCGAAACCCAGAAGAAATATGGCCCATACCTGCATCAGATTGCCAATAACATTTTGCAGAATCGGGAAGACAGTCAGGAGAGTGTCAACGATACCTATCTCGCCGCATGGAATTCCATCCCTCCCCATCGACCCCAGATTCTGCGGGCTTATCTGGTGAAGCTGATTCGCCGGATTGCCATTGACTGCTATCGCAAGCGAAACCGGGACAGGCGGAAAGATGACCAGTATGCCCTGTCTCTGGATGAACTGAGCGACTGCATCCCCAGCAACTCCACCCAGGAGGCTTTGGATGAAAAGCTGTTGGCGGAGGCGATTGGGCAATATCTGCGGACGCTGCCCAAGATGAGCCGGGTGGCCTTTGTGGGTCGGTATTATTACTTAGACTCCCTTCGGGAGGTGGCGGATTACTGCCACATGACAGAGAGTAAGCTGAAGAGTTTGCTGTTCCGTCTCCGGAAGGGACTGCGTGACTATCTCATTAAGGAGGGCTATAATCTGTGAACAAGGAAAAACTGATGGATGCCCTGGGACATCTGGAGGAGGACCTGTTGCTGGAAACCGACGAGGTGCGGCGAAAACCGGGCAGAAAGTTACTCAGAATGCGGTGGGCGGCGGTAGCGGCGTGTCTGTGCCTGATTCTGCTGGGGGTACACTATGCCGGGCTGAACCAACCGGGGGCGTTATCCACCAATGAACCCCTTCAACCGGCGATATCTTCACTTCCCAAACCTTCGACCCCGGAACAGTATACGGCTGCCGGGCGGTCGGATTCTTTTGCCGGGGGAGAGATACCGGGTTCTTCACCGAAAACTTATGGCAACAACCCGGGACTTGGTGCCATTGACCATGACACTTGGGACTATTACTTCGGCGCAGCCGGGGCGGGGGGCATCACCATTGACCCCATGACCGTTGACCTGCAACAACATGGCGGCTTGGCGGCGGATATGCTGGCGTTCTTCATCTATGAGGGGCGCAGTTATGTGGAGTATTGCCGGGTGACGGAGAAAGCAGACACCCTGCTGGGCAATTATGTGGCAACGGCAACCGGGCTGATTGACGAATGGACGGAGAAAGACGGCTATGTGGAGCTTGCCGGCAGCATTTCCGGTGACTTCTATACCGTCCGGGGCTATGATTCCCGGTTTATCCTCTGTATGAAGGAGGAAGACGGCGAAAATATGGCACTGCGGCTGTTTGTGAACAACAATGGCATTACCCTGAGCCGGGGCAGTGACCTGTATACCGATCGGCTGATGCTGGATGGGGACTATTATTGTGCCCAATACGAGCATCACAAGAGCTGGAAACAAGGGCTGGGGCAGGTGAAGACGCTCCCGGAGACGGCAAGAGCGACCGTGGCGCAGTTCCTCCGGGCGCTGAATGAGGGGCAATTTTCCTTTGTCCGGGATATCCCCGGAGAGGACAATGTGCTCTACCACCTCTATCTCCACAAAGCGGACGGCATGGTGGTGCATCTGCGGCTCTATTCCGGTGGCTATGTCAGCTTTGACGGCATCTGGTCGGTCTGCGTACAGGTGGAACAAAATAAATTTGATGAACTGATGCAATGGTTACAGGAGGGATAATATGAAAAGAATCATGTGTTTATTGCTGGTTTTGGTGCTGTGTCTGGGGATTTTTGGCTGTCATTCCGCAAGCGATCCCAATGACCACCAGGACCCGCCGGTGATGGATAACCGGCAACCGGACGGTGACCAGTCCTCTGTGGCACTAACCGATTCGGTCAGTGGTGAATTGGCGGATTTTGCGCTGGAGCTGTTGCGGCAGACCGGCGCAGAGGGTGGGAATACCTTGGTTTCTCCGCTGTCTGTGCTCTGCGCCCTGACCATGACCGCAAACGGCGCAAAGGGTGAGACGCTGACCCAAATGGAGAACACGCTGGGCATGCCCCTGAGTATGCTGAATCCGTGGCTGAAGGAGCAAATGGCGAAGATTGAGGCAGAGGGCACCATGTCCATGGCCAATTCCATTTGGTTCACCGACAAGGACAGCTTCACCGTGGAGCAGGACTTCCTGGATTTCAACAGAACCAACTTCTCCGCAGAAATTCAGCAGTTGCACTTTGACCCGCAGGCGGTGGTGACCATCAACGACTGGGTCAGGGAGAAGACGGACGGCATGATTCCCGAGATTCTGGAAGAAATTCCCGAAGAAGCGGTAATGTATCTGATCAATGCACTGGCATTTAACGGCAAGTGGGAGCAGACCTATGATGATTTCGAGGTCAAGGATGCTGTCTTCACCACGGAAAATGGCCAGAAGCAGGATGTGGAGTTGATGAACGGCAGTGAATACCAATACATTCTCGCAGAGGATGTGCAGGGATTCATTAAGCCCTATGACGGCGGGAAGTACGGCTTTGTTGCCCTTCTGCCGGAAGAGGGGGTCAAGGTGGGGGACTACCTCCAGACCCTCACCGGGGATGAGCTGATGAACCTCCTTGCCGGGGCGCAGAATACGGAAGTCATCACTGCGATTCCCAAATTCGAGGCGGAATTCGGCGCGGAGCTCAGCGGGATTCTGCGGGACATGGGTATGGAGAATGCCTTTGACTATACCCGGGCGGACTTCTCCGGCATTGGCACCGACCCGGAAGGCCCGCTGTACATCGATCAGGTACTGCACAAGACCTACATTTCTCTGGATGAACAGGGGACAGAGGCAGCGGCGGTGACATCGGTGATGGTGGCCATGGGCTGCACAGCGGAAGCCCTCGAAAACCGACCCCCGGAAGTCATTCTGGACAGACCCTTTATCTATATGATTGTGGACTTGGAGACCAACTACCCCATCTTCATTGGCACCATGATGAATCCGGCATAATTCCGGCAACTGAAAACAAAGCAAACGCAACACCGGGAAACGGCTGACCACCGTCTCCCGGTTCTTTTTGTCGCTTTTGTTCTCACTTGGCAGTTTTAGCGGTCAAAATCGGGAAAAACACCAAAGAAACATAGAAAACGGGAGGCCTTGCGGCCTCCCGTGGGGGGTATTGCTGTTTTGGAGACAATAATCAGATTACATCTCCATGAAGCGCATCAGGATGGTAGCAATCTGAGCGCGGGTGCTGGTGGCAGTGGGAGCCAGACGGCCGTCCATGCCGTTAATGATGCCGTTTTCCACAGCCCAGGCGAAGGCAGAGGTTGCATAAGCCTTGACGGAGGAAGCATCGGCAAAGTCGCTCAGGTCATAAGCAGAAGCGGTGTCAATGCCCTTGAACTCAGCATAGCGGG
>SVLX01000008.1 GCA_015067725.1 Oscillospiraceae bacterium | reverse complement strand
TGGAAATGGGCTGATTTTAAGTCATTTCATGTGATGGAGGGGAAACCTCTCCCCTCCATGTATCTCCTTTTCGGGGCTGCCCCACCAGAAACGGTGGGGCAGCCTCTGCTACAAGAAAAACAAGGCCCGGCTCAGTACAAAACAATATAATCCCCCGAAAGCAGACCAGGGATATGGACCGCCCCTCCTGCGGAAAAGGCCGAAACCGGTCCACCCGCACCTGCCGGATGCAACTTTTTTCGACGGGAACGAAAAATCCTCTTGTTTTTTCCTGCCACTGCGGGTATAATACGGAAAGAACTCACTTTAGGAGGATTAACACACTATGGTTACCATCGAGAAAGATACCATCATCGGTGATGTGCTGGACATCGCCCCTCAGGCTGCCCCTCTGTTCCTGGCCATTGGCATGCACTGCCTGGGTTGCCCCTCTTCCCGGGGCGAGACCGTTGAGGAGGCCTGCATGGTTCACGGCATCGACTGTGACTCTTTCCTGGCTCAGCTGAACCGTTTCCTGGAGGCTTATGAGGCCTCTGAGGGCAAGTAAGTTTGTAAAAGAACCGGGACCCACGATTTGCGGGCTCCCGGCTTCTTTTATTTATCCACATCAACCGCTATCCACAGCCCGGAACGCCATTCCGGCATAAGGGGGACAATCCATGAAATTACCCATTTCCAGCCGACTTCTGGCCTGCGCGAAATTCATCCGCCCCGGTGAGCGGGTGGCCGATGTGGGCACGGACCATGGCTACCTGACCATTTACCTGCGGCGCAATCAATTGGCAAGCCGGGTCTATGCCGCCGATATTGCCCCTCAACCTCTGCAACGGGCAAGGGACAATTGCCGGCGCTTTGGGGTGGATGAGGGCGTCTCTTTCCACCTGTGCGATGGTGTCCGGGGGCTTCCCCGGGAATTTGATACTTTGGTCATTGCCGGATTGGGCGCGGACACCATGACCGGGATTCTGTCCGGCGGACCGTGGCTGAAAGACGGCCATTACCGGCTGGTGTTGCAGTGCCAGTCTGCCCAGAATCGTCTGCGGCAGTACCTGAGTGAACAGGGCTGGGTCATCACCAGAGAAGAGCCGGTGCTGGATGGCAAGTTTATTTATACCGTTCTGGAGGCCGTGCCGGGAGCGGAAACCCTGACCCCGGGGCAGCACTTTGTGACCCCTGCCCTCCTGCGCAGTGGTGACCCTCTGGCCAAAGACTATCTGGACTTCTGCCGGAAGGTTACGGAGAATGTGGTGGCCGGTATGGGCGGGGAGACCAGCGAAAAAGCAATCTATTACCGCCGGGCAATGGAAGAATTGCAGGCAATGGAGGTACAGCCATGACCGTTTGTGATGTATTGACCTTTTTGGAAGAAATCGCCCCCGGGTACATGAAAATGGACTGGGACAATGTGGGACTGCTGTGCGGGCGGA
Source organism: Oscillospiraceae bacterium (assembly GCA_015067725.1). Lineage (GTDB taxonomy): Bacteria > Bacillota > Clostridia > Oscillospirales > Oscillospiraceae > Faecousia. The sequence continues at coordinate 70,267 of SVLX01000008.1, read as the reverse complement.
AGAATAAAGAAGTCCGTCGGGTTTTGGTGGCCCTTGACCCCTTTGAGGGGGTATGTCAGGAGGCGGCGCAGTGGGGCGCAGACCTGATTCTGACCCATCACCCCCTGATTTTTGAAGCCCCCAGAGCCATCACCGACGATACCTCCGTGGGCAGAAGCATTCTGTTTTTGGCCCGCCATGACATTGCCGCCGTCAATGCCCACACCAATCTGGACTGCGCTCCCGGTGGGGTCAATGATGTTCTGGCGGAGACTTTGGGGCTTGCCGGGATCCAGGTGCTCGACCCCTCCGGCACCGATGAGCAGGGGCGCCCCTGGGGGCTACTGCGGACCGGCACTGTGGAAGAAATGACGATGGAGCAGTTTTTGCCCCGGGTGAAGGACGCTCTGGGCTGTCCCGGACTGCGCTATGTCTCCTCCGGTAAGCCGGTGCGTCGGGTTGCCGTGGGTGGCGGAGCCTGCGCCGGAGGGGTGCGGGAGGTTTTTGATGCCGGGTGTGATACCTTTGTGACGGCTGATGTCAAATATAATCAGTTCTGGGATGCCCGGGATTTGGGGCTGAATCTCATCGATGCCGGACATTTCTGGACGGAAAACCCGGTTTGCCGGGTGCTGAAGACCAAATTGCAGGAGAAATTCCCGGAACTTCAGGTAATAATTGCAGAAAATCACACCGATTGCGCAAAATTCTGGTGAAAGCAGTTGATTTTCACCCCTGCCCTGTGTTAGAATAATCAGAGATTTTCACTGCTTTATACAAAGCACGACTATAGAAGGGAAGAAATGATCATGTCCGGACATTCCAAATGGCATAACATCCAAAAGACCAAGGGCGCGCAGGATGCCAAGCGTGCCGCCGCATTCACCAAGATCGCCAAGGAAATTATCGTGGCGGTGAAGGAGGGCGGCGGTGCTACCGACCCTGCTTATAACTCCCGGCTGGCTACCGTCATCACCAAGGCCAAGGCCGCCAATATGCCCAATGACAACATCCGCCGCTGCCTGGAGAAGGCTGCCGGTGCCGGTGGCGACAACTACGAATCCATCACTTACGAAGGCTATGGCCCCGGTGGCGTGGCCATCATTGTGGAGACCATGACCGATAACCGCAACCGTACCGCCGGTTCTGTCCGTCACCATTTTGATAAGTACGGCGGCAACATGGGTGCCTCCGGCTGTGTGGCCTGGTCCTTTGACCGCAAGGGCGTTCTGGTGATTGACAACGAAGAGGGCGACTATGACGAAGATACCGTCATGATGGATGCCATGGACTGCGGCGCAGACGATTTTGAAGCTGACGGCGATGTGTTCACCATCTATACCAGCCCCGATGATTTCAATGCTGTGGCCGATGCCATGACCGGCAAGGGCTATGCTTTCGTCTCCGCGCAGATTGAAATGGTCCCCCAGAACTATGTGAAGCTCTCTGAGGCTGACCGGGTCAATATGGAGAAGATGCTGGACCTGTTCGAGGACGACGATGATGTCCAGAACGTCTGGCATAACTGGGAGCAGGAGTAATCTGCTTCAGAACCCAATTTGCTATAGAAACCGCCCTGCCGGGTTATTGGCAGGGCGGTTTTGGCATTTCAGTTTGGCAAACCCTCAGGGCTTTTCTTTGAAAAATTCCGCAGTTGCAAAGTAGGTCATGGTGGCAGTATCCTGCTCAATCATATGCAGATAAGTGTTCTGCTCCTCAATCCCTGCTGCAATTTCTCTGGCTCTGGCTTCCATAATTGCTGTATGCTGCTTTTGCGCTTCTGCGGTTTGGTATTGGATGGCGATGGATATGCGCTGGTTCATCACTTTTTCGGCTTCAAGCGCAATAATTCTGTCCAACCGATCCCGAATCTGTTCTAGAATATACACACTCAAAGCCATATCCATGTCATCCGCCTGGCTGGTGCCAAACCAGTCATAGAGATAGAACGCACCATAAATATCCCGGTAGCGGCTGGGGATGATGTTAACCCCGTAAAGCTGCTGAATCAAATCATCCACCTGTTTGGCTTCAGCCTCCAGCTTTTCCATTTTCGCCCGGAGAGTGGGGATACGACGTTCCTTGTTTTCTCTTTCCTGGAGCAGGCGGGGGTACTCCGCAGTTTGGCGTTGGTATTCTGCCTTTCGATCATTATTGTCTTCTTTGACACTTGCGATGAGTAGTATGTAAATGACTGCGGCGATAAGCCCTAAGCACAGGAATAATGCCGAAATCCCATCAAACTCTCCTATTCCGATTTTTTTACTTGAATAACCGACAGTGCAAAATCCAAAAAACAGGCTCACAAGAAGGCAAGTGTGAGTTCCACACCCCGCTTCCACTTTCTCATAGTATGGTTGTGCAGGCCATGGCTCCTGCTCCAGTTGGCGCACTTCGTTCCAGAGCTGGTTATACGCCCAATCAATTCTGCGCCGGGCTTGATACAGAGCGCAAATGTTTTGTAAGTACGGAATCAAAAACTCCCGATTAAATCTCGCCATAAATACGCCTCCTTGAATTATATGAGCATAATTTAGCTCATACAGTTTATGTTATTATAGCAAAATTGCCCTTATAATTCAAGTGATATTTTTCTGTATAGGCGGTATTATATGGATTATTACGAAATCGGTCAGCGAATCAGGAAGTACAGAAAGGCTTGTAGCTTGTCTCAGGAAAGCCTTGCCGAGCGTGTCGGTATTTCTGTTACCCACATGAGCCACATCGAAACCGGCAACACAAAGCTGAGCCTGCCGGTTCTGGTGGACATTGCCGCAGTTTTGAACGTTCGCACCGATGACTTGCTCTATGACAGCCCTGTGATCACTCCGGGTTCTGTTTCGGAGGAACTTGCGTCCCTGTTGGCTGGTTGTACCGCCAAGGAGTCCAGATTCCTGCTGGAGTTGCTCAGTACCGCTATGCAATCTATGCGGAAACACCTGTGAAAACAAAACCCGGATGGGAAAACGCAACCTGCTCTCCGGGTTGCTTCTGTCTGCAATTCGGGAATACAGACCGCCCAAATCGAGAGAACCGCCCTGCCGGGTTATTGGCAGGGCGGTTTTGACATCAAAATCAGTGGTGGCGGTCAAAATACCGGAGCAAATCAAGCACCAGCCGCACCTCGTCTTCGCTGTACCCCCGCAGAGAGATGGTTCTGTCCGGGGTGACGCCGAGGATATAGTCTGTTGAAACATGGTAGAGTTTAGCCAATGCCACAATGTATTGGGTCGTTGGCGTGGAAAGCCCCATCTCCCATGCGTTGACAGCACTGCGCGTGACATCCAGTTTCTTGGCCAACTGGGCTTGGGAATCTCCGGCTTGCTCCCGGAGTTCCTTGATTTTATCTGGAATCATAATACCACCTCGTGTCTATTTTACCAGTCAAAGCATGATATTTAATTATCAGTAGGTGTATATTTTACTTGACATATGGGGCGAATTGTGTTAGACTGTTGCTGTAAGTACATGGGTACAACTTGATGATAAGATTCAGAAAACAAAGGAGGAGCGAATATGCTTAAACGTCCCATGAAACCAATATCCCGGATTATCCTTACATTGCTTATCTTCCTTTACTTCAGCTCTGTTCTCTTGGCTATCCACTTAGGCTTCTCTGAAAATAAATGGGGCGAAATCGAGTTTAGTTTCATCCGTTTCCTTTGTGCCCTTTTCGGTGGAACGATTGTTACTGCTGTTACAACTCTTTCCCTGCATTTGTTTGGCGAGCTGATTGACAGTGCGAAAAACACCGCAGAGTCCATGCGTGAACTGACAGAACTGACGCGAAAACTTGCAGAAAACACCGCAGGTCAGGAGCAAAGAGACTCCGCCCAAACCCCGGCAACCACAAAGCTGGATAAGTCCCATACATCCAGCAATTCTGCCCCTGCCTCAGAGAGAAGCGAATGGATAATGTGTAAAAAGTGCGGTCAATCCCAACGAAACAACCGCACCGTCTGCTTCAACTGCGGCGAAAAACTATAATTCCCACCAATCCCGGAGAGTACACCCCCACTCGCCGGGTTTTTTCGCCCCAATGGGCAGATTTGGCCGGACACCCCCCAAGAAAAACAGTTGATAATTCCAGAAATATGGTATATAATGTATCTATTGTTTTGAATTCACCAAGAGAGGATGTTTTTCTTATGGCAGAGCTCACTGAGAGCAAGAATTTTATCCATGCTTTTATCGAGGAGGACATTGCTGAGGGCGGACGTTACGCCGGTCAGACTGTCCATACCCGTTTCCCGCCGGAACCCAACGGCTATCTCCATATCGGTCACTGCAAAGCCCTGATCATCGACTTCGGCACGGCGGAGAAGTTCGGCGGCATCTGCAACCTCCGCATGGACGATACCAACCCCGCCAAGGAAGATACCGAATATGTTGAGGCCATCCAGAATGATATTCGCTGGCTGGGCTTCAGCTGGGGCGACCGGTTCTTCTATGGCTCGGACTATTTTGAGAAGGACTATGAATTCGCCGTGGAGCTGATTAAGAAGGGTCTGGCTTATGTCTGCGAGCTGACCCCGGAGCAGGCGAAGGAATGCCGCGGCGACCTGACTACCCCCGCCACCTCCCCCTGGCGTGACCGTCCCATTGAGGAGAGTCTGGATCTGTTCCGCCGGATGCGGGATGGGGAATTCCCCGAAAACCGCTATACCCTCCGGGCGAAGATTGACTTGGCCTCCGGTAACTTCAATATGCGTGACCCGGTGCTGTACCGTATCCGCCATGTGGAGCATCATCGTCAGGGCAGTAAGTGGTGCATTTATCCCATGTATGACTTCGCCCACCCCATTCAGGATGCGCTGGAGGGCATTACCCACAGTCTCTGCTCTCTGGAGTTTGAGAACCATCGCCCCCTGTATAACTGGGTGGTGGAGAATGTCTCCGTGCCCCATCGCCCCCGGCAGATTGAGTTTGCCCGGCTGGGTATTGACCATACGGTGCTGTCCAAGCGGAAACTGCGCCAGTTGGTGGAAGAGGGCCGTGTCTCCGGTTGGGATGACCCCCGGATGCCCACGCTCTGCGGTCTGCGGCGGAGAGGGTATACCCCTGCCTCCATCCGCAACTTCTGCGAGCGTATTGGCGTGGCCAAAGCCCCCAATACCGTGGAATATGCCTTCCTGGAGCACTGCCTGCGGGAAGACCTGAACGAGACCGCCACCCGGGTCATGGCAGTTCTGGACCCTGTGAAGCTGACCGTCACCAACTATCCCGAAGGACAGACCGAGACTTTCCAGGTGGAGAATAACCCCGTTGACCCCGCTTCCGGTACCCGCCCCGTCACCTTCTCCCGTCAGCTCTGGATTGAGCGGGAGGACTTTATGGAAGAGAAGGTGGGCAAGTTCTTCCGGCTCTTCCCCGGCAACGAAGTCCGGCTGAAGGGTGCATATGTGGTCAAGTGTACCGGCTGTGTCAAGGATGAACAGGGTAATATTGTGGAAATCCTCTGCACCTATGACCCCGAATCCCGGGGCGGCGACCCTGCCGACGGACGGAAGGTCAAGAGCACCATTCATTGGGTGGATGCCGGCAACTGCTATGATGCAGAGGTGCGGCTCTATAGCAACCTCTTTGACGATCCCGACCCCGATGCCGCCGGTAAGGACTTCCTGGCCTGCCTGAACCCCAATTCTCTGGAAGTGAAGACCGGCTGTAAGGTGGAGGCGGCTCTGGCTACGGCAAAGGGCGCTGACCGGTTCCAGTTCATGCGCATGGGCTATTTCTGCGCCGACAGCAAGGACTCCAGCCCTGAGCATCTGGTCTTCAACCGGGCAGTCAGTTTGAAGGACAGCTATAAGCCCGGAAAGTAAACGGTTTTCCCAGGGCTCTCTTGGATGATATAAAAATAAGACATCGCTCCTCCGGATTTGGAGGGGCGATGTTTTTGACTGTAGAACGGGTGTGTAAAGGGGTTTCTGCACAAAAGGGAGAAATGGACAGTTCTGGAAAATTTTCCCATTCACCCCAAATCCGCAACACTGCACAAAACCAAGACAGCAATAATTTATGCCAAAAACCACTGAGTTTCCATGAAAATGTCATTCGACACGCCATTATTAACCCCGAAAAAATCAAACTCAGCCCCATGTTTCTCCCGGAAATTCGCTTAAGACCACCCAAAAAAGATTGACTTATCCCCCCGGGAGGAGTACAATGTAGCCATAACCTTCTCCCCAATACCCCAAGAGGGAGAACATCAATCCAAACCGACAAGGCTGTAGCCAATCCCCATGGATTCTCTGCCGATTGATGAAAGGAAGTGAGCCTGTGCCCAATGCCATGGACCTGCGGCTTGCCGTGTGCGACGATACGGAGTCTGAGCGGCTGTGGATTACCCGGCAGACTGAGGATATCCTCAGAGCGGAGCATATCGGCCACTATATGGTCAAATATGACAGCGCCGGGGCCCTGCTGGAGGCCATTAACGCCGGCGAGCAATTCCACGTCCTTCTGCTGGATGTGATGATGGATGGGCTCAGCGGAATGGAGCTGGCCCGGATTTTGCAACAGCGCCGGCATGAGGCTTGTGTGGTGTTTGTCTCCAGCAACCGGGAGATGGCCCTCTGCGGCTATGAGGTCGCCGCCGTCCGGTTTTTGGCCAAGCCGCTGGATGCAAAAAAACTGAAAGAGGCCCTGCTGTACTGCCACCGGTTCTGGCAGGAAAAGTGGCAGGAGAAAAAAGAAATCCTGCTCCCAACCGATTCCGGTCAGCACAGGATTTCTCTTTCGGATATTCTTTATGTTGAGGCTTACGACCGGGGTACCAGATTTGCCCTAAAAGAGGGCATTGTGGATACCCGGCTGAAATTCAGCGAGGTGCTGACCATGTTGCCTGAGCCCGCCTTCATCCAGTGCCACCGCTCTTATGTGGTGAATATGGCACTGGTGCAGCGGATTCATCCCAATGCTTTCCAGATGACCTCCGGATTCCATGTGCCCATCAGCAAGCACCGCAGTATGGAGGTCAACCGGAAATTTATGGCGTATCTGGCCGGTTAGTGCAGGGGGAGAGCCACCTGAATCCGATAGCTACTTCCGGTGTGCTCCGCATCCATGACCCCGTTATACTGCTCCACGACGGAGGCAATAATCTTCAGACCCAAACCGTGCTTCGGCACGGTTTCGTCTTTTTTCTGGGCATTTTCCGGCTGAGGGATGGCGGAGTTTTCGCAAATCATCACCAGGAAATTCCCCCGCATATGGACATCCAGCCGGATGAAAGGGGGCCGGGCCTCGGAAACGGCGGCGGCAATGGCGTTGTCCAGAATATTCAGCACCAGAGAGCAAAGCACCTTGTCCGACAGGGGCAGTTTCTCCGGGGCTTCGGCTCTGACGACCTCCACCTGAATGCCCCTGTCTGCGGCCAGAGACAGTTTTCCATTGAGCAGAATGTCCAGCATGGAATTGCCACTTTGCACCACCGGGCGGATCTGCTGTGCCTGACCGATAAGCTCATCCAGATAGGACTGCACACCGGGCTCTGCGCTCAGATTTCTCAGGGCGGTAAAGTGCCGGGTCATGTCATGGCGGAGAATCATCACTTCCTCGTGCTGACGGCGCATATTCTGATAACTCAGCAACGCCAGTGCCTGGTGCTCCTCCAAGAGCCGTTTGTCGGTGTGGCGGCGAATCTCTGCCCGGATTTTCTCTGCAATGGTCAGCAGCAGTGCGGTAACCAAAATGCCGGGAATGGTATGGTAAAGAAGATAGGTGCTGCTGCCGCTGCGTAGGGCACTGATGAGCAGTTCGCCTGTGGCTTTCCCATTGACGAACAGGACAACCGCCAGCCAGCTCAGCACGATTGCCGGCACCACCAAAAGAGAGAATGCCCGGTAGAATCCGCCCTCTTTTCGCCAGAACACCACAGCCAGCACCAGCAGGCACACCGCACCCAGAAGCCCCAGCCAGGAGGGCAACTGGTTGGCAATAAAGGTGAGGAAGGACTGGCTGACCTCAAAGGTGGGGTGAATCACAAACAACACCGCAGACACCACAACAGACAGCCCATATGCCCCGGAGATGCCCCAGAGAATCCTCCGGTGCGCGCCGCCCCGGGATGCCAGATAGACCAGCATCATGCACCAGATGACCTCCCGCATCATCTGCAGAGGGGTGCTGGTGTATGTGCCATAATAGGTCCAGAAGAAGGAGGCATCCACCAGCCGGAGACTCATCCACAGGAAGACCATGACCGCCAGACAGACCATTCGCCAATCCCGACTGCGGAGGAAGACAATGAGCAACCCCACGCCCACCAGATAGGTCAGCGCCGCAGTGATGGCCAGGGTAAAACTCTCGGAGATCAGCCCGCTTTCGTAGGCATAGCCGCAGTATAACCGGGTTTCCGCAGGCCAGACCCGGACTGAACCGGTCTCGGTATAGGGCGGAGAGGACTGGGCAATGGTCAGGGTTTTTCCCAGATAGCTGACAGGCAGAGAGATATTGATGGGTTCTTGCCGATCCCAGCCCCGCATGGGGAGATTCAGGTGGCCCACCCGGTTGTCCAGCTCCGGGCAGTCGGTGTAAATCAGGGTGTCGTCCAGCCAGACGGCATAATTCCGGTCAATGACAGCAAGCTGCAAAGTGGGGCTGTCCAAATCCTCCGTCATGACCCGGGAAAAATAGAAGGTCTGCCCCAGCTCCAGCCCGGTATAGCCGCCGAAGCCATCGGGGGTCAGGGGGGTCTGGGTCTCGCCGGTTTGGGTATAGACCGTCCAGCCCTTTTCGTCATATTCGGTGGGGGTCTCCAGCATTTCTTCCTGTGTTCCCAGGGAGAGGTCAAGGGAAATATCCTCCATGGGCGGGGCGTACATCATGAGGACAGCGCCAAACACGATGCAAATCGCAAGGACAAGGGATACGTTCAGAATGGTGGGGATGTTCTTCAACTGCAAAACCTCCTCATCGTAATCTACCATCTATCTTACTTACATCATATCAGCAATTTTGGGTGCTGTCAATTGCCCCGGCTTACCCATTCACGCAGGATTTCTGCCCATTCGTGCAAGACCCATTGATTTTGAAGGGATTTTGTGCTATGCTTTACCATGAAAGACTGTAGGAAGACCTACAAGAATTGGAGGACAAAATATGAACTCTACGACCTTCTCCGGCAAGAGATTCCTGAGTATGTTGCTGATTGTGGCCATGCTCATGGGTCTGATGCCTGGCTCTGTCTTCGCCACCGGCGAGGGGCAGACCACCACCGTGGCTGAGTCCACGCAAGCACCTCAGGTGGAAACACCCACTGAGGAAGAAACTCCCGAAGAAGTACCCCCGGCCCAGGTGAATCCCAAGGCCGAGGGCGATGTGGCATCCGTCACCACCACCGGTGGCGAGACGACGACCTATGCCACATTTGGTGATGCGATGGTTTATGCCCAGGAGAATCCTGGCTCTACCATCAAGCTGCTGCAGAGCACAGATTGGCGGGGTGACTCTCTTTATGAGCCTGTGACAATCGACCTTAGCGGTTACACCCTGGATCTGGGTTCGGACTACATTGATGTTTGCAGCGGAAGCTACAATATGGTCAATAACCTGATTATTGACGATACCAGTGATGCCCAGACCGGCAAGCTGACCGGGTCTGGCTCCAAGCTTATTGATTGCGGTTACCCCAGGGATCCCGGTCATGTGACGATCCTGGGCGGCACGCTGGTAAATACTGCCGGCGTGGCTGTTTCGGCTCGTGAGGCTGGTGTCCTGGCGATCAAGGGCGGATCGGTGCAGGGTTCTGTTGCTGATGTTGAAATCTCTATCTCCTCTGGCGATGATATGGATGCTTTCGTTGGTTCTGTTGATATCTCCGGCGGCGTTTTCCCCGGTGGATTGCAGTTGAAAATTGACAACCCGTATGGCAATACCTCCACGGTGAATGATGTTCTGGATTTGCTGGCAGAGGACCATGGATTTTTTACTAATGACGGAGAGCGCTTGCCTGTGGAGGACGGTGCGCTGACCACCGGCACGGATACGGTCGTGGTGAAGCGTATTGTGGCGGCCACCGTCACCACCACCGGCGGCGAGACCAAGGACTTTGCTGACTTGCAGCAGGCCGCTGCCTATGCCGTGACCCAGCCCGGCTCCACGGTGAAGATGATGATGGATTGCACCCTGACCGGCACATATGGTCTCGGTGGCGATGACCCTAACTGGCTGGAAGGTGCGGACATTAAGCTGGACTTAAACGGCAAGAAGCTGACCGGCGGGGATTATAGCACCATCTATCTGGCTTCGGGTTCTCTGGAAATCCTGGATAGCAGCGCAGAGAAAACCGGTGCTATCCTGGGTAGACCGGTTTATGCCAACCAAAGCGATCTGGTTATCCGGGGCGGAAATTACGAGGTTGATGTTCAGGTCAGTGGAGGATCCTCTCTGACGATTTATGATGGCGGCTTCAAACAGATAACGGCGGCTTACCGTGATGCCAATCTGTCCATTTATGGCGGCAAATTCGTTGGCGTAGAATACGATATCAAGTACTATGCGGATGAGGCGTATGAAGGCACCACGACCATCTATGGCGGCACCTTCCCCGGCGGTCTGCAGATCAGCGCCTCCGGCAGTAATGCCGACAGTGCCCCCACCGTCGGCGCGGTTCTGGCTGAGGGTTATGCTTACTATGACAAAACCGGCTTCCGTCTCACCGGCTACCTGAATGACCGGTCCACCGGCTTTACGGATGTGACGGTCGAGCAGCAACTTGAGGCGCAGTTCATCTCTGCCGATGGCCAGACGGTTACCGGTTATCGCACCGTACAGGAGGCGATCAATGCCGCGGCCACCAGCACCGACGGCAAGACCACCGTCAAGCTGCTGCAGAATGTGGACTTTGCCGATGGCCCCTGCATTAACGTATCCGGCGGTACATTTACGCTGGACCTGAACGGCAAGTGGCTCAGAGCCAGCTCCACCGTGCAGGCGACCTACCCCGTGATCATGGTCACCGATACGGGCACCGTCAATTTGACCATTGAGGACAATGCCGGCACAGGCATCGTCATGCAGCAGGGCGAGGGCTGGTGCGTATCCACCGGCGGCCCGAATTGTACGGTGAAGATTGAAGGCGGTATGTTTACTGCCACCAATGATGCGGCTGTCCGCTCTGTTGGCGGGGCGGCGCTGTCCATTACCGGCGGCAGCTGCTCGTCGGTCTTCAAGTCTGCCCTGGCGCTTGGTCATGGCAAGGTCGAGATTTCCGGTGGCATCTTTACGGGCAGAGAATATGCCATTACTTCCGCCACCGGCAAGGAAGAATACCAGGGATATGATATCCATGGCGGCAGTTTCAGTGGCACTACCGCAACCGTCTATCTGGGCAGAAATGAGACCTCCGGAACCGTCCGGAATCTCACCTGCTATGGCGGAACATTCGTTGGTGGTCTCAGTCTGGCCAATGGTGGCAGTGAGACTGACGTGCTGAAGCAGCTTGCGGAAAACTGTGCTTACTTTAATGCGGTGAATAATACTGTGGTTTCTGTTGCTGATGGCGCTCTGACCACCGGCACGGAAACCGTCACCGTGGGCAAGCTCGCTGACTGCGAAGCGGCCGTCACCGTGGGCGAAACCACCACCACTTACCTGACCGTGGACAAGGCTCTGGCGGCGGCGAATGCTGCGGTTGCCACCGGTAGCTACACCCATGAGCAGATTACCCTGAAGATTCTGAAGGACTGCTCGTTCAGAGAAGAAAGCGTCGAAGACAACGCAGAGGTACATCTTGACGGCTTTACGTTAGACCTGAACGGTTGCACCCTCAGTCATACTCTGGGCGGGGATGCTGAGATCAGCATTTATGTGACAGAAGAACATACTATGGTTATCACCGATACCAGCGCCGAGGGAGACGGCAGACTGTACTGCTCCGGCTGGTACAGCGTGCTTAGAACGGCGACTGTAGATCTTTACGGTGGCACCTTGGAACAAACCCTTGACAGAAGTGTGGCTCTTTCCGGTGCAACGCTGAACATCTATGGGGGAACACTGACCGGGTTTGTTGAGGTGGCTGGCACGCTCAATGTGTACGGCGGCACCTTCACAGCCGACAGAGACCTGCGTATGACCGGCGCTGGTTCTGCCACGCTTTATGGCGGCACCTTTGTCAATGGCATCCAAGAAGTCTTCGATAATGATATTACTGCCTGTCTGGCTCCCGGCCATGTGTTCGTGGACGAGAATGGCTTTGTGGTCACCGGCGATGCTGTGAAGACCACAACCGTCACCGTTAAGAGTTGCGTGGCTACCGTTGCCGCAGGCGGCGTGACTACCGTTTATGACAGCTTTAATGCCGCCATGGACTATGCCAAGACCCAGTCCAGCGCTACCGTGAAGCTGATGCAGAATGTCGACTCCCAACGCTATGAGCTGGATGTGAAATGCGACATTACCCTGGACCTGAATGGCTTCACCCTGGCTATGGATAGCACAGGCTGCCTGGCGTTGAGTTCTTATGGCTCCGGTACTGGAGCCAAACTGACGATTACCGATACAAGTGAGACCGGCAGTGGCATCCTCACCTCCGCCGATGCACGGACCATCCTGGCGCAGTATTATAGCACCCTCATCATTGCCGGTGGCACGGTGACCAACACCAGCGATGACAATAGTGCGGTTGCGGTTGAAATGCAATGGGGTTCTGCGCTCCAGGTTACCGGTGGCACCATTCAGGGCGTCAATCAGGATATTGGAATCCAGGCACTGTATGTCCTGTTCGAAGGCTCTGTGGATATCTCCGGCGGTACTTTCCCTGGCGGTCTGCAGATGCGGCTCAGGCTACACTCTCACTACACCTCCACGGAGCATACCGTCAATGACCTGCTGGCCGAGGGCTACAGCTTCTTCTCCGAAGCCGGCACTGTGGTCACCGTGGCAGACGATGCCATGACCACCGGCACGGACACCGTCACCGTGGGCAAGCTCGCTGACTGCGAAGCCAGCCTTACCGTGGGCGAAACCACCACCACTTATCTGACTGTGGACAAGGCTCTGGCGGCGGCGAATGCTGCGGTTGCCACTGGCAGCTACACCCATGAGCAGATTACCCTGAAGCTACTGAAGGATGCCAGCTTCCGGTCTGAGAGCGTGGAGTGGAGCTCGGCCGTCAGGCTAACGGTGTACCTCAACGGCTTCACGCTGGATTTGAACGGTTATACCCTCCGCCACACCACAACATCCGGAACTGCACTGTGTTATCTTTGCACATCGTCTGGATATACCACCGTTATCACTGACAGCAGTCCCGAAGGTAAGGGGCGGCTGATGACGCTCCGGGATTATCGGGTGGAAGGCACGGTGAATCTCCTGAATGGCGAAGTGACAACACAGGATGCCGACAATTACGCCTTTGGGGTGGACGGCAGTCTGAACATCTATGGTGGCACGGTTGGCAGTCGGCTGAGAGGCGATACCGGTCAGATCAATATTTATGGTGGTACTTTCACGAATTCTTATGACATCGAGTGGACCACTTCGCTTTGCCAGATTGCTGCCTACGGCGGCACCTTCCCCGGCGGCATTCGTGTTCGCGGAAGAACCACCAACGCAGAGTCGGTATTGGCACCCGACCATGTGTTTGTGGACGAGAATGGCGATGTGGTCACCGGCGAAGCCCTGAAGACCACCACCGTCACCGTCAAGAACCCCGTTGCCATCGTCACCACTGCCGGCGGTGTAACGACGACCTATGATTCTCTTCAGGTGGCTGTGGATTATGCCGCAACGCAGACCAACTCCACCGTAAAGATGATGCAGGATGTGGATCAGGGCAGGGGTTCTCTGAGCATCAATGGCGGCACGTTCACTCTGGACCTGAACGGAAAGACACTGAAGTCTACCGACCAGTACTTTAATAGCACCATCGAATTCTACTATCAGGTGAAAACGAACCTGACCATTCGGGATTCCAGTGCCACAGAGACCACTCCCGGTACTGGCGCTGTCATCAGCAACAGCAGGTTTCCTGCCGTGGAAAGTCAAAAACAGGACACCCTGACCATCTATGGTGGTTACTTCTATTCCAGTGACGAAAGTGCGATCGATTGCACTAGCGCAACCCTGACCATCTATGGTGGCACCTTTGAAGCACCCGCAACTACAGCGGTTAGACTTGGTGAGGGCGCAGCGACCATCTATGGTGGCACCTTTACCGGATATTATGCGCTGTCTACCAATCTCAGCAACCCGCAATACCAGGGATACCACATCTATGGTGGTACCTTCAACGGAACCAATGCGGATCTCAATATCGGCGGGAACAGTAGCACCAAGACACCCAGAAACTTCACCCTCCATGGCGGCACATTCCCCGGCGGCCTTACCGTACGGGACTGGGCAAATTATGCTGTAAAGGCCACAGCCGCGACTCAGCTGGCCGAGGGCTGCGCCTACTTCACCGAAGCCGGTACTCTGGTCACCGTGGCAGACGATGCCATGACCACCGGCACGGAAACCGTCACCGTGGGCAAGCTCTCCGACTGCGAAGCCAGCGTCACCGTGGGCGAGACAACGACAGTCTATCTTAAGCTTACCGATGCGTTGACAGCAGCACAGGCATCCAACGGGTCTACATTGAAGTTGCTGAAGGATATTGTTACAGATGGAACTACCGACATAGAGTCCGGCACATTTACCTTTGATCTTAATGGTAAAACTGTTTCTTATAGCGGCTGGAGGAATGGTATGTTCTCGCTCAGAAACTGCAATCTGACGGTTACTGACAGCAGCGAGGCGCAGACCGGTACCTTTGACATGGATTGTACTTCCGACAGCGGGTGCAATATCTTCTGGCTCAGAGACTCCGGCTCTATGGTGATTCTGGGCGGCCACTTTAAGGGCAGATTTATTCAAAATACCAGCAATTTCCCGATTGAGATCAAGGGCGGCACCTTCTACGGGGATACCCATAAGAACGGCTGCGATATTGCAGATACCGGTGGCTTCCCTATGAATGTCACCATTACCGGTGGTACATTTATTGGAGGTCTTCAGGTCGATAGCTGGAAGAATGTGACTGTGGATCAGATCGTTGCCGACGGCTATGGATTTGCGGAAGTGGGGACCAACGTGTATATTCCCGACACTGCCTATTCCGGTGCTACCTCTACAGGAACACAGGATGTCTATGTCAGCAATGTTGTGGCCACCGTCACCACCGGCGGCGTGACCACGGTCTATGACGACTTCAGGACGGCCATGAACTATGCCCAGAGCCAGAGTGGCTCTACGTTGACGCTGATGCAGAACGTGGATGGCTACTACGATATGCTCATGTGCGTCATGACCATCGACCTCAACGGCTATACGCTGGACATGGGCAACGTTAACCTGGATGTGGGTGCCACCCAGCCTGGCCTTACATGCCACCTGACCATCACGGACACCAGTGAGGCGCAGACCGGTGTGTTTACCACCAACAACGAGTATCTGGTGTGTGTGTCCGGTGTGGGCGCAAGCGCCGGTAAGCTGACCATTCTGGGCGGAACCCTCGTGTGCAGCGGCGGAAACATCTATAAGTCTGCCGTGAATCTGGTTGGCGACGGCTGTCTGGAAATGAAGGGCGGCTCTCTACAGGGTTCGAGCGTTGACATCTGCATCGACAACCGTTCCTCGACCTTTGCCGGTACCATTGTCATCTCCGGCGGCACCTTCCCCGGCGGTCTGCAGATTGGCAAGAGCAATGCGCAAAAGAGCGATCTGCCCACCGTGACGCAGATCCTGGCTGAGGGCTGCGCCTACTTCACCGAGGACGGCACGCCCGTCTTCCCCGCCGCCGACGCTCTGACCACCGGCACCGAGACCGTCACCGTCAGGAAGCAGGTGGCCATGTCCATTGCCCTGGATAAGGAGCTGTACTACAAGGACGACGGCACCATCAAGGTCACCATCACCACCCAGCAGAAGGAACTCTCCGGCTGGCTGTACATCTACATTGACGGACAGAAGATTGACGAGGAGAGCTACGCCGTCTCCGGCGGCAGACAGCCCCTGACCAATGGCAAGGTCTATACCAAGTCCCTGTTCAACATCAACCCCGGCGACCATGAGATTTATCTGCAATTCGTGCCCGATGATTCCACCATCGCCGAGGGGCAGAGCAATACCGTGGCATTCTCCGTGGAGAAGATTCCCAATGAGAACCTGCACAAGCACTTCTATAACGGCGAGTTCAAGACCACCTATGATGGCACGGTCAAGGCGGCAGACATCCGCTCCATCTACGACTCGGGCTCCAACAGCTTCTATCTCGCCCCCGAAAGCTATACCCTGACCTACTGGCAGGGTGAGACCCAGGTGGCAGAGCCCGTGAACGTGGGCACATATACCGTCAAGCTCACCATGCCCGAGAACGACTACTATCAGGCGGCCACCGACTATGAGATGGGTACGCTGGTCATTGAGCAGGCTGTGCTGACTCTGGATCTGCTGGACTACACCGTCCCCGAAAACGGCACTTACAGCGGCGAAGCTTTCGTCGCCACCGCCGCCATGAAGTCCGGCATCACCGGCTATGGCGAACTGAAGGTGGAGTACATCGAGGAGCGTGAAATCCAGCGCACCACCACCGCCCCCGTCACCACCGGCACTTACCACGTCTTTGTCACCGTCACCGGTGGCGGGAATGTGATGGCCGGAGAGGTTGCTCTGGGTCAGTTCACCATCGAAAAGTATTGGTGCGAACACGAGTTCCGCCTGTATCGCAACGGCGAGCCTTGGCTGTGGAAGCAGCCGGATAGCCAGTTCGCTGTCTATGAAGACAAGACCGAAGTCGAGGTGCAGTTCAACTATCCCAAGAAGGGCGTAGTTCCTCAGGATCTTGTCCAATTCCGGCTCTACAAGACGGTGGATGGGAATAAAACTGAGGAAGCCTTCAATGTCAGCGCAGAACTGGACGAAAACGCAACGGCCATCGTGGAATTCCAGGTGGGCGCAGGCACATATGCCGTGGAAGTTGAGTTCGGGTTTGACGACAACTATTATCATAGTGGTCGGGTCTGGACGCTGGAAGACTTCGTGATTGCGCCCAAGCCCGTCACCCTGACCCCCTCCGGCCTGGAGCAGGTCTATGACGGCAAGAGCAAGACCATCACCTTCACCAACAGCACCCAGAATCTGGGTATGGAGGACTTCACCGTCACCTATTACCAGGTCAATGAGAATATGGGCACCATCAGCAAGGTCAACCGGGCCGTCTCCATCGGCCGTTACCTCTATGTGGTGGAGCTGAAGGACGAGCACAAGGAAAACTATCGCTTTGCCAACCCCATCACCATTGATGGCGACACCCTGCCCGAGGGTACATTCGACAACGCCGGATTCATGGACATCGTTGCCGGTCTGCCTGAGGCTCAGGAGCCCATCTACTTCACTGAGGGCGCAGTCACCGTCTATCTGGTGGATGGCACTTATTCCGGCAATACCCTGGTGAACCCCAACAACACCGTTCCCACCTATACCTCCAGCAACGAGTCTGTGGCAGAGGTTGCCGCTGACGGTACGGTCACATTGAAGCGCACCGGTACAGTCACCATCTTCGCCACCTCCGAAAAGGAAGGCACAACCCCTGTAAGAGCCAGCTACACCCTGACCATCGAGAAGAAGGATGCCACCATCACCGTAAATGGTCTCACCACCACCTATGGCGAGCCCTTCACCCTGACGGCAGACCTGCTGACCGTTACCGGTTGCCAGCTTTCCGACCTGGATCTCACCGACCTGACCTATACCGGCTACACCGTGGGACAGGGCGTGGGTACATACTACATTACCCCCGCAGGCATTACCAGTGAAGCCTATGACCTGACCTTTGTGGCAGGTACGCTGACGGTACAGCCCAGAGCAATCGACGCTTCTGCCATCACCGTCACCGCCGCAAGCAAGGTCTATGACGGCACCACCGCCGCCGAGCTGACCGCAACCCTCCCCGAGGGCGCAGTCCTCTCCGGCGACAAGGTCACGGTCACCGCTGAGGGCGCATACACCGCCGCCACCGCAGGCACGGTGGAAGCCGCCATCACCGCACTGACGCTGGAGGGCAAGGATTCCGGCAACTATGTGCTGACCGGCACTGCCCCCACCACCGCACAGGGCGAAATCCGGAAAGCCACCGTCACCTTCACCACCGAATCCAGGACCTTCACCTATGACGGCACAGCCAAGGCGCTGGACATCGTGGCCAAGACCAACAACGGTCTGACTGCGGAGTATACGGTGCAGTACAACGCTGAGCCCGTCCTGCCCGGCACTTACACCGTCACCGTTACCCTCACCGATACCGTCAACTATACCGCTGACGTTACCGGTCTGGAGGGCAAGACCCTGACCATCACCGCCGCCAAGCAGCAGTCCTTCACCGTCTCCGGTCTGGAAGACGGCATCCGCTACGGCGATACCAAGATTTTGACCGCTGAGGGTGCAGAGGGCACTGTGACCTTTACCATTGAGGAAGGCACTGCCGCCACCGTCACCGAATCCGGCGAGCTGACTGCTGTCGGCACCGGTAAGGTCGTGATTCTGGCTACCTCTGTTAAGGAAGGCTTTGAAGACAAGACCGTCAAGGTCACCGTCACCGTGGGCAAGCGACTGATTACCGCCTCTGTGGAGTCTGTCACTGACCGTCCCTACGATGGCACCACCGATGTCACCGCCACCGTCGTGCTCAATGGTATCATCAACAACGATACCGTTTCTGTGACCAACGTGGCAGAGATTCAGACCCCCGATGTGGGCAACAACAAGTCCGTCACCATCACCATTGGCGAGCTGACCGGCGAAGATGCATCCCTCTACGAGCTGACCACCGAAACCCTGAGAGGTAAGGTGACCATTACCGCCAGAGCCATTGATGCTTCTGCCATTACCGTCACCGCCGAAGGCAAGATTTACGATGCCACCACCACCGCCAAGCTGACCGCCACCCTCCCCAAGGGCGCAGTTCTGGAGGGCGACCAGGTGACCATCACCGCCGAGGGTGCGTACATCAGCGCCAACGCAGGCACCACCGAAGTCACCGTCACTGCCCTGACACTGGGCGGCAACGATGCCCGGAACTATATGCTGACCGGCACTGCTCCCGCTACCGCCACCGGCGAAATCGCCAAGGCCACCGCTACCTTCACCACCGCCTCCAAGACCGTCAGCTATGATGGTTATGAGAAGGTGCTGGAGATCAACGTGAAGACCAACAACGGTCTGACCGCCGACTATACCGTCACCTACTCCACCGCCGACGGCGCCAACCCCGTCCTGCCCGGCACTTACACCGTCACCGTCACCCTCACCGACGCCGTCAACTATACCGCTGACGTTACCGGTCTGGAGGGAAAGACCTTGACCATCACCGCCGCCAAGCAGCAGTCCTTCACTGTCTCCGGTCTGGAAGACGGCATCCGCTACGGCGATACCAAGATTTTGACCGCCGAGGGTGCTGAGGGCGAAGTCACCTTCGAGATTATCGAGGGTACTGCCGCCACCGTCACCGAATCCGGCGAGCTGACCGCTGTCGGCACTGGCAAGGTTGTGATTCTGGCCACCTCCGTTAAGGAAGGCTTTGAAGACAAGGTTGTCAAGGTCACCGTCACCGTGGGCAAGCGACTGATTACCGCCTCTCTGGAATCCGTCACTGACCGGGTCTATAACGGCTCTACCGTGGTTGATGCCACCGTAAAGCTGGAGAACACCATTCCCGAAGATGATGTGACCGTCAGCGGCATCATTGCCGAAATGATGACCCCCGGCGTGGGCGAAAACAAGACCGTCAGCATCACCGTCTCCGGTCTCAGCGGTACAAAGGCTGACTTCTACGAGCTGACCAACACCACCCTCCGTGGTACGGTCAACATTGCCCCCAGGACGGTGGAAGCCATCGCCTTCACCGTCTCCGATAAGGTCTATGATGGCACTACAGATGCGGAAGTGGTGAACATTACCCTCACCGGTATTCTGGGCAGTGACCAGGTTACCGCCACCGCAAAGGTTTCCTTCCAGGATGCTTCTGCCGGTGAAAACAAGACCGTCCGGCTGGTGGATGTTGCCCTGACCGGTGCCGATGCCCGGAATTACCGGATTGCCGACACCACCGCCGTCACCGTCAATACCCCCACCATCCACAAGGCTGTGGTGACCGTCTTCTGCCCGGAGACCACCACCTATACCTATGACGGCACAGCCAAGGCCGTTTATGTCAGCGCGCTGGCCAACGGCAAGGCCTTCAATGGCTACACCGTCAGCTATATGCTCGATGGCGTTGCTGCTGAGCCCGTCAATGTGGGAACTTACACCATGGTCATTACCCTGAATGACGCGGTCAATTATGAGCTTGCGCCTTACACCGGCAAGCTGGTCATTGAACCCGCTACCCAGGATGAGGCCACCATGGAGGGCATTCCCGACCGGGTCTACTATGGTGATGACTTCACCGTGACCGTCCCCGGCACTTCCGGCTCTGTCTCTTATGAGATTACCGGCGCCGCTACCATGGACGAAAACGGTAAGGTCACTGCCAAGGATGTGGGCACCATCACCATCAAGGCCACCATCACCATGGCCAACTACAAAGATCAGGTCATTACCCGCACCTTCACCGCATACCCCAGAGTCCTGACCGCCACGGCCACCGCCGCAAACCGTACCTACAACGGCAAGAATGATGTGGAAGTGACCATCAGCCTCAGCAATGTGGTCACCGGCGACAATGTCACCGCCACCGCTCAGGGCCAGATGGCCACCAGTGATGCAGGCACCGACAAGCTGGTCTATGTGACCGGTATCACCCTCAGCGACAATGTTCATTACACGCTGGAGAATACCAACCTCCAGACCACCGTGGACATCGCCCGGATTGTCATCAACTCCATCACCGCCACGGCACAGGACAAGATTTATGACGGCACCGACGAAGCTGCCGTCACCGTCACCGGCAGCAGCGATATCCTCTCCGGCGACGAGGTTACCATCACCGCTACCGGTCGATTCGCCTCCGCCAATGCCGGCAAGCACACCGTCACCGTCACCCCCACCGCCATCACCGGACCCAAGGCCCAGAACTACCGGTTGGCAAGCGGTCTGACCGGCACGGCACAGGCGGAAATCCTGCCCGCCACCGTGATTTTTGAGGTTGGTACAGCCAGCTTCATCTATGACGGTAAGGTCAAGGCTGTGGAGGTTACCGCAGAGCTCAATGGCAAGTCCTTTACCGGATTTACCGTCAGCTATGCCCCCGCTGAGCCCGTCAATGTGGGCACTTACACCGTTACCGTTACCCTCAATGACAGCCGGAATTATGTGGGCGCTCCGGAAGCCTTCACCATGGAGATTCTGCCCGCCGACCAGGAGAAGCTCGTCATCGCCGGTATGCCCGGCGTGGTGGACTATGGCAGAGTCTTTACCCTGACCACCAACGCCCACGAATTGGCCACCGTCACCTGGTCCTCCAGTGACGAGACCATTGCCACCGTGGATGAAAACGGCAATGTCACCGTTCACGATGTGGACACAGAGGTGACCATCACCGCCACTTCTTCCATGGCCAACCATAATGATGCCACCGCCACCGTCACCTTTACACCTGTTGCCAAGCAGGTCAGCTTCCGTCTGGGTAATCTGATTACCACCTATGACGGCACGGTTCAGGGGATTACCGTTGAACCCAGTGTTGAGGGCCTGACTGACTACAGTGTGACTTACACCGATGAGCGGGGCAGAGTGGTTGAACCCCTGGATGCCGGAATCTATCAGGTGGAAGTCAAGACCACCGGCAATAAGTACTCCGGATATGTTCTGGATACCTTCACCATCAAGAAGGGTACTCTGGCAGGTATATTGACCGTGGAAGACTGGACTTATGGCGAGACAGCCAACGAACCCGTATTCAACATGAGCGTCGAAGGACTGCGGCCGGAGTTCACCTACGCCGGCACCGGCCTGAAGGACGGCAAGCCCCATGGCGCAGGTCAGTACACCGTGACCGCCACCTTCGCTGACCGCAACCACGAGACGCTGGTGCTGACCGCTGACTTCGAGATCCATAAGGCCGCGCTGACCGTCACTGCCGGGGATGCAACCCGGACTTACGGCGAAGCCAACCCCGCATTCAACCTGAGCTACTCCGGTTTCGTCTATGGTGAAGGTGAGCAGGATCTGCTGGTCGCTCCCACCGCCACCACCACCGCCGCCACCGCCTCCGATGTGGGCGAGTACACCATCGCCGTCTCCGGTGGCCGCAGTGAGAACTATGTGTTCTCCTATGTCTCCGGCAAGCTGACCATCGTCCCGGCTGAAGGTACGCTGACCATCACCGGCAACAGCCACCAGGTCACCGTTGGCCAGACCATGTACCTGCAGGCCCATCTCAATGGATTCCGCCCCAATGTGATTTGGAGCAGTTCCGATGAGAATGTGGCAGTTGTGGACGAAAATGGCAAGGTCGCCATTGTTGGTGCAGGTTCTGCCACCATTACCGCCAAGCTGAACGAGCGGAACTTCGTGGCTGACGATGCCACCTTCCTGCTGGAAACCACCCGGAAGGCAATCTCCCTGCTGCCCAAGACTACGGTCTTCACCTACAATGGTATGGTTCAGAATGTGGAGTTCCTGAGCACTGATGGATTTACTCCCGTGGTGGGCGAAAATGTCAAGGTCACGTATACGCTGACCACCTCCTCTGAGGAAGTGGAGCTGCGCAATGCCGGCACCTATGTGGCGACCTACATCATCGATGATCCCGCCTATGCCGGCGGCGGCACCTTCATGGTTTATATGAATAAGGCCAGCAGAACCCTCCGTCCTGCGGATTTGGAGAAGACCTACGGCGAAGCCAACCCCGCCTTTACCATTGATCCCAATGGTCTGCTGGGCGACGATGTGACCGATGAAGCCTACATCGCCAGAGTCAATGCCATGTTCGTCTTCACCTGTGAAGCCAATGACAAGTCTCTGGAGGGCACTTACCCCATCACCATGGCGCTGGCTGAGGGTCACAGTCTGACCGAGGATCAGAACTATGACTTCACCATTGCAGCAGAACCCGGCAATCTGATTATCCGCAGCATTACCGGCAGTGAGACCTGTCCCAGTGCCCACTTCACCGACCTGAATCCCAATGCATGGTATCACGAAGCCGTGGACTATGTGGTGGGTCACGGGCTGATGAACGGCGTATCCGATACCCTGTTCGCACCTCAGAGCAGTGCAACCCGTGGCATGATTGTCACCATCTTGTACCGTCTGGAGGGCGAACCGGAAATGGGCGAGAATGTCTTCACCGATGTGGCAGATGGCGCATGGTATGCCGATGCCATCGCCTGGGCCAACGCCAATGGCATTGTTCTGGGCTACGGCGACGATACCTTCCGTCCCAATCAGGCCATCACCAGAGAGGAAATGGCCCTCATCATGTACCGCTATGCCGCCTTCAAGGGTTGCGATACCCATCAGGGCGCAGACCTGTCCGGCTACAGCGATGCACAGACCGTCTCTCCCTGGGCAAAGGATGCTATGGCGTGGGCCAACGCCGCCGGTCTGATTCAGGGCCGCACGGAGACCACTCTGGCACCTAAGGGCACGGCTACCCGTGTGGAGCTGGCCACCATCTTAATGCGGCTGATTGAGAATATCCTGTAAGGATAAAATCAAAAAGCCCGGTTAAGCAAAACAACAAACCTGCCAGCTCCATTCGGGGTTGGCAGGTTTGACTATTTCGGCAACGGAGGCTACCTCGTCGAAAGCGGCGGGATTGTTGTTTCGCTTCCGGATACAGTTTAACGCTTGCGACTGTACCAACGGACAAGTTTTACGGCTATACCAATAGCGGTCGCCCAGGCTGTGTTTGACATATACTTTATGCGGGTTCTGCTTGCCTCCCGGCTCGGTTGCCGCAAGGCCGTGGGCGCCGCCCCGCACAATGGGCAGCACAACGCCGAAGGATGATTGCCGGCAATGTTAGATCACTTCACCTTTCCGCTCATTTTGGCATAGTCTGGTCAGGGAGGTATTGTCAGATGAAGGTTTGTTATGTCACATTTCGTTCCATTACCTTTGCCCAGCGGGGGCAGGAGGTACTGCGCCGGGGTGGGATATCCGCGGCGCTGACCAGAACACCACGACAAATGGAGGAGCAGGGCTGTGGCTACCGTCTGGGGATTGGCGGACACCGGCGCGATGAAGCAGTGGCTTTGCTCCAACGTGCCGGGATTTCCTACAGCAAGATTTATTGCCCGGAGGACGGAGACGGGAGGGATGCGCCATGATTTACCTGGACCACGGCGCAACCTCCTGGCCAAAACCCGCCGCCGTCAGTTTGGCAGTGTCCCGGAGCATTGCACAGCATGGCAATCCGGGGCGCGGGGGGTATCCGGCGGCCATGGCTTCGTCAAGGGCACTGTACCACTGCCGGGAACTGGCTTCCGAGCTGTTTCACTGCCTGCCGGAGCAGGTGGTGTTTACCATGAACTGCACCCACGGGCTGAATATGGCCATCAAAACCCTGATTCCGCCGGGAGGACGGGTAGTCATCTCCGGATTTGAACACAATGCCGTCACCCGCCCCCTCCATGCGCTGGGGGCAGAGGTGGTGGTGGCAGGGCGTCGGCTTTTCGACCCGGCAGATACCCTGGAATCTTTCCGGGAGGCACTGAACACCCACCCCCATGGGGCAGTTTTTACCCATGTGTCCAATGTTTTTGGCTATGTTCTCCCGGTGGAGGAAATGGCTGCGCTGTGCCGGTCGTATGGTGTGCCCTTTGTGGTGGATGCCGCCCAATCTGCCGGGTCGATGCCCATTGATTTTTCGGCGCTGGGAGCGGATTTTATCGCCATGCCGGGGCACAAAGGCTTGCGGGGTCCCATGGGGACGGGGCTTCTGCTCTGCGGGAGGAATCCTGACCCCTTGATGTTCGGCGGCACAGGAAGCCTCTCTGCCCAGCAGCAAATGCCCGACTTCCTGCCGGATTTGGCGGAGGCGGGGACGGCCAATGTGCCGGGTATTGCGGGCTTATCCGCCGCCTTGAGGCTTGCCGGCAGACTGGATTTGTCCGCCGTGAGCAAACGGGAGGCGGAGTTGGCACATTTTGCCGCCCAGGGGCTCTCCCGCATGGGGCTCAAGGTATTCTGCGGGTCACATCAGGGGGGCGTGTGCAGTTTTCTCCCTCCGGACAGTGACTGCGAAAAAGGGGCAGAACAACTCTCCCGGTTGGGCTTCTGCCTCCGGGCAGGACTCCACTGCGCGCCTGTCGCCCACGAAAGCGCCGGGACACTGCAGACCGGGACTCTGCGGCTGAGTTGCGGTCCGGAGACGGAGTTGTGGGAAATCCGGCGCTTCCTGCAGGCGGCGGGGAAAGCTTTTTCCGGAAACCGGAAGAATTTTTCGTGAAATACCCTTGCCATCGGGGAGGAAATCCGCTATAATTATCAGGATAATAGAATTACTATAGCCATTTGTCGCCATATTGCCTTTTTGAGGTACGATATGGGGGCAGAGGGCTGTGGGCGGAGGGTGAAATACCATTATGGAAAGAATCATCGCATTTTTTGATGAGTTTTTTCGCTTGCTGAAGACCATACAGATCACCGATATTCTGGATATTCTTCTGGTGGCTTTTCTGATTTATCAGGTGATCAGCAAAACCAATACCGGCCGCGCCAAGCGACTGCTCCGGGTGGCATTTGTGTTTCTGATCTTTACCTGGATTACCGATTTGGCCAATCTCCATGTGCTGAATTTCCTGGTGGATTGGGTGACGGAGCTGGGCCTTATCGCCGTTGTTGTGCTGTTTCAACCGGAACTGCGGCAGGTGGTGGACCGGTTGGGCAACACCAGCATCCGGGAACTTCTGAGTCCTAAGGCACACAGTGAGGAGATGGACAATGTCATCAGCCAGACCGTTATGGCTTGCGAGGCAATGTCCAAAGAGCGGATTGGCGCGCTCATTGTCTTTGAACGAACCACCCGTCTGGATGACTATTTCAAAACCGGCACTGTCATTGACGGCAAAGTCTCCGAACAGCTCCTGCGGAATATCTTCTTCCCCAAGGCCGCGCTCCATGACGGCGCCATGGTTGTCCGTGGCGCTCAGGTGGCGGCTGCCGGGTGTGTCCTGCCATTGTCTGAGAATCGCCGCATCAGTGCCGATTTGGGCACACGCCACCGGGCGGGCATCGGTGTCAGCGAAGTTTCCGATGCGGTGGTAGTCATCGTCTCTGAGGAAACCGGTACCATCTCCGTGGCGGTGGGCGGTATGCTGAAGCGGCATCTTGCTCCCCAGACCCTGGAGAAGCTCCTGAGCAATGAACTCTGCTCCGGTGCGGAGAAGTCCGGCGGCAGGATGAAGCTTTTTGGCCGGGAGAAGAAAAAGGAGGACGTGAACGGCAATGATCAAAAGTAAACTGCTGACCCTGCTGGTATCTTTGCTGGCGGCACTGGGTCTGTGGCTGTATGTGGCCACCAATGTCAGCACGGAGCGGGAACAGACCTTCTCCGGCGTATCCGTCACGTTGGAAAATGCCACGTCCCTGATGGATAAGGGACTGATGGTTAAGCCCGGTGAGAGCCACAGCGTGACCTTTACCCTCTCTGGCAGTCTGTCGGAGCTGGATAAGCTCAATACCGGGAATCTGAAAGTTTTGGTGGATTTGAGCACCATTACCGAGCCCGGGCAGCACCAGTGTGACTATCGGGTGGTCTATCCCTCCGGTACTTCCGGGATTTCCCGAACCAAGAGCAATGATAAAGTCACCATTACCGTGGTGGAGTATGCCAGCAAGACCGTACCGGTGGAGCTGATTCTTCTGGGTGACGAGCCGGAGGAGTTGTTCATCAATACGGCCGGGGCGACCATCGGCGCTACCGAGGTGGGTATCTCCGGACCGAAATCCGAGGTGGATGCCGTGACCAAGGCGGGCATTGAAATCTATCTGTCGGAGCTGACCGGTACCTATACCGCCGAGCAGCGCTATACCCTGATGAATGACGATAATGAGCCGGTCAAGAGCGACAACATCTCCACCGATACCGGGGAAATTTATGTCAACCTGCCGGTGGAATACTTCAAAACCATTCCTCTGGTGGTCAAATGCATCCCGGGCGGCGGTGCCAAAGAAAAAGATGCCGTGGTGAATCTGGATGTGCAGGAAATCATCATCTCCGGCTCTCAGGAGGCTATTGCCGGCATTGATTCTCTGGTGGTTGCCGAGGTGGATTTGGCGTTGGTCGACTTAAAAGATCCCTATCATGTGGAGGGGACTATCCGGCTGGATGAGAATCTCACCAACCACTCCGGCGTGACCACGGTCACCGGCTCTGTACGGCTCAAGGGGTTGATTCAGCGGAAAATGACCCTGAACGCCGAGGATATTGAACTGCGCAACGTGCCGGAAGGCATGATGGCCACCGTCTCCACCCTGAAAATTGAAATCACCGTCCGTGGCGTATCCGCACAGATCAATGCCCTGACCATTGAGCAAATCCGGGCCAGCATTGACCTGACCGGAGTCAATCAGGGCATCACCATGCTGGATCTTAATCTGGAGTTCCCGGCAGATAAGGACATTGGCGCAGTGGACAAGTATCAGGTCACGGTCACCCTCACGGAAAAGGTGGACGAGACCACCGCACCGGACTAATCGCCTATGGAGAGAGTTGTCCGGGTAAAATCCCTGAATCCCGACGGCACGGCGCAGGTTTTGTGCAAGAGGGAGTCCGCCTGCGGGGGCAACTGCGCCCAGTGTGGCGGCTGCGCAGATGGGCAGAAAACCATGGAGGTCACTGCGCTGAATCCCATTGGCGCAATGCCCGGTGACCGGGTCACGCTGGAAACTTCCACCGGGGAGATTCTGGGGCTGGTCGTTGCGGTGTACCTGATTCCTGTTGTTCTGCTCATTGCCGGATATTGTGCCTTTGGGCTGTGGGCGGGGCTGACGGGTCTGGCTCTGGGCTTTCTGGGTGCGGTTTTCCTTGACCGCAGTCGGGCCAAACGAAAGAAAAACACCTTTACCATTACCGGTTATGCCCAGGATTGAGGGATAGCCGAGAACCTATATAAAAGGGGTGCGTTACATTGATTAAAAGCATGACCGGCTATGGCCGGGCGGTGGAGACCTTATTGGGGCGGGAGTTTACCGTCGAGGTTCGCGCCGTGAATAACCGTTATCTGGACTGTACCGTTAAACTGCCCCGGAGCATGATTTTTGCCGAGGATGCGGTCAAGGGTCGGGTGAAAGCCGCAGTATCCAGAGGCAAGGTGGATGTGTTCATCACCATCGGTGCCAGCACGGAGGATCAGGTTCAGGTGACACTGAATCAGCCTGTGCTCAAGGGCTATCTGGCTGCCATGCGCACCATGACCGAGGAATATGGCATCCGGGATGACATCAGCGTATCATTGCTTTCCCGTATGCCGGAGGTCTTCCAGATGGATAAGAGTCAGGAAGACGAAGATGCCATGAAAGCCGCACTGCTGCAGGTGACCGATCAGGCACTTGCCGCCTTCAATGCCATGCGCCAGACCGAGGGCGAGGCCATGGTCCGTGACCTGAGAAGCAGAGCCAAGACCATTGCCGAAATGGTATCCATTGTGGAGGAGCAGTCCCCCCAGACCGTCAGCGACTACCGGGCAAGACTGGAAGCGAAAATGGCAGAAGTTCTGGCCGGTACCACCATTGACGAGAGCCGTATCCTGCAGGAAGCTGCCATCTTTGCCGACAAGGTGGCCGTGGACGAAGAAACCGTCCGCCTGCGCAGCCATTTGGACCAAATGGAGACTATGCTCGCTTCCGGCGGCGCAATCGGCCGGAAACTGGACTTCCTGCTGCAGGAGATGAACCGCGAGGCCAATACCATCGGCTCGAAGTGTACGGATATCCGTCTGGCCCGGGTCGTGGTGGACATCAAGGCTGAGCTGGAGAAAATCCGGGAGCAGACCCAGAATATTGAGTGAGGCCGCCCCATGAAACTGATCAATATCGGCTTTGGCAATATGATTTCCTCTGCCCGGATTCTGGCGGTGGTCAGTCCCGACTCCGCCCCCATCAAGCGGATGATGCAGGAGGCGAAGGATAGAGGTATGCTCATTGATGCCAGCTATGGACGAAAGACCCGGTCCGTCATCGTCATGGATACGGACCATGTGATCCTCTCCGCCATCCAACCGGAGGCTGTTGCCGGCAGATTGGCTGGTAAGATGGAGGAGACTGAGGAGGAGAGAGAATGAATCAGGGAAAATTGATTGTGATTTCTGGCCCGTCCGGTGTGGGTAAGAGCTCAGTGATTGGGGAGATTCTCAAGCGGCATCCCGATTATCTGTTCTCGGTGTCTGCCACTACCCGTGCACCCAGACCCGGTGAAGTTCCCGGTGTCAGTTACCACTACATTACCGAGGAAGAATTCAAAACCCTGGTGGCGCAAAATGCCCTGTTGGAGTATAACCACTATGCCAGCGGGGACTATTATGGTACACCTGCCGCGCCCATTCTGCAGACCATAGCCGCCGGCGGCACCGCCCTTCTGGACGTTGACCCCAATGGCGCGTTGCAGGTGGCGAAGCAGTACCCGCAGGCAGTGCTGGTCTTCCTGGCACCCCCCAGCATGACGGAACTCCGCCGCCGCTTAGAGGGAAGAAACGATACCCCGCCGGAGAAGATCCTGGCCCGTCTGGCGCAGGCCAGATGGGAAATCCAGCAGGCGGAGCATTACCGCTATCTAGTGCTCAATGATGATTTTGACGACTGCGTTGCCCGGATGGAGGAAATCCTCTCCGGCAGTGAAAATGCTCAGCGCAGTCTCTATGCCAATAATTCTGACTTAAAGATTTTGAAGGAGGTCTACTAATATGCTTTATCCCCCCATGTCCGATTTGCTGAAGAATATCCCCAGCCGTTACCTGCTGGTCAATGTGGTGGCCAAGCGCGCCCGGCAGATTGCCATTGAGGCCGAGGCCAATCAGGTGACACTGGAAGACAAGCCCGTCACCCTGGCCATCCGTGAAGTGGCCGACGGCAGCCTGACTGCCACCATGAAGAAGCAGTATACCGAGTAAAACCAGAAAGAGCCGGAGGGATATGCCATGATCATTGCGAAAATTGCTGTCTCTGCGGCCATCTATGCCATTGACATCCCTTATCGCTACGCCGTCAGCCCCAATCTGACGGTGCAGCCCGGGGTGCGGGTCATGGTGCCATTCGGGAAAGGAAACCGATTGACCGAGGGCATTGTTTTGTCCGTGGAGACCGGAGACGAGGCGGAGCTGAAATGGGTCATACAGGTGCTGGATGAACAGCCTGTATTGGATGCCCGTGGGCTCCGCCTGGCTGCTTTCCTGCGGGAGCGGTACTTCTGTACCTTTTATGAGGCCATGCGGGTTATTCTGCCCACGGGACTGTGGTTTCAGATTCGGGATGAGTACACCTTGGCGGAGGGCAAGCCCTGGAAAGGAAAGACCATCCGCAAAGATGGTGTCGCAGAGCTCATTGGTATTCTGGAGGATTTGGGTGGCAAAGGTGACCACCGGACGCTTCTGCGATTTATGCCCGATGATGACCGTCTGATGGGAGCCCTCCGGTATCTGGAGGGGAAGAAGTGGATTACCTGCTCCTCTGATTTCCTGCGCCGGGTGGGGGACAAGACGGAGCGCATGGCGGTTTTGGCGGCTTCTGCGGAGGAAGTGCTGGAATATGCCAACCGCCGGGAGAAAATTGCTCCCGCCCAATGCTCAGCCCTGCGGATGCTGTGCCAGATTGGCACCTGCTCGGTCAAGGAGCTGTGCTATTATACCGGCGCCACCAGCCAGACCATGAAGAAGCTGGCCGATCTGGGCTATATTGCGCTGGAAGAACAGCCGGTACTGCGGTGCAGAGAAATCAAACCGGCGACCATTTCCGGCCCGCTGGTGCTCAATGCCGGGCAGACCCAAGCCTATGAAGAATTGCGGCAAAAACTGACGGAGGAAAAGCCGGGGGTGGCGCTGCTTTACGGCGTTACCGGCAGTGGCAAAACCTCGGTGTATATCAAGCTCATTGCCGACGCACTGGGCATGGGCAAAAGTGCCATGCTGTTGGTGCCGGAGATTGCCCTGACCCCCCAACTGCTGAGTTTGATGGCCGCCTATTTTGGACAGAATGTGGCCATTCTCCACAGCAGTCTCTCCGTCGGCGAACGGTACGACCAGTGGAAGCGCATCAGGTCCGGTGAAGCGCGCCTGGTGGTCGGCACCCGGTCGGCGGTATTTGCCCCGGCAGAGAATCTGGGGCTGATTATTCTGGATGAAGAACAGGAACATTCCTATAAATCCGAGACTGCCCCCCGGTATTGCGCCCGGGAGGTGGCCATGTATCGGGCGGGCCAGTTGGGGGCAATGGTGCTTCTGGGCTCGGCTACGCCCTCAGTTGAGACCATGTACCGGGCAAAAACCGGACGCTATAGTCTCCACCGGCTCAGTGGGCGATACAATGGCATGGCTCTGCCGCAGGTGGAGATTGTGGACATGAAAGAAGAACTGCGCATGGGCAACGACACCCTCCTGAGCTACCCCCTCAGGGAGGCTCTGGTGGAGACCATGGCGCAGGAGCAACAGGCGGTCTTCTTCTTAAACCGCCGGGGCAACAGCCGGATGCTCCAGTGCGTGAGCTGCGGCGAAGTACCCCGGTGCCCCCGGTGCAGTGTGAATCTGACCTACCACAGTGCCAACCACCGGCTGATGTGCCATTATTGCGGCTTCTCCATGCCGGTCAGCAGCAAATGTCCCATGTGCGGCGGGATGCTCATCCCCATTGGTGCGGGGACACAGAAGATTCAGCAGGAGTTGGAGTCCCTCTACCCCGGAATCCGGGTCGCCCGGATGGACACGGATACGGTCAGCGCCACCAACACCCACGAAATGATTCTGGAGCGATTCCAGAAAGAGAAGATGCACGTCCTTCTGGGGACACAAATGGTCGCCAAGGGACTGAACCTGCCGGAGGTGACGCTGGTGGGGGTGCTGGATGCGGATTTGTCTCTGTATGTCAGCTCTTACCGGGCGGCAGAGACCACATTCAATATGCTGACCCAGGTGGTGGGCAGAGCCGGAAGGGGCGCAGTACCCGGCAAGGCACTGATTCAGACCATGACCCCAAACCATCAGGTCATTCATCTGGCGGCACAGCAGGATTATGACGGCTTTTTCAATCTGGAGATTGCCATGCGGCAGGTGAAGGGTTGCCCGCCCTTTGTGGATGTCTATACCATCACCATCTCCGGTAAAGATGACGGCATGACCCAGCGGGCGGCGGCAAAATTGCGGGACAGCCTGCATTCCGCTCTGCAAACCCAGCCCGGGCTGGAGCATACAATGGTTTTGGGCCCTGCGCCTGCACCGGTACCCAAAGTAAATTATAACTACCGCTACTGCCTGACCTTAAGAGGCGAAAGGAGCAAGGCCCTGCGCCAGCTCATTGGCTACTTCCTGACGGTATTCAGCAAGGACAGCGCCAACCGCCAGATGTCGGCATTTGCGGATGTGAACGGATATGACTAAATCACAGGGAAAAGAAAGGTGAGATGTGTTTATGGCACTGCGTAAGATTATGACCCACAAAGAACCCCAGCTTCATCAGGTATGCCGCCCGGTCACCGAATTCAACGGCAGACTGCACCGCCTGCTGGACGATATGCTGGAGACACTGGACGAAGCTCAGGGCGCAGGATTGGCCGCCCCTCAGATTGGCATTCTACGGCGGGTCGTGGTGATTGACATTGACGACGAAGTTCTGGAGCTGGTGAATCCGGAGCTGGTGGAGACCTCCGGCGAGCAGGAAGGTCCTGAGGGTTGCCTCAGTGTCCCCGGCAAGTGGGGTTTGGTGAAGCGGCCTTACTATGCCAAAGTCCGGGCACAGGACCGGCACGGCAACTGGTTTGAGGTGGAGGGCGAAGAATTGCTTGCCCGTTGCTTCTGCCATGAGCTGGAGCATCTGGACGGTCACCTGTACACCGAGAAGATGTCCCGTTGGATGACCGACGAGGAAGTACAGGACTATTACGACGAGGCGTAAAGGAGGGACAGCCATGCGCGTTGTGTTCATGGGTACGCCGGACATTGCCGCCACCTGTCTGGAGCGGCTTTTGGCGGCAAAAATCGATGTGGTGGCGGTCTATACCAAAATCGATACCCCCCAAAACCGGGGCATGAAGCTGACTCCCTCGCCGGTGAAGCAGGTGGCGGTTCAGGCGGGAATCCCGGTGATTCAGCCCGCTACCTTCAAAGACGAGACAGTGATTGAGGAACTCAGGGAGTTAAAGCCCGATGTGATTACCGCTGTGGCTTATGGCAAGATTTTGCCTCCGGCGGTACTGGAGATTCCCTCCATGGGCTGTATCAACATCCATGCCAGCATCCTGCCCCAACTCCGTGGTTCCGGTCCGGTGCAGTGGGCCATTCTCCGGGGAATGCAGGAAACCGGTGTCACTGCCATGTATATGGCCCCGGAAATGGACACCGGCGACATGATTGAGATTCGCCGCACCCCCATTGACCCGGAAGAAAACGCCCAGAGCCTGCTGGACCGGCTGGCCAATATGGGCGCAGACCTGCTGGTAGATACGTTGCACCGTCTGGCGCAGGGGAGTCCGCTGGAGGCCCAAAAGCAGAATGATGCCGAGGCCACCTATGCCCCCATGCTGGACAAGACCCTCTGCCCCATCGACTGGGAGAAGACGCCCCAGGAAATCAAGGACCATATCCGGGGCTTAGACCCCTGGCCGGTAGCCACCATGAGCTTAAATGGCAAGCGTTTCCGGGTCTATCAGGCGGCGCTGACCGACAAAAAGACCGATGCCGCCCCCGGAACAGCTCTGGGTGTCACCAAAACGGGGCTGGAAATGGCCTGCGGCGGCGGTGGCGTACTGGAAATTCGGACACTGCAGGCAGACGGCGGAAAGCGGATGGCTGCGCCGGATTACTTCAGAGGACACCCGTTGGCTACTTCGTAGCAGTGAAATATTCTGCCGTTGGCAGAATGTGAAATCCGCCTTGCGGCGGGTGAAATCTGCCTGAGGGCAGGTGAAATATTTCCCTTTGGGAAATGTGAAGCCATTCGTAGGGAGGGGTCGTGACCCATCCGGGGATTCCGGGAGCGGGGGAGGATTTGTACCATCACTGCTGACCATCATTTCCGGGGAGACAAAGGAGAACCAACCATGAAGCACTATGCCGACAAATTCCACATGACCCCGGAGCAGAGTCTGTTTTTGGCCAAAAAGAAATGGGACGAAAATGTCTACTGCGGGATGCGGATGGAAAACCGGGCCGTTACCTTCCCCCAGACAAAGACCATCCTGCAGGGAATCAATGTGCCCAGTGTCCGGCTTGACGATATTCAGGCCATTTTGAATATGCGTGACGGATGGCGGTTTCTCCTGACCACCATGGATCAGCCGGTGGATTTGACCTATCTGTGCAAGCTCAACGACTATATCGCCCGGGGAGAAACACTGGAATGGGGCAAACTGCGCACCGGCTCGGTGATGATTTCCGGCACGGAATATATGCCGGCAGTACCATCGGAAGAAGCCGTTTCCCGGGAATTGGCAGACATCCTCCGTGCAGACGCCACCGCCACCAGCAAAGCATTGGAACTTTTTGCCTGGGGCACAAGGGGGCAATTCTTCTGGGACGGCAACAAGCGCACCAGCATGACTCTGGCCAATCGAATTCTGATTGCCGCCGGTGCAGGCTTCCTCACCATCCCCGACCGCCATATGGAGCGGTTTAATGACCTGTTGGTGGATTACTACAACACTGGCAACAGCGAAAAACTGACGGATTTTCTCTATGCGTATGCCATTGAGGGGATTGTGGCGCAGGCACAGTGAAATTTCCCCTTGAGGAATATGAAGGCCGCCGGAAGTTTTTCGTAGGAAACGGTCGTGACCCCTCCGGGGAATTCCGGGAGCGGGGACTGATGATGAACCCCCCGGTTGGCTGTGCTTAACAGGAAACTAGGTCCTTTTTATTTGTCTATATCGGGGCGAGTAGGCCGAGAAAGATGAAATACACAAAAAGAGAAATGGAGAGAACATAATGGATAATATTTGGGTTCAACTGATTCTAACACTGGTAAGTGGATTGGTGGCAACAATAGTTACAATAGTTGTTTCAGAAAAGCGGAGGAAAAAACAGGCAAAATATGACTATAAATTGTCTGTTTTTAAAGAAGTAATGGCATATAGAACAGACTTGACCGGTGGCACTAATACAGGAAGGTGTTTGGCGGCAGTTAACCAAGTGTCTGTTGCGTATAATGATTGCTCAGAAGTTATGACTGCGCTGAAAGAGTTTTGCGAAGCAACATGGTACAAAGTAAATACGCAACAGGCAAATGGAATGATAGTCAACAAATTGCTTGTTCTGATGAAAAGTATGGCTCAGGAATTGGAACTGGATTATTCATTTGCCAATGATGAGTTTTTTATGAAGCCAATAACCATTTCGAGGTCGAGTGAAAAATCGAGAATAGATTAGGAGGAATGTGTTGTGAAAAAGAAATACCAGGTTTTTGTTAGTTCTACATACGACGATCTACAGGACGAACGTGCAACTGTGACACAGTGCTTGCTGGAAATGAACTGCATTCCTGTAGGAATGGAACAGTTTCCTGCCAGTAATATGAGCCAGATGGATTACATTCGCATGATGCTGGATGATTGTGATTACTATATTCTGATTTTGGCCGGTAGATATGGCACACCAGACTCGGATGGCATTGGATTTACAGAGAAGGAATATAATTACGCAATTGAGCATAAGATTCCGGTTTTGAGCTTCCTTGTTCGGGATACTGGTAGTCTCCCTAGTAATAAGTGCGAGAAAACAGCTAAAGGAAGGCAAAAACTAGAGAGCTTTAGAAAAAAAGTAAGGGAATCAGGAAAACTTGTAAAATTTTATTCGAGTGCGGATTCTCTCAGGGCTCATGTGGCGACGTCACTTAGTGCCTGCATTGACAACTTTCCTGCTCGTGGCTGGGTGCGTGGAGATTTGCACGAAAGCGAAGTTCGGGGTAACTTAGAGGCAAAAATTGAGGAGTACCTTGAAAAGCGTACTGCAACGGATGCGGAAATCGATGCACTCTTTGATGAAAAGGTTAGTTCAAAAGAGCCTGCGAGACTTACGATGAGTGGTGGAGATATTCCGGACAAAAATTATGTAGATGAGGAATGGGTTGAAAAGCAACTTGAGAGTATATGACGCAGGAAGCCATCATGATTCCTTGAAAGGAGCCCAACCATGAACGCAAGAACCACCGCCCTAACCGCCCTCATCGCCTGCCGGAAGCAAGGCGCATGGTCGGACGGCGTGTTAAAAGAATATACCCTCCGGGACAAACTGGACCGCAGGGATGCCGGTTTGGCGGCACAGCTTTGCTATGGTGTGCTCCAAAACCGACAGCTTCTTGACCATTACCTCTCCAATTTGGTCAAGGGTAAACTGAAGGATTTGCAGCCGGTGGTGCTGGATATTCTCCGCCTCGGGCTGTACCAAATCCTGTTTCTGGATAAAATCCCACCCTCTGCCGCCGTCAATGAGGCCGTGGAGCAGGGGAAGAAATATGCCAATGCCAGAGCCGGCGGGCTGATTAACGGGGTTTTGCGCAACGCCATCCGGAATAAAGACAGCCTGACCCCGCCCAAAGATTTGCCCACCCGCTATTCCCACCCCCTGCCGCTGGTGCAGCTTCTCCGGCAAAACATGAGCCGGGAGGAACTGGAAATGGTGCTGAAGGCGGATAACGAAGCACCGGAGACCGTACTCCAGCTTAATCCCATGGTGACCACCATGGAGGAAGTCCACCGGGAGATTTCTGCCGCCGGTGGGGTGAGCCATGACCATCCGTGGCTGAAGAACTGCTGCTGTGTTTCCGGCGTGGGCAGTATCGATAAGCTGAAGGCCTTCCAGTCCGGCGGAATCTATGTGCAGGATGCGGCCTCCCGGCTGGCGGTCCATTGTGCCGGGCTGAAACCGGGAATGCAGGTCCTCGATGCCTGCGCCGCCCCCGGAGGGAAGTCCTTCGCCGCCGCCGTGGAGATGCAGGGTCAGGGTTCGATTACCTCCTGCGATATCCATGGCCATAAACTGGCGCTCATTGAGAAAAGCGCCCAGCGGCTGGGATTCTCCCTGATTACCGTCCGTCAGCAGGATGCCTCTGTCTTTGTGGGGGAATGGGAAAAGGCCATGGATGCAGTCATTGTGGATGCCCCCTGCAGTGGTCTGGGCATTATTCGCAAGAAGCCGGATATCCGCTACAAAGACCTGACCCAAACCGAAGCCCTGCCGGAGATTCAGCTTAAGATTCTTTCCAATCAGGCCCGGTATGTGCGCCCCGGTGGGGTGCTGCTCTACTCCACCTGTACCATTTTGCGCCGGGAGAATCAGGATGTGGTGGAAGCGTTCCTTGCCCAAAACCGGGACTTTGCCAGAGAAACCTTGCCCCTGCCGGAGGGTATCCAGAATGACGGCAGTGGAATGCTGACCCTGCTCCCGGGGCAGTACGACACGGACGGATTTTTCATCTGTAAGATGCGGAGGATGCCATGAAGACAGACATCAAATCCATGACACTGGCGGAAATGACCGCCGCCATGAAAGAACTGGGTCTCCCCGGTTTCCGGGCGGGACAAATCTATACCTGGCTCCATCGGGGGGCAACCTCCTTTGCCGATATGACCAACCTCTCCAAAGACCTGCGGGAGAAGCTGGATGAACGCTATGAAATCACCGCCCCGCAGGTGGTCCGCAAACAGGAATCCCAGCACGATGGCACGGTCAAGTACCTCTGGCGGCTGGCGGACGGCAACTGCGTGGAGACGGTATTGATGCGATACCACTATGGCAACTCTGTCTGCATCTCCTGCGAGGTGGGTTGTGCCATGGGCTGTGCCTTCTGTGCCTCCACCCAGGGTGGTCTGGTGCGGCGGTTAAAGCCCTCGGAAATGCTGGATCAGGTGCTGTTTACCGCACTGGATTCAGGGCTTTCCATCTCCCATATCGTCCTCATGGGCATTGGTGAGCCGCTGGATAACTTCGATACGGTTATGCGCTTTCTGGAATTGGTCAACAGCCCGCAGGGGATGAATATCTCCATGCGCCACATCAGTCTGTCCACCTGCGGACTCGTACCGAGAATCCGACTGCTGGCGGAAAAGAAACTGCAGCTCACCCTCTCTGTGTCTCTCCATGCTCCAACTGACGAAATCCGCAACACCATCATGCCCGTCAACCGTGCATACAATGTAGAGACACTTCTGGCGGCCTGCCGGGATTACTACGAAGCCACCGGGCGGCGCATTTCCTTTGAATATGCCATGATTCGGGACGTGAACGACTCGCCGGAGTGCGCCCGGACACTGCTCAGAAAACTCCGGGGACTCCCTGCCCATGTGAACCTCATTCCCCTGAACGAGGTGGAGGGAAGCCCCCTGCACCCCAGCAGCCGGAAGACCGTCATGCAGTTCCAGAAGATTCTCACCGATGGAGGCGTCAATGCCACCGTCCGCAGAACACTGGGCGGAGATATCGATGCCTCCTGCGGACAGCTCCGGAGAAACTACGAAAAAAACGGAAAAAAGTCGGAATAATCCGGCATTTTTCCGGAAAAAACAGAAACAGCCATTGCAAAATGGGAAAAAACCTGATACAATGAGTTGATACAGAACCACGAAAGGGGGAAAAGCCTATGCAAGCTTGGGGGCTGACCGATCCCGGCTGTGTCCGCAGCCAGAATCAGGATTCTTATGAGATTAAACGATTTGATGCCCAGTGTTTGCTGTGCGTAGTCTGCGACGGTATGGGCGGTGCCAAGTCCGGCAATATTGCCAGTGCGCTGGCGTTGGACATCTTTGTCCAGACCGTGGAGGGATTACGCCACAAGGGCATGACCCCGGAGGATATGGAGCAGATGCTGCGTCAGGCGGTAAAACAGGCCAACTTCACCGTCTATGACCAGGCTCTGCAGTTTGCCGACTTCTCCGGCATGGGTACCACCCTGGTTGCGGTCTATGTGGACGGCGACCGGGCAATGGTGGTCAATGTGGGAGACAGCCGGTGCTACATGATGAACCATGACGGTGTGCGCAGAGTCACCACCGACCATTCTCTGGTGGAATTGATGGTTCAGCGGGGTGAATTGACCCGGGAAGAAGCCCGGGCATACCCCGGTAAAAATTTGATCACACGGGCCATCGGTACAGAGGCCAGTGTGGAATGTGATATCTTCCCTCTGAATGTGGGGAAGGGCGACTGTTTCCTGCTGTGCAGTGACGGTCTTTCCAATCTGGTGGACGAACAGGAGATCCTCTTCGAGGTGATCCACGGAGTCAATAAGCAGCACTGCTGTCAGCGGCTGCTGGGGATCGCCAAAGAGCGGGGCGCGCCGGATAATGTAACCAGCATTCTGGCGGTCATCGCCTGACATTTTTGGTCATATGAGAAAGGAGTTCTCGTTATGGATAAATACATAGGTCGGCTGCTGGATAACCGGTATGAGATTATGGAAGTAATCGGCACCGGCGGAATGGCCGTGGTATATAAGGCAAGATGCCACCGGTTGAACCGGCTGGTGGCCATCAAAATTCTTAAGGACGATTATTCTCAGGATGGGGAGTTCCGCCGCCGCTTCCATGCGGAGAGCCAGGCCGTCGCCATGCTGAATCATCCCAATATCGTCAGTGTCTATGATGTCTCCACCCAGGGCGATGCGGACTATATTGTCATGGAGCTGGTGGAGGGCATCACCCTGAAGCAGTATATGGAGCGCCGGGGCGGACACCTCAATTGGAAGGAGTCTCTCCACTTTGCCATGCAGATTGGAAGAGCACTGGAACACGCTCACAATCAGGGTATCGTCCACCGGGACATTAAGCCCCACAATGTGATGATTCTGAAAAATGGCTCGGCCAAGGTGACGGACTTCGGTATCGCCCGGGTCATGTCTGCCCAGAATACCCTGACCCGGGAGGCCCTGGGCTCTGTCCACTATATCTCCCCGGAGCAGGCCAAGGGCGGCCGGGTGGATAACCGGTCGGATATTTATTCCCTGGGTGTTGTGATGTATGAGATGATTTGCGGTCGTCCCCCTTATGACGGGGAGTCTCCGGTGTCGGTGGCTCTGCAACACATCAATGGCGGCGCGGCCATGCCCAGTACGCTGAACCCCAATATTCCCGGCGGTCTGGAGCAGATTATTATGCGGGCCATGTCCGTTGACCCGGATCAGCGCTATACCTCGGCCACGGCCATGCTCTATGACCTGGAGGAATTCCGGCAGAATCCCAATATTCTCTTTACTTACGGTATGGAACAGCCGGCTGTGGAGTCCCCTGCGCCTGTCCAGCGGCAAGCCCCCAGAACGGCGGCGGAGCGGGCAGAGGCTGCACCCAGACCCCGGACGGAACAGCCCAGACCCGCTCAGCGCCCCGGCGGCAACTATGCCCCCAACCCCGGCAGACCCACCGCACAGCGTCCCATGGGTCAGCCCGGCACCCAGAGACCCGCAGGGCAAAGCGGTACATCCCGGCCCGCCGGTCAAACCGGAACTCAGCGACCCGCCGGCCAGGGGACTGCGCCCCGGCAGCAGAATACCCAGGCCCGGCAGAGCTACCAACAGCGGGAAGCCGAGCGGCGGAGAAACAAGAATCTGATCATTGCCATTGTCTCCTGCGGCGGTGCGCTGCTGCTGGCGCTGATTGTTCTGATTGTGGTACTCTCCGGCGGAAATGGCAACGATGAGCCGCTGATGCTTCAGGTGCCTGACTTCATTGGGGAAATCTACGAGGAACTCGATGCCCGGGAGTACCCCGGCCTGATTCTGGTGGATGACAAGTACGAATTCAATGAAGAACACCCCGCCGGTGAGATTATTGACCAGACACCAGCCAAGGATACCCAGGTCAAAACCGGCACGGAGGTCAAACTGGTCATCAGCTCCGGCCCCATGACCGATGAGATGCTGGATTTGGTGGGTAAGTCCAAGGACAATGCCAAGGATTTGCTCAATGAACTGAAGGATCTGTCTCTGGTTATCATGTTTGACGATGAATACAATGCCGAGATTGAAGCCGGTAACGTCTGCCGGACTGAGCCTGCGGCGGGGGCGACCCTGACCAAAGGACAGACCGTCACCCTCTGGATCAGCGCAGGCCCAAGGACGGCGGTTATGCCCGATTTGACCGACAAGACCAAGGCTGATGCACAGGTGGTTCTGGACGGCCTCAAGGACATGAAGCTGAATGTCCGCTTCCAGGAGGAAACCAGCGAGGAAATCGAGGAGGGCAAGGTCACCCGGACTGAGCCCGCCGAAGGAGAAACCATAGCTGAGGGCGCTGAGATTACGGTCTTCATCAGCTCCGGCAGTGGCATTGTCAAGACCACCGTCCCCGGTGTGCTGGGTATGGACATCTCCAAAGCCATCAGCATCCTCAAGGACTATAACCTGAAGTTTGAATACGATGTTGTGGAGAGCGATGAGCCCAAGGATCAGGTGCTGACCCAGGACATCGACAAGGGTACGGAAGTGCCGGAGGGGACCACCATCTATATGACCATCTCCGCCGGTCCTAAGGAAACCGAACCCACTGAGCCCCAGCCCACGGAGAAGCGGGTGACCTTCCTGCTGCCCGGCGGCATCACGGTGGCTTACCGGATTGAGGTCTGCATCAATGGCGTGCCGGAGATGGACCCCTATACGGTAGAACCCGGACAGACCAGCATTGAGAATGTGAGCCTGACCGGTGTGGGCGTGGTGCGGTATGACATCTACGTCAACGGGGCAAAGGTTGACGAGTTTGAGATTGACTTTAACTCCCCGGATGTGCCCCCCATCCAGTTGGAGTTCACGGTGGAATAATGACTGGACGAATCATCCGCTCGCTCAGCGGCTTTTATGAAGTACAGACTCCCTCCGGTGCGGTGACCTGCCGTGCCAGAGGGCACTTCCGCAAGGAGGGCATTATCCCCCTGACGGGAGATCTGGTGGAAATTTCCGTGACCGGGAATAAAGGTATGGTGGAGCGGTTACTGCCCCGGAAGAACAGCTTCATCCGTCCGGCGGTGGCCAATCTGGATGCACTGGTGATTTTCTGCGCCAACGTCAATCCGGTGACTGAGCCATTTCTCATCGACCGGGTTGCCGCCATTGCAGGCAATCAGGGTGTCCCGGTGATGCTCTGTATCAACAAGACGGATTTGGACCCTGCCCACAACCTGACCGGGATTTACCGTCAGGCGGGCTTTACCGTCATTGCCACCAGTGCCGAAACCGGGCTGGGGGTGGAGGAATTGCGCGGAGCCATTTCCGGTAAGTTTGTGGCGTTTACCGGTAACTCCGGTGTGGGTAAGAGCAGTATCCTCAACTGTCTGCTGCCGGAGCTGAAACTGCCGGTGGGAGAGGTCTCGGAGAAACTGGGACGTGGACGGCACACCACCCGCCATGTAGAGATTTACCGACTGGATGAGGACACCTTTGTTGCCGATACCCCGGGATTTTCCTCCTTTGATACCGACAGAATGGAAATCATCCTGAAGGAAAATTTGCAGTACGCTTTCCCGGATTTTGGCCCCTATGTGGGGAAATGCCGGTTCCACGACTGCGCCCACCTGAAAGAGCCGGAATGTGCCGTGACTGAGGCTCTGCGGGAGGGGAAAATCCAGCCCAGCCGCTATGACAGCTATGTCCGGCTTTATGAAAAGGCGAAGGAAATCAAAGTCTGGGAGCTGGAATAACCGATTGACTGCCGCCCTTGGTGCCCATGGTGCTGAGGGCGGTTTAAGTCGTACGTCCCGCAGGATGAACTGGATGGCTGGAAGAAAAGCATTTTGCACAGATGAGATGGCTGATGCCATAAAAAGAAGGGAGTCCCTCCATGCACTACATCACCACCTACTCCTCTCCCACAGGTCCACTGACGCTGATTTGCGATGACCGGTATTTGCGGGTTCTGCACTTTCGTGGGGAGGAGACTGTCTGGCGTCCTGACCGGGAGCGGCTCGTCCCAATGGCCAGCCACCCGGTACTGCAACTGACTGCCCACTGGCTGGACAGGTACTTCTCCGGAGAACGCCCAAAGCCGGAAGAACTGCCCCTGAAGCCGGAGGGGAGTCCCTTCCAAAAGCAGGTCTGGCAGTTCCTTCTGGAGATTCCCTGGGGAGAAACCAGAACGTATGGAGATTTGGCCCGGCGATTCCCCGGAACGATGTCGGCGCAGGCGGTGGGTCAGGCGGTGGGGCGCAATCCCATTGCCCTCGTTATCCCCTGCCACCGGGTGTTGGGGGAGAAGGGGCGGCTGACCGGATTTTCTGCCGGGCTGGAGATTAAACGGTGGCTTCTGAACTATGAGGGGATTGCTTTCCGGGAATAGGAGGGGCGGGGAGAAACCCCACTGCTCCGGGGAAAACCTGTAGCACCGATGGGCAAGTTTCTTCCCGAAAATGGGTGAAATGCAAGAATAATCCTTGAAACCTATGGAACAATCTGTTATAATAAATTGGACTATATCCTGCTTG
The DNA here is from genome assembly GCA_015067725.1 of Oscillospiraceae bacterium. Classification (GTDB taxonomy): domain Bacteria; phylum Bacillota; class Clostridia; order Oscillospirales; family Oscillospiraceae; genus Faecousia. The sequence continues at coordinate 26,765 of SVLX01000008.1, read as the reverse complement.
TGCGGGAAACGTGATGGAAGGTGACGGTATGGGCAAAAAACTGGCGAAACTCTTGGACCCCTCTATGGGGCTGTATTTTCTGGTGCTGCTGATTTTCTCTGTGGTGGCCTTTTTGCTGGATCAGATGGCGCTGGCGGTGACCGGTGCAGTGTCAACGGCATTGCTCTTTGCCTTCTATCAGATTCGCCGGGCAAGACAGCAGAGAGAGCTGACCGCCTATATCCAGTCCGCAACTGACAATTTAGAGGCGGCTGAGCGGGGCGAGATGCCCCTGCCCATGGCCATTATCCGCCTGGTGGATGGCACAATCATCTGGTCCAACAGCAAATTCAGCCAGGTCACCGGCATGAAAGACAGCATCTTTGAACAAAAGTTGAGCAAAGTGATTCCCAATTTCACCGCCGACTGGCTGGCGGCAGGAAAATCGGAGTGTCCATATGATTTGGTCATCCATGAGCGGCGTTACCGGCTCTATGGCTCGTCTTTTCAGGAGAAGGGCGGCGCAGGGGCACTGCTCGGCGCCATTTACCTGTCGGATTTGACAGAGCTTTATCAGGTGCGGGATGAGTATATCCGCTCCCGCCCTGTGGTTACTCTGATTTTGGTAGACAATTATGACGAGCTGACCAAAAATCTGTCCGAGAGTGCCATTTCTACCCTCAATGCCGCCATAGATGAGGTCATTACCCGCTGCACGGAGCAGTATCATGGCATTCTCCGCCGGTTGGAGCGAAGCCGCTTCCTGTGCATCTTTGAAGCCAGAGATTTGCGGGATGTGGTTGAGGGCAAGTTCCGCATCTTAGAGGAGATGCATCAGGTGGTCAGCCCCAACGGAATTACCGCCACCATCTCTTTGGGTATCGGCAGGGAGGCCGCAACCTTTGAAGAAGCCTATAAATTCGCCGCTGTCAGCTTGGAGACTGCCCTCTCCCGGGGCGGTGACCAGGCGGTAGTTAAGGACAGATATAATTTCACCTTCTTCGGCGGTCGCACCAAAGAGACGGATCACCGCTCCAAGGTTCGCTCCCGGGTCACGGCCAGTTCCCTGTCTGAGCTGATGGCGCAAAGTTCTCAGGTCTTCGTCATGGGCCACAAGAATGCCGATCTGGACGCCATCGGCGCAGCGGTGGGTATCTGCTGTCTGTGCCGGAAAAAGGGTAAGCGGGCGCATATTGTGGTGGATATGGAGCACAATGCCGCCACTGCCCTGATTGAGCAGGTGCGCAAAGTACCGGAATATGCCGAGTGCTTTATCTCCGGGCAGGAAGCATTGCTTCTGGCGGACAACAAGAGTCTTCTGGTGGTTGTGGACACCAACCGCCCGGATCAGGTGGAGTGCAAACCGCTTCTGGAGGCTATTTCCAAGGTCTGTGTGGTGGATCATCACCGCAGAGCCGCCGATTATATCGACCCGGTGGTGGTAAACCTCCACGAGCCCTATGCCTCCTCTGCCAGTGAGCTGGTGACGGAGTTGTTGCAGTATGCCGTGGAAAGCACGGACATTTTGCCCATTGAGGCAAGAGCCCTGCTGGCGGGTATCGTGCTGGATACCAAGAGCTTCAATGTCCGCTCCGGCGAGAGAACCTTTGAAGCCGCCGCATTCCTGCGGCGACTGGGCGCGGACACTGTGGAGGTCAAGAAGCTGCTGCAGAACGATTTCCAGTCCACCATTGCCAGATACCAAATCCTCAAGGCGGCCCGGCTGTACCGGGAGGAGATTGCCATTGCCGCCTTAAATACCGGCACGACCCGGGTCATTGCGGCTCAGGCGGCCGATGAACTGCTGAATATTCAGGGCGTACTGACCTCCTTTGTCCTCTATCCGCAGGACGACAAGGTCATTATCTCCGCCCGCTCCATCGGTGATGCCAATGTGCAGGTGATTCTGGAGCCTCTTGGCGGCGGCGGCAACGCGGCAACCGCAGGGGCACAGGTGGCGCAGTGCGACGTGAAGACCGCACTGGACCGGCTGGTGGAGTCCATCAACAAGTATTATGAGAAGTAAAGGAAAGGAGCGTTTTCCATGAAAGTTATTCTGTTACAAGACGTGAAGGGCAAGGGCAAGAAGGGTCAGCTCATTGACGTATCCGACGGCTATGCCCGGAATTATATGCTGCCCAAGAAGCTGGCCAAGGAAGCCACTGCCGATGCCATCAACACCATGCGCATGACTGACAAGGCCACCATCGAGCGCCAGACCCGGGAGCGGGCTGAGGCCATGGAGCTGTCCCGCAAGATGAAGGAAATGACCCTGACGGTCTATGCCAAGGGCGGCGGCGCAGGCCGGCTCTTCGGCTCTGTCACCAATCAGGAAATTGCAGACGCCCTGAAAGCCCAGGGGATTGAACTGGACAAGCGGAAGATTGTCATTGACGAGCCCATTAAGCTGGTGGGCACCTATACCGTCAAGTGCAAGCTGGGCTATGAGATTGTGGGCGAACTGCGGGTGAAGATTGAGGAGAGAAGCTAAAGGCTTTTTGCCACATCGGTTCAGAATTGCCACAGAAGGAGTCTACTATGATTATTCCAAAGAATCTGGACGATAGAATCCTTGATGCAGTTTGTTATTTCTGGAGAACACGTTCCCGGCAGAATCAATCCGGTGGTGTGAATTCCCCTGATTATGGAAACCGGGGCGCAGTCACTGGAGGAAAGCAGCTTGACGGTTTTGTGAACCTGATTGCAGAGATTCTCGAAGAGAACAATGTTCCTACCAGCAGCATTTTCAAAGATTCCAATTTGGAATTGCCCGGTTTCTATCGCCCAAATAAAAAGTGGGATCTTTTGATTGTCGATCAGAATGTTCTGGTCGCCGCCGTGGAATTCAAGAGTCAGGTTGGCCCATCTTTTGGCAACAATTTCAACAACCGCACAGAAGAAGCCATGGGAAGTGCATTGGATATCTGGACAGCTTATCGGGAGGGTGTGTTTGGCAAACAGCCACCCCCCTGGCTGGGGTATTTTATGGTACTGGAAGAAGAAGCGCGCTCATCTGTCCCTGTCCGGGTGCGCTCGCCCCATTTTGAAATCCTGCCGGAATTCAGCGACACTTCGTATATTGACCGGTATCAGTTGTTCTGCCAGAAATTGATTCTGGAGCGGCTGTACTCCTCTGCCTGCTTGATGACAACACAGAGAGAATCTCAGGGGGAAATCTGGTTTGGATACCCCGACGAAGAACTGTCGCTTTATGGCTTTGTTTCTTCTTTGCTGGGTGCTGTTCTTAGTCACTTGAGTCGAAAAAGGTGAGTGCCATGGGGTTACATGAATTATACTGTGCAGATGCAAGAGACCTGCATTTTATCCCCGACAGCAGTGTGCATCTTGTGCTGACTTCTCCTCCTTATTGGAATTTGAAAGAGTACAAGCGAGGGAAGAATCAACTGGGAATCATTGAGGACTATCAGGGATTTCTGGATGAGCTGGAGAAGGTGTGGTCTGAGTGCTACCGGATATTGGTTCCGGGAGGACGAATTGTCTGCGTTGTTGGCGATGTATGTCTGTCCCGGAGCAAGTATGGCAAGCATGCAGTTATGCCGCTCCATTCCGATATTGCCGTTGCCTGCAGGCGGATTGGCTTTGATAATTTGAATCCCATATTATGGCACAAGATTACCAACGCAAAGTTTGAGGCCAATACTTCCAGTTCCTTTCTGGGTAAACCTTACGAACCCAATGCCATCATCAAAAATGACATTGAGTATATTCTGATGGAGCGAAAACCGGGCGGGTACAGAAAGCCAACAGCAGAACAACGGGAAAGAAGCATGATTGAGAAGGACAGCTTCCAAAAATGGTTTAGCCAGATTTGGCAGATGCCCGGCGCTTCTACCAAAGCCGGCCACCCCGCACCCTTCCCGCTGGAATTGGCATCCAGACTGGTGCAGATGTTTTCTTTTGTTGGCGACACTGTGGTTGATCCTTTCTGCGGAAGCGGGACGACCATGCTGGCTTCTCTCCAGTACGGGCGGAACAGCATTGGCGTGGAAGTTGAGCCGGAGTACTGCGCAATGATTGCCAATCGCATGAAGGTGGGTATTGCCAACAATGCAGAAGCTGTATTCCAATGGCGGGAGTGTTCATCGTAAGTATCGGGCTGATGTACCAATTGGATAACCCGAATTATCTGTGAGAAGTTGCTATCGTCTGGATGCTGAATTCACCGCAACAACAATAATACAAAGAAAGGAGAAAGAATATGGCAGAAACCGAAGCCCTGATGACCCGGCAGCAGCCCCACTCGCTGGAGGCGGAGCAGGCGGTTTTGGGCGCAATGCTCATTGACAGCCGCTGTGTCCCCGATGTGATTGGCATTGTCAAGCCGGAGGACTTCTACCTCCAGCAAAACCGGGAGATTTTTGAGACCATGTATGCCATGTTCAATTTCTCCCAGCCCATTGACCCGGTGACCGTCCTGACCAAAATGCAGGAGCTGGGTCTGTTTACCGACCATACCACGGGCTATGTCAAGCAGCTCATGGAGATTACCCCCTCGGCGGCCAATGCCAAGCGGTACGCCGGAATCGTCCGGGACAAGGCCATGCTCCGTGGTCTGGTCACCGCCGCCTCAGATATCACCGAGACGGTCTATGAGGGCGTGGGTACACCGCAGGAGATGCTGGAGTCGGCAGAGAAGAAAATCTATGCCCTGCGCAAAGGTGAGCGGGGAGACAGTTTGGAGCATATCGGCAAGGTTTTGCACAAGGTGTTTGACCATTTGACCGAGCTGGCCATGTCGGACAGTGCCATTCCGGGCCTGTCCACAGGGCTTAAGGATTTGGATACCAAGATTAACGGCCTGAATAAATCCGACCTGCTGTTGATTGCCGCCCGCCCCGCCATGGGTAAGACCTCCTTCGCCTTGAATATCGCCCTGAATGTGGCGAAAAAGTACCGCATGACCGTGGCCTTCTTCTCGTTGGAGATGTCCCGGGAGCAGCTCGCTATGCGTCTTCTGGCCGGTGAGAGCTTCGTGGACAGCCAGAAAATGGCCACCGGCAAGCTGACCGATGAGGAATGGAGCAAGCTGGCCATGGCATCGTCTGCACTCAGTCAGACCGACATCCGGGTGGACGACAATCCATCCATCACCGTGGCGGAAATGAATGCCAAACTGCGCCGAGTGGAGAATCTGGGTCTGGTGGTCATTGACTACCTCCAACTGATGACCAGCTCCGGCTATGGTAAGACCGCAGAAAACCGGGTCAATGCCGTCTCCGATATTTCCAGAGCATTGAAGATTATGGCCAAGGAGCTGAATGTGCCGGTCATTTGCCTGAGCCAGTTGTCCCGTGCCAATGAGTCCCGCTCGGACAAGCGTCCTATGCTCTCCGACCTCCGGGAATCCGGTGCCATTGAGCAGGATGCCGATGAGGTCCTGTTTCTCTATCGCGACGACTACTATAACCCCAATTCGCCGGAGAAGAACGTGGCGGAGTGTATTGTTTCCAAAAACCGCCACGGCGAGACCGGTACCGTAAAACTCCAGTGGCTGCCCCAGTATACCACCTTCGCTGACCGGGAATGGCGGCATGAGGAGGGATAGGACAGTGGAATTCCATGACCGTGTGGCGGAATTCTGCCGGGAAAAGGTACTGCTTTTGCCCGGTGACCGGGTCATTTGCGCCCTCTCCGGTGGGGCGGATTCTGTGGCATTGCTGTGGAGCCTGTTCCTGCTCAGAGAGAAGTGGAATCTGACCATCTCTGCCGCCCACTTTAACCATAACCTCCGTGGGGAGGAATCCAGGCGGGATGAGACCTTCGTCCGCAACCTGTGCCGCAGACTGGAAATCCCCCTGACCGTTGGCCAGGGAGAGATTGTCCGGCAGGGCAGGGGGATGGAAGATGCGGCCCGCAGAGCCAGATATGCCTTCTTCGCCACCCTGGATCCCACAGCGAAAATCGCCACCGCCCACACCGCAGACGACAATGCGGAGACTGTTCTGCTCCATTTGCTCCGGGGCACAGGACTCCGGGGATTGGGCGGAATTCATCCCCAACAGGGAAGAATCATCCGTCCCATGCTCACCGTGACCCGCCAGGAGGTGGAGGACTTCCTGAACTTGTGGAATCTGCGCCATGTGGAGGATAGCTCCAACCACGGCAGCGACTTTCTCCGCAACCGCATCCGCCGGCAGGTTATGCCGGTACTTCGGCAGGAAAACCCCCGGTTCTCCCGGAATTGCGGCAATATGGCCATGGGCCTGCGGCAGGATGAGGATTTTTTGCACCGCCATGCTACCCAAGCCCTCAGCGCCCTTCGTCGGGATGGGGGCATAGACTGCCGTGGGCTGCTTGATCTGCACCCTGCTCTGCAGAGCCGGGTGGTTGCCATATACCTGAAGGAATTGGGTGTTCGGGAGCCGGAGCAGATTCACCTGAGGCAAGTGCTGACCTTAGCTGTGGCAGATAATCCCAGCGCCTGGGTGCGCTTCCCCGGTGGGGTGAGCCTCAGCCGATATTATGACCTGATTTGTCCTGCGGTGCAGACCGATGGTCTGGAAACCGCAACACTGTCCGTGCCGGGCGAAACCCGGGTGGGCAATTGGGTCATTACCGCTAAAACAGAAACCTTCCGGCAAAAACCGGCACAGACGGGGTATCTCTTTGCCCTTAACCCCCAAAAGTTGCCACCGCAAAGCCTGAGTATCCGGGCAAGACAGCCCGGTGACACCGTGGCGCTCCCCGGCGGACACCGACCGGTGAAGAAAGCCATGATAGACCGAAAGATCCCCGCCGCATTGCGGAAAGAACTGCCGGTAATCGTTGCCGGGGAACAGGTTCTTGCCGTAACCGGGGTGGGCGTAAATCTGGACTTTGCTGCCCAAGTGGGGGAAGAAGCCCTGATTATCCGGGTGTGCCGGAAAGAAGATATGGATACAGCGCCCGAACAAGAGACAGAAACAATCTGTCCGGGCGTGTATGATACAAGATAACAGAGAAAGAGGTAATCCGCCATGCATGAACTCATTGAACGCGTTCTGATCTCTGAGGAACAGATCAAAACCCGCATTGCCCAGATGGCCAAAGAACTGGAGGCCGAGTACAAGGACAAGAACCCCCTGTTTGTGGGACTGCTGAAGGGCGTTGTGGTGTTCTTTGCGGATATGTTCCGGGCAGTACAGATTCCCTGCGAACTGGACTTTATGGTTGTTTCTTCCTATCATGGCACAGAGAGTACCGGCGTCATCAACGTAAAGAAGGACCTGGATGCTGATATTTGTGGCCGCCATGTGGTGATTCTGGAGGACATCATCGATTCCGGACGTACCCTCAGCTATACCGTTGAATATCTGAAGAGCCGCAAGCCCGCCTCCTTGAAAATCTGCACCCTGCTGGACAAGCCTGACCGCCGGGAAACTGACCTGATTGCGGACTATGTGGGCTTCACCATCCCCAATGAGTTTGTGGTGGGCTATGGCCTGGACTTCAATGAGCGATTCCGCAATTTGCCTTATGTGGGTGTATTGAAGCCGGAGGCCTATTCTTAAATCTGAGCAACAAAGGAGATAAGCATCCTTGGAAACGAAGCAAACTTCCGGTCGTTTGACCTATTTCGCTGCCCTGATTTTGATTCTGCTGGCGGCAGCCTGGGTATTTGGGCTGTTCTCCGGCGGAGACATCCAGTATTCCGAAGTCCTGACCCTGTTCAATGAGGAGAAGGTCAAATCCTTCCAGGTCAAGGACGATAAGATTAAGCTGGAGTTGCGGGAGAAGTATAAGGGCAAAGATAAACTGACCGCAGTGGTGGATACCCAGTCCCTCCGGGAAGATTTGGACGGTATCTTTGTGGCACAGCAGGAGGCCGGGATTCTGGAATCCTATGCATTCCTGCCGGACAGCAAGCCTGGCGTACTGGCCAAAATGCTGCCATATCTGCTGGCAGGCGCAATTCTGCTGTTCTTCTGGGTGCTGGCCAGCAACCGGGCGAACAGCAATGGTTCGCTGGCCGGTTTCGGCAAAGCAAAGACCACTGATGGCTCAAAGGGAGAATTCACCTTTGAACACGTGGCCGGTGCTGATGAAGAAAAGCGGGAGCTGGCCGAGTTGGTGGACTTCCTCCGCGATCCCCGGAAGTTCCACAGTATGGGCGCAACCATTCCCAGAGGCATTCTTCTGGTTGGCCCTCCCGGTACGGGTAAGACACTGCTGGCCAAGGCGGTTGCCGGTGAAGCCGGTGTGCCCTTCCTGTCCATTTCCGGCTCTGACTTCATGGAGATGTATGTGGGTGTTGGCGCAAGCCGGGTCAGAGACCTCTTTGATCAGGCCAAGAAGGTATCGCCCTCCATCATCTTCATTGACGAGATTGACGCCGTGGGTCGCCGCCGTGGCTCCGGTATGGGCGGCGGCCACGATGAGCGGGAGCAGACACTGAACCAGCTTCTGGTGGAGATGGACGGCTTCCAGAAGACTGAGGGCGTCATTGTTCTGGCGGCCACCAACCGGCAGGACATTCTGGACCCCGCACTGCTCCGTGCCGGACGATTTGACCGGCAGGTCTATGTGGGCAGACCCGATGCCAAGGGCCGTGAGGCCATTTTGAAGATTCACAGCAAGGACAAGCGGCTGGATAGTCGTGTGGACTTGCGCCGGGTGGCACTGGCTACCGGTGGCTTCACCGGTGCGGATTTGAAGAACCTGATGAACGAAGCGGCAATTCTGGCTGTCCGGGCTGACCGACCCATCATTACCGGTGAGGACATGAACGAGGCCATGATGAAGGTGCTGGCAGGACCGGAGAAGCGCAACCGGGTACAGCTTCAGCAGGATTTGAAGATTACCGCCATCCATGAGGCCGGTCACGCTGTGGCCGCTTACTTCCTGAAGACCCAGGACCCTGTCCATGAGATTACCATCATCCCCCGGGGGCAGTCCCTGGGCATGACCATCAGCCGCCCCAAAGAGGAATTTGTCCACATGACCCGGAATCAGATGTATGAGCACATTGTCATGGTTTTGGGCGGCAGAGTGGCTGAGACACTGTACTGTCAGGACATTACCACTGGCGCATCCCAGGATATCCGGCGGGCAACGCAGATTGCCAGAGAAATGGTTGCCCAGTTTGGTATGAGCGAGAAGATTGGTGCGCTGGCTTATGACGGCGACGAGGAAATCTTCGTGGGCAGAGACTATGAGAAGACCAAGAGCTATTCCGAGTGGATTGCCGGGGAACTGGACAGCGAAACCAAGGCATTGGTGGACCGGGCATATGACCGGTGTACCACCATCCTGAAGGAAAATGGACAGAAACTTCTTGCGGTGGCAGAATTCCTGCTTGCCCATGAGCGGATGTCCGGCGGTCAGTTCCGGGCCATGATGGAAGGAAGACCGGTTGACCCTGAGGACAAGAGCGACATCTTCGGAGAACTGTAACAATCAATCATCAACAAAGGCCCGGGTTTCGACCCGGGCCTTACTGTATGGCAAACTGTTTCGGGGAGAGGCCGTCACAGGGACGGGGCATCGCCGGTAATCGTCTCCTGCCGTGGCAGTGGCTTTGCCGGTAAATTCCTGCACAGAGGCACATCCCTTTGGAAAACTGCTGCACAGGGGATGACACCATCGATATCCCGGCAGAGCTGAGACAGAGGGAGTGAAACAACGCATGAGGAGCGATTATAGCACAATCAGGGGAAACCCTTTTCGCCGGGTTGACGGTATTGTCTCTTTGAGGGGGATACCTGCGTAACAAGGCGGAGGAGCAGACAGGACTACCGTTCCGGAAATGTACCGTCTGCCGGTTGAGTCCCGGAGTTTAGCGGTGGGTTTTCCTGAATCGGTATATCCGCTTCATGGGCCGTATGTTGCACTGGATCGACAATCTGCCGGACGGACTTGATGGGTGGCCGCTCTCGGTAAAATGACTCCCCCGAGGTCGAAACTTCGGGGGAGTGGACATTTGGATTATAAGCCTATCAGCGTATACAACGCCAACTGGGGGAACAGCAGGTATGCCAAAACCATCAGCAAATTGACCGCAGCGACCAGAATGATGCTGGACCAGACGGTATTGGTTTTCTGATAGACCCAACAGCCCAGCAAATGGGTGGGGAGCATACACAGACAGACGGAGGGGAACAGGGCAAAATCATGGTTGCCGAAATAGTGGAGCGCCACCAGCACCAGTGCGACCAAAGGATAAGCCAGCCAAGGCCGCTCGCCGCACAGACCACCAAAGAAGGTGACATGGAACATACAGCAGAAGGCGACCGGTGCCAGTACCACCAGAAAAATCAGGTTGACAAGTGGTATGGCAGCCATAACATTGGTGGGGAAGTGCAAAAACAGGTCGCCGGCGGGGACAAGCAGACCGGTGCAGAGGAAAATGACGGCGTTGATGCCCACGGCGATACCCACACCAATGGCAATGGTCTTAAAACAGGTGGGCCACTCCAGCCGCAGAGACTGCATGGATTCGGACAGATACTCCCGGAAAATCAGGAACATGACCACCAAATCAATGATGGCTTGCAAAATCAGTGAACCCATCGAGGCAACGAGATCATCGGCGGTTGCTACAGTACCGCCCACGATCAACAGCAGACCGGATAAGAGGAATTCACGCACCAGCAGATAAAATATGGACAGCAAGACGGATTTTAACGCAGGACCATCCACAAACCGGGGAAATAAATCACGCAGGGACATAGAGTAACCTCCATAGGATGATTTTGGGCACTTTTGGTGGGATGATGTATTGCTAATCACTCGCAGTGCCGAATGGTGTAAACAGTATAACATGATTCCCGTCAAATGTCAATTATGAAGTTAAATTTCCGGCATTACGGCGAGGAGAGGTGGTTTTTCCGGTATTTTGGGGGCTATGGACGAAAATGGTAGTCTATATTGACGGAAAAATCGGAAAAAGGTATTGATGTTTCCCGGAAAAGACGGTATAATGATTAGAGAATGACATTCTATTGCCATTTGGCAAAGATTATAAGAACGATACCATCAGAGTGTGAATTCCCGGCATCGGGCATCGCTCTGTTCGACATAGCAATGAAGCGTGGTGTTAAGTATGAGTCCGCGAAAGAATCGAGACAAACGAGGCGGTTACGTCCTGATGGGCGATGATGCCTCCACATCGGGAAAGGCTGCGACCACTTTGCTCTGGCAAGATTCAGAACCAACTTTTGGCGAAAATGCGCCTGTTCCCCGGGCAAGAGCCGCGGCGCAGAATCTGCCGGAGTTCAGACCGGCCAGACAGACTCCCCGGAGCGAACGCCGGGAGGGAATGTCCGCACCCAAGTCTCAGGGGGAGACTGCCCCCACTGCCCGCACCCCGGAAAGACGACCCAGACGGCAAGACCCGGATATGGTATTCCCGGACTTTGATGCGCTGGTCTCCGGTGGTCAGCAGGAGAAGCCCTCCCGCCGCCGGTCTTCTGGCATCCGGGATGAGGAAGTGACCGGGCGTGGGTTTGACCCCTTTGCCGTGGATACCGGTGAGCCGGAATTCCCGGAGGTTTCCGGAAGAAAAACCGACAGAGGGACAAGCCACGGCGAGCGACGCACAACCAGCCAGAGTACCGCACCGGCTGAGCCTGCCTTTGGTTCGGGTAATACCGGATCTGCCAGACAGCGCGCCACTGGGCGTGACCCTCTGGCGGCAGAGCGGGCCGTCCGTCATGGGCAGAACTTCGGTTTTTCTGACGATGCCCATTCGGAGAAAAAGCCTCTGTCCTTTGCCTTCCCCACGGAGGAAACTGCCAGAGCAAGAAGACAGGACTTTGAATTCCCCGAAATGCCCGGTACGGCAAAGCCCGCCGAAGACCGGAGCTACAGTCGTAGCACCGGGGAGCGACCCACCAGAAGACGGGCCTCCGCCACCCCGAGAGAAACAACCCCGGAGACTGCCCGACCCATTGTGGGTTCGCCGGTGCAGGACTTCCTGGAGGCCAAATCCACCCAGTGGTCTGCCGGTGGGAGTCACGGTACAGCCGGTGATGCCAGAGGTAGCGATGCCCGGAAAGTATCTGCCGGGACTGGCTTCCTGGATTTGGGTATGCCCACCGGTGGCAGACCTGCTGAGCCCAAGCCTGAAGAAGATGACCCTGTATTTGATTTCTCCACTGTGGATTTGTCCACATTGATTCCCGATGACGAAAGTCAGACCGATGCGCCGGAGAAAACGCCGGATGCAGTTGTCTCTGCCCCCGTCAAAACTGTCCCCGATGGCTGGAGCGAAGCGCCGGAAGTTGAGATTCCGGAGGAGCTTCTGGCACAGCTTGCGGAAGAAACAGCCGGAAAGCCCCAGAAAGAGGTGCCTGCCGCCGGTGCGGACCGGAAGTCCGGAACTTCTGCCGCCACAACCGGAACAACCGAAACGCAGTCGCCCCCCACTTACCCGGAATACCCCCCTCCACCAAAGGAAAAGGACAATGCCGCCGCCGCGGCCGCTGTGGGTGCAGGCGTGGGTCTGGGTTTGGGATTGGGCTTTGCCGGAAAGCGGGACAGAAGAAAGACTGCCCAATCCCCGACAACTCCACCCACACCGGGCAAAACCGGTTCTTCGGTTGCGGGTGGCGGGAGCGTAAAGCCGCCTGACCCACCGGAGAAGAAGTCCGCGGACCGCAGGACGCAGGACAAAAAGACGTCCGAACAGAAGTCGCAGGACAAAAAGACACCGGAAAAGAAAACTCCAGAGAAAAAGACGCCGGAGAAGCATACCGAAAAACCCGCCGGGTCGGAATCTCAGAAGCCACCCGGACAAAAGACACCCGAGTATGCCGCAACCGGACGAAGCCGGGGTATGCCCATAATCGGTGGTGTGCCGGTTGACCCCGGCGCAGGAAAGACTACATCCGATAAGGCTGCGGAGACCACCGCCGCCACCGCTACCGCCCTCCGCCGCAGGAGACCCATGATGGCGACCACCGGGCAGAAGCTGATGATTTTGGCTTTGGGTGTGGCACTGGCGTTTGTGTTGGGTATTCTGGGCGGCGTGGTGCTGTCCTATGGCAGTTGGTTTACCGGCAATCCCGGACAGACGGAGTCCTCCGATGCCACCGGAGACACCGGAAATACCGGCGATACGGAGCATCAGGGCGGATTTATCGTCCCCACGGACAATACTGACCAGACGGACCCCACCGAATCCACCGACCAGACGGATTCCACGGATTCTACCGATACCACTGACTCCACGGATTCTACAGATACCACCGATTCCACCGGGGAGACGGACTCCACTGAGGAGACTGATCCCAATGGACAATCTCCCGGGGAGAGCCGACCGGATGACAACGACCCGTCTCAGCCCACGGATCCCAAGCCAACGGTTCCCAAGCCAACGGATCCCAAGCCAACGGATCCCAAGCCGACGGACCCCAAACCCACAGAGCCTAAGCCTACGGAGCCCAAACCCACAGAGCCTAAGCCTACGGAGCCTCAGCCTACCGAGCCCAAGCCTACAGAGCCTAAACCCACCGAGCCGGAACCCACCGATCCTCCGGTGGAAATCAATCCCGAAGACTACTTCTTCCACGATGCCGACAAACGGTATCTGACCGAGGCAGATTATCAGGATTTGACGGATTGGGAGCTGGTTTTGGCCCGGAACGAGATTTTCGCCCGCCACGGTCGCCGCTTTGCTACCCCGGAGATTCAGGCTTACTTCGATAGCTGTCCCTGGTACGAAGGTACGATTGATCCGGAGGATTTTGACATCTCCGTCCTCAACAAGTATGAGCGGGAGAACATCAGAATCTTGAAGGCCGCAGGCGATGCCCGGAAAGAGCAGAACACCGACCAGGACCCGGAACAACTAATTGCCGACAGTGACAAGCGGTTTCTGACCCAGGAGGACTATCAGCACTTGGACGACTGGGAACTGATTTTGGCCCGGAATGAGATTTTTGCCCGCCATGGTCGCCGCTTTGCCATCCCGGAGATTCAGGCGTATTTTGACTCCCTCTCCTGGTACAATGGCACCATTGAACCGGAGGATTTTGATTCATCCGTCTTCAACCGCTATGAGCTGGAGAACATCCGGATTCTCAAGGAAGAAGGGGAGAAGCGGGACAAGGAATCCGGCGCAGACCAGGACAGCGGATACTTCTTCCCGGACAGCGACAGCCGATACCTGTCCAAAGCGGATTACATTGACCTCTCTCTCTGGGAGTTGATTCTGGCGCGCAATGAGATTTATGCCCGCCATGGTCGGAAATTCAGAACACCGGAGATTCAGGAGTATTTTGATGGCTGTTCCTGGTATCATGGCACCATCGAGCCGGAAGACTTTGATGAGTCCGTGTTCAATGACTTTGAACTGCAGAACATCCGGCTGTTGAAAGCCGCCAGCGATGCCCGGTAGGAGGTAAGACCATGATTTCCATAACCAAGAAACAGGCAAACCGCTGGGTGATACTGCTGTTGATTCTGGTGCTTCTGGCCATTGCCGTGGTGGTTTACCTGTTGGTTCGGGTAGCCGGAAATGCGGATTTGGTGTCTCAAGCTGGCTGAATGAGCATTCCGCTGAACCGTGCCGGAGTTACATAGCCCCGGAATCGATTGAACTGCGCACCATACATCACCCGGAAAACCGGGAGAGCTACATCCACAACTGAACCTGCCAGAGTATGCTTCCGGGCTGGGAGATTCCGGCCCGGGGCACTCTGACAGGAACGAACTTTATTGCAGTACCGAGTGCCGAACACAGAGGGCAGACAATCTGTATCCGGCAGTCTGTATTGATTTGCCTGCATCATTGGCAAGTTGCCAACTCATATCTCCGCTTGCCACGGCGGGAGAACGCAAACAGTGGAAACAAGATTATCACGGAGGGTACTATGGCAAAACTGTATTTCAAGTATGGCGCAATGGGGTCATCCAAGACGGCGCAGGCGCTGATTACCAAGTACAACTATGAGGAAAACGACCTGAAGGTCTGGCTTGTGAAGCCCAGCGCCGACACCAGAGACGGCCGGCAGATTCTCCGCAGTCGCATTGGTCTGCAGGCGCAGGTGGAGATTATTCCGCCGGAGTGCGATGTGCTGGAGTTGTTTCGCCGCACCCGGTTGGGGCAGTGCGATGTGATTATCGTGGACGAGTGCCAGTTTATGTTGCCGGAGCAGATTGACCAGCTCAGGGCGATTGTGGACGAGCACAATCTGCCGGTGATGTGCTTCGGTCTGCGCACAGACTTCCAGTGTCATCTCTTTGGCGGCAGCCGGCGGCTTATGGAGGTGGCGGACACCATTCAGGAGATTAAGACCATCTGCGACTGCGGGGCCAAGGCTACGGTCAATGCCCGGATTGACGCTGAGGGCTATATCGTCACCGAGGGCGCGCAGCTTATGCTGGGCGGCAATGACAGCTACATTGCCATGTGCCACAAGTGCTGGATTCGGGGTATCCGGGAGCGGAAGAAAATTAAGCTCCACGGCGCGCCCAGTGAGCTTGATACATAATTAAAATATGGGGTGAACCGGTTTCCTGCCGGTATTTGCCTGTGAATAAGGAGAGATGACTTATGGAACTGAAAACCATTCTGAGCAAATGCGACCACACCCTGCTGGCACAGACCGCCACCTGGGCAGACATCCGGGCCATCTGTGACGACGGCATGAAGTATGCCACTGCCTCCGTCTGCATTCCCGCTGCCTACGTCAAGCAGGCCAGCGACTATGTGGAGGGCAAGCTGGCCATCTGCACCGTCATTGGATTCCCCAATGGTTACGCCACCACCGCCGCCAAGGTATTCATGACTGCCGACGCAGTGGCCAATGGTGCGGACGAGGTGGACATGGTGGCCAATCTGGGCTGGATTAAGGACAAGAAGTGGGACGAGATTACCGCCGAAATCCGGGCCATTAAGGAGGCCTGCGGCGGGAAGATTCTGAAGGTCATCATTGAGACCTGTCTGCTGACGGATGAGGAAAAGATTGCCATGTGCCACTGTGTCACCGAGGCAGGGGCAGACTACATCAAGACCTCCACCGGCTTCTCCACCGGCGGCGCGACTTTCAGCGATGTGGAGCTGTTCGCCAAGTACGTTGGCCCGCAGGTGAAGATTAAGGCCGCCGGCGGCATCTCCAGTCTGGCTGACGCGGAGAAGTTTATCCAACTGGGCGCTGACCGTCTGGGTACATCCAGAATCGTGAAGCTGGCCAAAGCCATGGAACAGGGACAGGAAGCCAGGAATGATGGCAGTTATTGATTGGTAAAGCACCCGCCTCATACCCCCCTCGGCGAGGGGGGATTAAGGGGGGAGCGGACCTATCGATTCAGGAAAACCCATCAAGTAGCGCAGAAACATCACCCAAAAAACCGTTGCGAGAAAGGTTATCTGTCCCATAACGTCCGCTCCCCCAGCCTCGCTTCGCTCGGCAGCCCCCTCGCCGAGGGGGCTTTTAGGCAGTGCAAATTTGAGGTGTTTCTGCGCAGATAGAGTGGTGTTCGTGTGGAATTGAGGTGAGTCTGTGCAGTATTATGACCGAAGAAATGTGTCGTTAGCGAAGCGATTGCGTAAAGATATGACGCCGTGGGAGCGAAAACTCTGGTATCAGTTTCTGCGGACATATCCAGTCCGGTTTCAGCGGCAAAAGCCCATTGATTCCTATATTGTGGACTTTTACTGTGCTTCTGCCCGTCTTGCAATTGAGCTGGATGGTAGCGGCCACTATGAGCCCGATGCGATGATAAAAGACGAGGAAAGAACGGCACGCTTAAATTTGCACCACATAAAGGTTTTGAGATTTTGTAACAACGATATTATGGAGAATTTTCCTGGGATTTGTGATGTTATCCATGCTGAAGTACAACAAATCCTTGGAACGACAATCAAATTGTAAGTGAAGGAGAATACATTATGCTGAAAACCCCTACCCCCCACATTTCCGCCAAACCCGGCGATTTTGGTAAGACTGTGCTGATGCCCGGTGACCCTCTGCGCTCTAAGTTTATTGCGGAGAACTTCCTGGAGAACCCGGTTCTGGTGAACAATGTCCGTGGTGTTCAGGGTTATACCGGCTATTATAAGGGCGTTAAGGTCTCTGTCATGGCCTCTGGCATGGGTATGCCCGCCATTGGCATTTACTCCCATGAGCTGTTCAATGGCTATGGCGTGGAGAACATCATCCGTGTGGGCTCTGCCGGTGCCATTCAGGAGCACATCCATCTCTATGACCTGGTCATTGCTCAGGGTGCCTGCACCGACTCTGCCTGGGCCAAGCAGTTCCATCTGCCCGGCACTTTCGCCCCCATTGCCTCCTATGCGCTTCTGGAGGCTGCGGTTGAGGCGGCCCGGGAAGCCGGTGCCGTTTACCATGTGGGCAATGTGAATTCCTCTGATGTCTTCTATGGCGACCACATTGGTGTCCCTGAGGGTTTGGACTCTCTCTATGGTCTGCAGAAGATGGGCGTTATGGCGCTGGAGATGGAGGCCGCCGCCCTGTACATGAACGCCGCCCGCTATGGCAAGCGTGGCCTGTGCATCTGCACCATTTCTGACCATGTGCTGACCGGTGAGGAGACCACCTCCGAGCAGCGGCAGAATTCCTTCACCACCATGATGAAGGTGGCGCTGGAAGTGGCCGTGAAGATGGAAAATGCCTGAGTCGGGAATCCCTCGCTTCCGTAAAGATATTGCAATTGAGGAATACCAGTTCCGTATTCGGCGGAGCAAATCCCCTGCGCTGTTGCTGGTTGTTGCTGTACTGACGTGTGCGTGGATTGCCATAAACTTGGGAAGAACAATGGATAGGCGTGTGTGTGAAGGGCTGGGATGGCTGATTATCCCGCTACTGGTTGCAGCACTACTATGGCTCTGCTTGGAAATCCGCTATGAGATGGACACCATCACCCTGGACTGCCGGGGGTTGCGGGTCTGCCGGGGTAAACGGGAACTGCAGTGCATACCACGCAGTCAGGTGCAGGTTATTGTTTACTGCCCCGGTGTGCGACGCCGTCGTAACGATATGCTGGGCATTGGACTGCTATCGCCCCAGATGCTGATTCAAAAGGAACTGGATATCCAGAACCGGAGTCCCCTGAATCCCAGTGGGCTGACTTATGGTCAGTTGTCACCGGTAATGAGAAAGCGGTTTTTACTGGACTATGCCGCCCGACAGGTTCGCCGCCGGTATCGCACAGGAGGAGACTTTATCTGGATGGATTATACAAAAAGCCGTGAGGCCATGCTGCTCAAGGCGTTCCAACAGGTGGAGATAATCCGGGACTAGACCCGGAGGAAGAATCGTAAGATGGGGGCGGCTGAATTGCCGCCCCTTTTTGCCTGAGGAGGGATATGGATGAAAACGATGGAGCGGGGCATATCTGTCCCCAGAGCCGGGGCGCAGAGAATGCTGCGGTTTCATGGGCTGGCATTCTGCGGGCTACCTGCCTTTGTTCTGGTACAGCTTGTGTCGGTAGACTACAGCGGAGTGCCCTGGCAGGTTTGGCCCTTTATTGGGCTGATTTTCGGTGGCTTTATCTGGTTCTTTTTGGTGGGTGCAGCAATGGCACTGTTCTGTCTGGAGCGAATTGAACTGGACCGGATGGAACTCAGGGTGTGCCTTGGGCCTGTTGTACTTTGCCGCAGACCGGTCAGATCAATCCGGACTGTATGCTACGGGGAGATTGGCTTTGGCCGGGGTAATCCGACCTATGAGGGCCTTGTGTTGCTGTCCACCAGCACCAGAAGGAACATTGAGGAGGAGGGACGGCGGATTCTGGCCAGAAAACCCTCAGCCAGACGGAGCATCCTCAGCCAGGGTATGGCACTGGACAATATATTCTCCTGGAGTCAGGTGCGGATTGAACGCCGAATGACACGGTTGCTCCTCGGATTGGAGCAGGATATTCTGATGGGCTATGACCATGATCTCCTGCAGGCCATACTGCCCTATTTGAACAATGCACAGAACTGCACAGCAGAGGGAGAAGAAGCATGATTACAGAAAGACCGGAGGATATTCGATGCCCGGCATACCGGCCACGATGGTTGTATACGCTGACTGGTGGTTTCGGGGTTCTGATTGCACTGGGAATTGCGGTTGGCGGCGTGTTTGAACTCTTTTGGGGTGCGCCGATACTGGGGCTTTTGAATTTGCCCTTTGGTGCAGTGTATGTAGTGCTGGGGATATATCTGGTTCGTCGGGCAGGTACGATGGTGGTACTGAACCGGGAAGAAGTTCGGCTTTACCGTTTCGGCAGACTGCGGCTTAGGATTCCGGCAGACCAGTTGAATCTCTATTTGTGTGGCGATACCAGCCGCAATCGGTATTGTCTGTGCCTCAGTCCTTATACCCTTGAGAAGCTGGCCTCTTTTCGGGAGGCAGAGATAGAAAAAAGTGTACTGAGCCGCAATGAACTGGTCTTCCGCAAGCGGAGCGCGAAGTGGCAGAGCATATTTGCCAGGGAATATATCCTGCGCTGGACGGCCAGAGGCCTGCGGGATCCGGTGAAAAAGAGTCTGATTGAACTGGATTGCACCCAGGAAATGGAATCGGTCTTGCAGCGGTTTTTCCCGATGATGCCTTGCCGACAGTTGGGTACATTGACACCCCAAGTGTTTCAGACATCCTGTAAGCAGGAGAAAGAGCGCCTCGGCGGCAGGGAGAGTGATTGCACGGCATGGGTCTTGGCAATTGTATTTGCGGCGGTGCTGTTGCCTTGGCTCGTTGTTTTTCCGGCAATAAAGTGGGGACTGCCGCCGTGGCCCGTGGTGGGAGGAACATTTCTGGTTGTTTTGTTCGCAGGATTTCTGCTTTGCCCCAAAAATCAGGTATTCCGTCCCACGCCGGAGGGAATCCGGCTGGAAGGCAGAAAACCACGGCTGATTCCTGGGAAAAACATCAAAACCATTGCCAAAATTGCCATTGCAAAAAGATACGGGTTCTCCTACAGTCTCGTTCTTACAGAACTGACCGTGGAGGAGCTTGCCCGGCGGCAGACGCAATACCTGTGCCGAAGTGCTTCCGGCCGCAGGACGATGGGGCTGTACGCGCAAATACCCAATGGAGCGGAAACGCTTGCCCAGTGCTACTGCTCCCGCAGGATCCTCTGGCACGGAGGTACCGACCAGGAGCTGTTGGTGGCGGCCTACACCCCGGAGCGGGAGAAGTTGCTGAGAGAATTGTACCCCCACGCCCAGTGGCTGGACTGGCCGGAGGGATTGTTCTGACTCCACGACCCATAACACATAAACCAACACAGAAAAACCGGGGAGGTACTGACCATGACGGAAGAAATTGCGACATTTAGAATTCCACTGGTCAAGGCGGGCTCGCCGTTCCGGTCGCCGGGTCTGCGGATTCCTGGGCGGTCCGCTACAGAGGTGACATTGTCCCCGGAGGGGGTCACGGTGTGGCGATCCGGCAGGAGGGTACTGTGGCTTGGGGAAGAACAGCTCCACATTTATCTCTGGGGAAGCAGGGAAGTGGGCAATGCCCAGTTCTGCCTGTGCCCCCACAGCCTGAATGAGCTGGCGGAGCTTCGGGAAACCGAACTGCAAAACAGTCCTCTCAGCGCCAGGGAATTGCCCCGGCGAAAAGAGGACCCCAACTGGCAGATGAATTTTGCCAGAGAATACCTGTACCCGCTGTTGATTGGCAATGTCCATGAAGCCGCAAGACAGAGCTTCATCAGACTGCCCGGGGATGAGGAATTGGTGTCGGTGCTGAAACAGTGCTTCCCGGAGAAGGTAGCTTTACCCATATCCCAAATCAGACCGGAGCAGACCGGGGAGACAACGCAGAAACTGAAAAAGAAGAACGCAATGGCCCATCGTGACTCCACCCGCGTCAACATTGCTCTTGTGACGGCTATGGCTGTATTCAGTCTGGTGCTGTTTCTGGGAGATTTGGGGAACAAGCTGCTGCTGTTCCTGCTTGCCGGTGTGGTGGCCGTTTTGCTGGGATGGTTGCTCTATCCGGGCGTTTATGGCTATATGCCTGCCCTGGAGGGAATCCGGTTGCTGCGGGGTAAGAAGAAAAGTCTGATTCCCGCAGAGTCCATCAAAACCATGGCAAAGTTCCGGGTCAAGGTGGGTACCGAAGTGACTCAGGTGCTGATGTTCTCTGACCTGACGGCGGAGGAAGCCGCAACCCGGTACAGAAAGGCGTTGCGTTGTCGCTTGACCGGAAAAACGCTCCTGGGGATGTATTCCCGGCTTCCTGATGGGGAGCAGCTTTGCGCCCTGCGCTACTATTCCGGGAGGATTCATTGCTTTGGTAGCCGAGGTCGCCGTTGGCTGGCTGTAGAATACCAGCCGGGGCAGGAGAAACAGCTCCGGGAGTTATACCCGAAGGCCCAGTGGCTGGAATCTCAGAAGGGAATATTCTGACCGCCCACACGAAAGCGAGCATCAAGGGAAGTGGAAACAAGAATAATGGAAGAATACCATGAACGTAAGGAAAAAAACTATCCCAGCCTCCGCCCAAACCGAAGCCTGATTCTTCTGAGCGCCGGTCTTCTGCTGACTTTTCTGGTGGCGGCGGTGTGGTCGGCGTTTGCCGGGGCTTGTGGCGTGGCTGTCTTGTTTCTGCTTGGTTCTTTGCTGTCTGTGGTAATCTGCGATGATGGCATGACCAAACTGGTGCTGATGCCCGACGGTATTGAGGTGCGCAGACCCGGCAGAAAACCGGAATTGCTGTCTGCGGGGCAATTACATCTGATTCTTGCAGAAAGCCAGCCAAGCCGCCGGGTTTCCGGGCTGCCCATGCTTTATCTCTCGACATATGGTTTAGAGGAACTGATTTGGCTGCAGACACAGGAACTAAAACGGCAAAAACTCAGCCCGGAGGCCATTTCTGCCCGGAAACAACAGCCGGAATGGCGGAAAACCTTCGCCAAAACATATCTGCACCGCCATAGCCAGAAGGGTTTTCCGGGGAGAAACAGGAAGATTTACTGCCTGCGGAATACCATAGACAATTCCTGCATACTGCGGCACTGCTACCCTCATATGCACCCCGTATCCCTGCTGACCCACAAGTCATGGTCACCTCATGGTGGAGCGACATCCGGTGTTTTCTTCCGGGGAGAGAAACAGGCTGCCATAGGGAGGGAACTGCTTTCCGTTGTGGTGGTTATGGGCATACTCTCGGCACTGCTGGTTGCAATTGTGCCGGAGACGTGGTATCTGGGACTCTGCCCTGCGGGAGTGCTGATGCTTACCCTGTATGTGGTTGCCCGGAAAGAAAACGAACAGATTCAGGCAGAGCCGGAGGGGATCTTTGTATCCCAACGAAAAAAACAGGCGATTTCTGCCGGAGCCATCAAAACCATTGCCCGGGTGCGTGGACTGAAGGCTGGGGCTGTGGCGGACTATCTGGTGGTTTCACCCTTAAGCCGGGACGAGGTTGCCCTGCGGGAACGAAAACACCTGAGGCGCAGCATCGGTGGCCGGAAGTTTATGGCGACATATTCTGCTATAGATGACTGGGAAACGTGCTGTTTTTTCCGCTGGTGGGGGAGGAAACTAAGCCGCCAATCTTACTGGCAACGGGAGGCTCTGGTGGTCATGTACCACCCGGAGAGAGCAAGACAACTACGCCGGTTGTACCCCCATGCCCAATATCTGGAATCCCCGGATGGGGTATGGTAACCCAACAATCCATAGATAATGAAGTTTAATACAATCCTGACTTGGAGGTAAACCCATGAAACGTATCTTTTTATTCGTTCTGGATTCCTGCGGTATTGGCGCCATGCCCGATGCCGAAAGCTTTGGCGATGTCAATGTCAATACCCTGGCCAGTTGCGCCACATCCCCACTGCTGAACATTCCCAACATGAGGAAACTGGGTCTGGGCAATATTGACGGCGTGACTTGCTTGGGGAAGGAGTCTGCCCCCACCGGTGCTTATGCCCGGCTTCGGGAGGCTTCCATGGGCAAGGACACCACCATTGGTCACTGGGAGATTGCCGGTCTCATCTCCCCTGACCCCCTGCCCACCTACCCTGAGGGATTCCCGGAGGAAGTCCTGCAGCCCTTCCGGGAGGCCACCGGTCGCGGCACATTGGCCAATGCCCCCTGGTCCGGCACAGCGGTCATTGATGCCTATGGCGACGAGCACGTCCGCACCGGCGATTTGATTGTCTATACCTCCGCCGACTCCGTGTTCCAGATTGCCGCCCATGAGGAGGTTGTTCCTCTGGATGACCTGTATGCATACTGCCGCATTGCCCGCCGGATTCTGCAGGGCAGGCATGGCGTGGGCCGGGTTATTGCCCGCCCCTTCGTGGGGACCTCCGGCAAGTACACCCGTACCGCCAACCGACATGACTTCTCCCTGGAGCCGCCCACCCAGACCCTTCTCGATGCACTGGTGGAGGCGGGGCTGGATTCCATCGGCGTGGGCAAGATTTATGACATCTTCGCCGGTCGGGGCACAACCGAGCACGTCTATAACCAGAGCAACACCAATGGCATGGAACACGCCATGCGCTATGCGGAGAAGGATTTCCATGGCCTGTGCTTCGTGAATCTGGTGGACTTTGATATGCTCTATGGTCATCGCCGGGACATCGACGGCTATGCCAAAGCCCTCAATGAATTTGATGCCTGGTTGCCCGGCTTCATGGAGAAGCTGGGGGAGGAGGATTTGGTCATGATTACTGCCGACCACGGTTGCGACCCGGCATACTCTGCCACCACCGACCACACCAGAGAATATGTACCCCTGCTCATTGGCGGAAAGAAGGTCAAGCCGGTGAATCTGAGCACCAGAGCCAGTTTTGCCGACATTGCCGCCACCGTAGCAGAGCTTCTGGGCATTTCCTACACCTGCCCGGGTAAGAGCTTCGCCAAGGAGATTTTGTGAGGCTTTTGTGCTGAGGTAAGATGGGGAAATGCAGGGGGTCTGTGTGGGCTTCTAACCCAACATCAGCCCTGCCGCTGAAGCCGGATGAAGACAATCCCCCTAAAACAGACCCGAATTCTTCTGCGGTCTGCTTTAGGGGGATTATTGTATCCGTAAGCCCTGATCCATTCCGGGCAAATGCTTCTATGCCGGTTTCTGGTTTGTTCTGCATCCGGCTGTGGTCGCCGGAGACTGGAATGGGATCTGCTCCTTCTTGGGGCTGTTGTTGCTATCTTCAGTTTTCACTTAAGAAGAATGGGCTCTTTCCTCCCGGACAACTGCCTGCATCTGTTCCCATTTTTCTTCCATGTCCTGAACCAGCTTGAACTGGGTGCGGGCTCTGTCCAGATTGTGACCCTCCCGGTGGACGGCGAAATAGTGGTCGCCATCCAGATAGTCGGTCAGGAAACGGACACCACACTCTAAGGTCATGGTCTTTGCTCCCAGAGGAAGATGGGCAACCTCAGCATCCGTCAGGCCGGGGCAAGCACTGAGGAAGCCCCGGGTATAGGTTCTGAACAGTTCCAGACTCATTCCCACCTTGCTCAAGTCCTTCTCGTCTTCGGCGGCAGTGGCGGCACCAAAACGGATGGAATCACCGAAATCATAGAGACTGAGTCCCGGCATAATGGTATCCAAATCAATGACACATAGGGCCTTGCGGGTCTGCTCGTCCAGCAGGACATTGTTCAGCTTGGTGTCATTATGGGTAACCCGCAGGGGGAGCGTGCCGTCCATGCGCATCCGGTGAAGCTGACCGGCCTCCTCTTCCCGGCTGAGGACAAAATCAATTTCCTGACGAACATCCTTGGCTCTGCCCATGGGGTCGCGGTCAAGGACTTCCTTAAAGATGCGGTAACGGTCGATGGTGTTGTGGAAATTGGCAATGGGCTCAGTGAGTTGGTGCGCCGGGAAATCCCGGAGAAGCTGCTGGAATCGGCCAAACCCCACAGCACTCTGATAGAAGTCTTCCTCTGTTTCTGCCGCCTGCAGGCACAAACTGCCCTCAACAAAGTCATAGAGCCGGTAATAGCCCGCTGAATAACAATAGTATGGTTTACCCTCGTGGGTATGAATCACAGTCATGGTTTCCCGGGGGTCATCCACGATTCTCCGCAGATACTCCGTCACCAGAACAATATTGGCCATAAGTCCTGCCACATCTTTGAAGATGTGGTCATTGATTCTCTGCAGGATGTATCGGTGAGCGCAGTCGGTCACCACCAGATATGTCTCGTTGATGTGCCCCTGCCCATAGCGTTGGCAGGAAACCGGATTCCCCGCAATGGGGAATTGAGACAAAATGTGCATATATTTTTCTTCCATTTATCGTTGCTCCTTTTTTGGCAAGATTCCCGGCTGTATGCCATGGGATGTTGGCACATCCGGCTTTTTGTTCAAATTAACCCCTGCTCTAAAACATGGCGCAAGGCTCTGGGGTTGCGGCAGAGGATGCATTTTTCGGGGTAAGTCTCCATGAGCTGTTGATATCGTCTGCGCACAGCCTTCTTTCGTCCATCATGGAGAATCCACCGGAAGAAGGCAAAGTCAAATTTCTCCGGACATCCCGGCGTCATATCCGGTCGGGTTTTTCCCCGATACTGTCGGTAGCGAAAAAGGGCGCGCCGGAGGCAGGTAATCCGGGAGAATTGCAGAATAATGATGCGATCAGCCAGTTCTGTCCGGTCTTCATAGCCCAGATGGTGATAGTTGCCGTCAATGACCCAATTGGGCTCGTTCAGCCAGGGTTTCAGGAGAAACATGGCCACTTCATCCGACCGCTCCACCCAGTTTTTCCGGAAGTGAAGCTGATCCAGATGGACAACGGGGAGGGCATACCGCTGCCCCAGTGTTTTCGCCAGCGTGGATTTCCCGGAACCGCTGTAGCCCATGATGGCAATACGCACGACATATCCCCCCTCTCCGGTGCCTTTGCTCAGAGCCAGGTGACCAGGTCAGTCAAATCCTTCCGCTTCTTCTGCCGCAGAGTATCCTCCGGGGCGGCATAACCCAAAGCGATAACCAGGCGAATCCGGCTGGTGGTATTGAGCAGGTTTTGGAGCTTTTTCTCCTCAAACCAACCCAGAATACAGGAACCCAGCCCCTGGGTATGGGCTTCATCGGTGATATAGGCAGCGACAATACCGATGTCCACGGAGCGGTAATCCTGATCCTTCACCTTTGCCCCCAGAGCGGCGGTGCGGTTGTAAGCATCCTCGGCAATCACCAGAAAAGCGGTGGCATTTTTGGTGAATCCATTCATGCCCATAGAGCGGACACATTCGCCCACCAACTGGGCCTTATCCCCATGAGCCACGGTGAAGTGGTAGGGCTGGGCGTTACAGGCGGAGGGAGCCAGCCGTGCGGCATGCAAAACAGCCTCCAGCTTTTCCGGCTCTACCGGGCGGGTGGCATCATAATTCCGGCAACTCTGCCGGGTCCGGGCAATTTCCAAATAATCCATGGTCATATCCTCCTTGGGTTTCTTATGGTCATTATAGTGGAAAAAGTGAGGATATGCAAGCAGTGAGAAAAGATTTTCTGGGCAGGAGCCCTAGAATTTGAAAGTTTTTCTTGACAGCGGGACAAAAAGAGGGTATAATCGTTGCGGAAATGGGCCCGTAGCGCAGTTGGGAGCGCATTACATTCGCATTGTAGGGGTCGGGAGTTCGAATCTCCTCGGGTCCACCATGTAAAAACCTCTTTTGCCTACCAAGACGAGAGAGGTTTTTCTTGCGCTCATCCGTCCTCGGCAGCCAGAAACGGTTGTCGGGACGTTTTTGCGTTCGGTTGAAAAATTCATAATTTTGTGGTATAATCTGTTCGGAAAATAAGAATTTGACGAACACACCTCGGAGGTAAAATGAGCATCTTATTTGCAATATTCTTGTCAATGCTCAAGATCGGCTGTTTCGCCTTTGGCGGCGGATACGCCATTATTGCATTGCTTGAAAA
>SVLX01000063.1 GCA_015067725.1 Oscillospiraceae bacterium | reverse complement strand
TGCATAAAGGAGTACATCGACCCGTTTACGGGTGAGCCAGTAGGAAAGAGCAAGAAATAGTAGCCCCTTCAGGGGTAGCTAGGGAAATGCTCCGCGGCTGGCAAACCCTCGGGGGTCTTAAGACCCAGGCTAGTAATATGGCCTTATCGGCCTAGAGCAAACCACGCGTTTTACGCGTTGTTATGATTTTGTGGCGATGATTGACAGAAACGAACCACCTTCGTCAGATTGCATAAATGAATCCCGAGAAATTTGGTGATTCTGCGGGCGAACAGGTGTTGCGTTTTCTGCTATTAGGTGATATAATAACTGCAAAATAGCAACACTAAATGAATACCGGCGATACGGAGACATCCGACCCGGGAGAGGTAAGATACGATGGATATTCAAGTAAACCCGCAGGTAAATCTATTTTTAGAAGCGGCAGACTTAATTTGCGCTTACGTCAATGGGATTGACCCCAAATATCTGACAGAGGATGGGGCGGCTTGTGTCCCCGGCAAAGAAATCGGAAGAATCATGGAGATTGCCTGCGGTGAGTTGGACTTAAGTGCCAGCCTGGTGAAATTCTATTTTCATGGCTACCGAATCAATGAAAGCGGACCTGACGAGAATCGTCTGGTCTGTATCGGCAATATTCTGGCGAATTCCTGCATGGTTCTGGACAACGATGGCACCAGGTCTGCGCGGGAACTCCTCCGGCAGTGCTATCTGGCCACCGGAAAACCCTATCGGCTGAACTCCTTTAGTAAGGCGGGCTTTGGCTGGGATCCCTGTGCGGAATTCTGCCCCATCTCTGAGGAACTGGACAAGCTGGCGATACCCGACGCCCTGCGACTGCGGCTGGCGGAGGTTTTGTCCAACTACAGCCGATATGCGGAGTACCTCTGCGACTTGCTGGAGCCTGTGGTTGAGCGGCTTCGCCCTTTGCTGACCCCGTGGATCCAAAAACTGCAACCTCTGACAGAGCAGTGGATAGTTGCACTGAGGGAAGAAGAGAAACTGCAGAATTTCCTCTCCCGGTTTAATGCGGATTTGGAGGAGGTCAGCCGGATCGTGATGTGCCCGCGCGTTCTCTTCCCTGGGGATTGCAATGGTTACTATTCCAGTGACGGTACCCTGTTCTGCTATGCCGGGGCCGGACTGCGCATTGGCCAGGCGAAGAAGCCGGAGCTTGCACCTTCAGAACTGACGGCATTGAGACTGCTCTCCGGCGCGGATCGGATTGATATGCTCCGGGTGATGGTGGCAAGCGGATGGGCGCTAGAGAATTGGCCCGGAAGCTGAATGTGAATCCCGGTACGGTCTTCCGGGACTTAAACAGTCTGAACCATGCCCACCTGGTGAAGATTGTCTCGGAAGATGGGGGACGGGCGTACATCACTGACCTGGACTTCCTGAAGCAGACGGTTCGCCGGCTGGTAGAGTATATCGAAAGCGGGGAATAATCCTGCAACATGACCACGGTATAGACTGCGGAAAATCCGGAGTTTATATAAATTTGAATGGAGGTAAAACCCATGACCAAGAAGCTTTTCGCAATTCTTCTGGCGCTGATCCTCAGCGTCACTTGTCTGGTCTCGCCCGCAATGGCTAGTCAGGCAAACGCACAACCCAGCGAATCCCCCGACATGGCGTTTATTCCCGCTGAATACCAGGGAAAAGACGACCAAATCACAACCCAATCCACAGAAAAAGACGACACCCAGATTAAGATTCTGGTTTCTGTAGGTGACGGCGAGACCGTCTTCCTGCAGACCGGTGATCTGGATCTGGCGGTAGCTTCTGCCGACAATCAGCAGATGGAACTCCGGGCCGCCGAAAGCGCCATGGAATCCGCTCTGGGCGAGGCTGTCGAAGTGGAGCACTACTTCTCCCTGGTTTTCAACGGTTTCTCCTTCACCGGTGAGCGGTGGATGGTGGATGCCATCAATCAGGTGGAAGGCCTCAGTGCTATGGAGTCCCCTGTCTTTGAACTGGTCGAGCCCGAAGAGGAGGATACCAACATTGACCTGACCCCCAATATGGACATCTCCACCGGTATGACCGGTGCGGTGAATGCCTGGGATTTGGGCTACACCGGCGAGGGTATGGTGGTGGCCATCATCGATACCGGCATCAAGCAGACCCATGAGGCCTTCTCCGTCGCTCCCGAGGGCGCAAAGATTGACGAGGCATATCTGGATGAGCTGTTTGAAAAGTACGGCGACCTGATGCACTGCAAGAACACCGACGGCGTGTACTATAGTGCAAAGATGCCCTACAACTGGGACTATTTTGACGGCGATCACATCCCCAACCACACCCAGTCCAACCACGGCTCTCACGTTGCCGGTATCGTTGCCGGTAACAATGGCGATGACTTCAAGGGTATCGCCCCCGACGCCCAGATCATCAGCCTGCAGATTTTCAACAAGGCCGGCGGTGCTACCGTTGACCTGATGCTGGCTTCCATGGAAGACTGTGCATACCTGGGCGTTGATGCGGTCAATATGTCTCTGGGTATTGCCAACGGCTTCGAGACTTACGAGTGGCCCGCCAACTTCGGTCCGGTCTACGAGGCTCTGGAGAAGGCCGGTGTTGCCGTGTGTCTGGCCGCCGGTAACGATGCCCACGCCTACATTTCCACTGCCTACGGCAACTGGAATCAGAGCATGTGGCAGTGGCTGTCCTCCAACCCTGACCACGGCAAAATCGGCACTCCCGGTACTTATGTGGGTTCTTTCACCGTGGGTAACACCGTCAACGTGAACAGAAAGTTCGGCGATGTCTTTAAACTCAACGGCAAGGAGTATATCCCCGCAAAGTCCGCTTCTGCCGGTGTCCCCGACTATGCCGGTATTGCTGCCGGTAGTTATGACGTTGTGGACTGCGGTATCGGCACGCCTGAGCAGTATGCCGCCGCAGGCAATCTGACCGGCAAGATCGTTCTGGTCGAGCGCGGCGGTCAGTACAACGGCGCTACCATGAGCTTTAACCTCAAGTGCCAGTACGCCGCCGAAGCCGGTGCAATGGGCATTCTGGTATACAACAATGTTTCCGGCACCATGAATGTGGCCGCCGCTAGCACCATCCCCTTTGGCACGCTGACTCAGGCTGAGGGCCAGGAAATCCTCGCCGCCATGGGTAAGGGCGACCGGGTCAAGATGAACCTGAGCCATGACTTCTCTTATAAGAGCGTCACCATGGTCAAGTCCTCCTCCTGGGGCCCCACGGCACAGCTCTCTCTGAAGCCTGAGATTTCTGCCCCCGGCAACAACATCGTCTCCGCTGACGGCACCAAGAGCAAGGCCGATGATGCTTACACCAAGAAGACCGGTACTTCCATGGCGACGCCCGCTGTGGCTGGCGGCATCCTCCTGATGAAGCAGTACCTGAAGACCATTTTCCCCGATGCCACTGCCGCTGAGCTGACGGAGCTGTGCTATGACTTCCTGATGAGCACCGCCGGCCATGCCAATGCCTTTGTCCGTCACCAGGGCTCCGGTGTCATGAATCTGGAAAAGGCCATGGCCACCAAGACTTATCTGACCAGTACCGAGGACAAGCGCCCCAAGCTGGAACTGGACGACAGTGAGACTGGTGAATTCCAGATCTCCTTCAAGATTCACAATGCTGATTCCGTCAGCAAGACCTATGATGTGAGCCTGACTGCCCTGACTGAAGGCACCTTCACCATGGAATATCAGGGCTGGCATACCACCCGCAGTGGCATCAATATGTCCGCTGAGCTGTCCAGGAGATGGGGTCACTGGCTGGTGAATCCCACGCCCGAAACCGTAACCCTCTGCAATGGCACCATCAAGGATGTCAGCAACTGGTGCACGCTGGAAGGCACCAAGGCTGTCACGGTCAAGGCCGGTGAAACCGTCACCCTGACCATGACCCTGAAGGCGAATACTGAGCTGATGGACTACTTTGCCGAGAACTGCCCCTCCGGTATGTATCTGGAAGGTTGGATCAACCTGACCGACCGGGATGCCGAGAATGGCGTTGACCTGTCCATTCCCTATCTGGGCTTCGTTGGCGACTGGGACTACCCTGCCATGATTGATGACGCCTGGTGGTGGCAGGAACC
Source organism: Oscillospiraceae bacterium (assembly GCA_015067725.1). GTDB lineage: Bacteria > Bacillota > Clostridia > Oscillospirales > Oscillospiraceae > Faecousia. The sequence goes on along the minus strand of SVLX01000063.1, from coordinate 8,827 downwards.
CTACGGTGTCAACAATATGGCACAGATGTATGTCTCCAATGTCCATGGCGGTATTTTCCTGGGCCATGGCGATGCTGAGCAGGGTCTGGGCCTGAACTACTACTGGGACGAGACCGGCGAGACTTACCTGCCTGACCGTAATGCCATCTCTCCCAACGGCGACGGCTATCTGGATGCCCTGACCAGTCTGGAATTCTCTCTCCTGCGTCAGCCCAGAACCGTGAAGCTGATGATCGAGTATGCTGACGGTACGGTTAACGAAGCTTACAACAAGAGCTACTCCTTCCGTCGGGATTCCCATGACAGCGTTTCTTCCTCCACCACAGGTCTGTCTTACAGCGGACTGTACTGGGACTATCAGGCGACCGAGCTGGAAGAGAACGAGACTGCGCTCTATGTGCTTGAGGCTTATCTGGATCATGACGAATTCAAGCTGGAAGACAACAAGTTTGCCCGCATCGAAATCCCCTTCACCAAGGATACCATTGCCCCCGTGGTAACTGCTATTGACGGTGGCGTGGAGATTCTGGATGCCAACTATATTGCTTACTATGCGGTCTATGCCGATGCCCAGCGGAATGAAATGCTGTTTGAAGACGGCATCTTCGCCATGGAGCGTGGCGTAGCTGAAGTCTACAAGACTGACCTGAGCGAGTATTTTGTGGCGGTTGCCGACTATGCCCGGAACGAAGCCTTCTACTATGTGAAGGATGGCGTGGTATATGAGATGGAGGCCGCCGGTTTTGACCATGGTCGCACCATCGTGGGTGAGACCCACATGCTGGCGTACAGTGCCTCTGTTGCCAACCAGCAGGTTGAGTTTGCCTGGTACAGCTTCTCCGAGGATCTGGATCAGCAGCCTATCCGCCTCACCGAGATTGAGGAGTCTTCTGACGACCTGGAGACTCCCTCCTACAAGTCTCACAGTGACATTGTTGGCATGGCCAGAACCAGCGACGGCACGGTCTATGCCTCCAGCATGAGCTTCCTGTATACCATCGACCCCGTCACCTTTGAGAAGACCATGATCTCTGAGTGGGTGACCGAAGGCAAGAAGGACACCAGCGTCTACGCCTTCCAGATTGCTCCCGGTACCGATGACATCTATGCCATCGTGGGCTACAATGGCTCTGCAAGCTCCGGTATTCAGATGTGCCGTGTGGATCTGGAGAATTACCAGCTTGTTCCCGTTTGGCCTTTGCAGTTCTCTCAGTTCAAGAGAGGCTTCGACTTTGTGGACGCCGATACCATCGTGATGATGGCTGCTTACAAGAACGATACCTTCCAGTTTATGAACATCCATGATGGCAGCGTGGAGTCCACGCTGAATCTGGGCCTGAAGGACACTAGTAAGTACAGAAATGCTCTGCCCGGCTTCTATGGTTATACCAGTTCTATGCTCTATGACGAGGTGGAGAACTGTGTCTATCTGGGCGGCTGTATGTCCTACAACCGTGAGAGCCGTGACGATGAGTCCATCATCTGGAAGTGTGATCTGGATACCGGTGTGCTGGACTACATGGTTCCCGGCTATGCCCACGGCAAGGGCCTGTTCGCTCTGACCTTCCTGGACGATATCCTCCCTGCCGATGAACAGAAGTGCGTCTACTACCGTCAGGAAATCGCTCCCACCTGCGATACCGAAGGCTACACCCTGCACATCTGTGCCGACTGCGGCCACGAGTACAGAGACAACTTCGTTCCCGCTCTGGGTCACACTTACGAAGGTATTGTGACAGAACCCACTTGCACCGACATGGGCTACACCACCTACACCTGCACTGTCTGCGGTGACAGATATGTTGCCGACTATACGCTGCCCATTGACCATGAGTTTGTGGAAGTGGTCATTGAGCCCACCTGCACCGAGGCCGGTTACACCATCTATATGTGCGAATGTGGTTACGAGGAAATTGGTGATGTGGTTGACCCTGTTGGTCACAACTATGAGGAATATGTGGTTGAACCCACCTGCGAGGACTATGGCTACACCATGTATGTCTGCGCCGTCTGCGGTGACAGCTTCGTTTCCGAGTACACTGCTCCCATTTGCCCCGCTGAGAAGTTCACTGACGTGGATACCAAGCAGTGGTATCATGAGGGCGTCTGCTATGTCATCCGCAACGGTCTGATGAACGGCAAGAGCGAAACCGTATTCGCCCCCACCGCTAACCTGACCCGTGCTGAATTGGTCACCGTGCTGTACCGCATGGCAGGCTCTCCCTCTGTGGAAGACCTGGAGCATCCCTTCGCTGACGTCGCCGACGACACCTGGTATACCGATGCGGTCATCTGGGCATACAACGCTGAGGTCGTTAAGGGCATCTCCACCACCGCTTTCGCCCCCAACGCCAACATTACCCGCGAGCAGATTGCCACTATTCTGTACCGTTATGCCGGTGCTGAAGAAGTGGAAGAAGATGCTCTGGCTGACTTCACCGATGCCGATAAGGTCAATGCCTATGCCGTCGATGCTATGAATTGGGCCATTTCCGTTGGTCTGATCAACGGTGTCGCTGAGGGTGAGCTTGCGCCTCAGGGTAATGCTACCCGGGCTCAGATTGCCACCATCCTCATGCGGTATTGCGAGGGCTGAGCGAAAAATCTAACCTAATACGCCTGTGATGCTTGTTTCATGGCGTGTATCTCCTTTCTGCCGGGACTCCTTCGGGGGTCCCGGCTTTCTTTTGTTGAGAATCCACAAAAAATACCTGTAATTTTTGGACAGAATATCGATTTCAGAGGGGTTGAATTCTGCGAAAAACCGTGATATAATTTTCGCAGACGTGCGAAAAAGAAATGATCGTGGATTTGTAAAACTAAAGGAACAGGTGAGGAGAATGAATGTATCGATTAACCCCAAACTGAGTCTTTTGATGGAGACGGCAGATTTGCTGTTTGCCTATGTCAATCAAATGAGTCCATCCACGCTGACCTCGGACAAACCCTACTGCATCCCGGAGGCAGAGGTTGACCGCATCATGAAGGAGGTCTGTGGTCATTTGGATCCGGAGGATGCCAAGCTCCGGTTTTACTTTCAGAGTGTCCCTGTGGACAGTGTGAAAAGTACGAAAATGGGTGGTACCAGTGTGGGACAACTGCTGGTCTATACCAATATGGATGCATCCGGTTGCGATATTCAGCAAGCCCGCACCATTATGCATGATTACTATTTGGGGACAGGATGCTTCTATGAAATCCATAACATTGGTCAGTTCGCTTTGGGAACCAGAGCCTGTGAAGAATACCGCTCCATTGCCCAGGAATTGCAGAAGCTGAGTATGCCGGAAACCTTGAGATTGCAACTGGCTGAGGTATTGTCCAATTACCATCACCATGTGGATCAGATTTGTGACCTGTTGGAACCGCTTTCTCAGAAACTACAGCCCCTGCTGTTGCCCTGGTGGGAGCAGATGCGGCCCTGGATGGAGCAGTGGCGGGAGAACCTCAGCACGTTGCAGGGGCAACAGGACTTTGCAGAGCGAATCAATCTGGACACCACCAACATGAAGAATTTGCAGGTCAGTTTCCGGCTTCTCCGAACGGATTGCAGTCAGGGAATGTATGACCTGATTGACAGCGAACTGCGTTGTCAGCTTGGCCTGGATTTTGAGCCGGAAAAAGAAAGTGCGGGTGCGCTGACTTCGTTGCAAATTACCGCCCTGCGTCTTTTGGCAAGCCCTGACCGGATAGAGATGCTCCGGGCAATGACGAACCGGGTGATGACCCCCAAGGAGCTGACCCAGGAGCTGGGGATGCACGCCGGCACGGTCTTCCGCGACCTCAACAGTATGTTCCAGGCGCATTTGGTGGAACTGGTGGTGGATGGCATTCACCGCAGCTATACCACCAACACAAAATACGTCAACCAGCTTCTGGCACAGCTGGGCGGCTACATTAACCAGAAAACCTGAGGGCAGTCTGGGATTTCGGTATATCCTCCTTCTATATGGGGGAGTGGATATATAAATCATTTAATGGAGGTACAACCATGAAAAAGCAAGTCCTATCGATGATTCTGGCGCTTACCATGATCATCACCTGTCTGGTTTCGCCGGCAATGGCGTCTCCGGCAGAACCCACGCAAGCAGAACCGATTGTGCTGACGCAAGATGCACAAACCGGCGATACCATTGAGACCCAAGGTTTCGTCCGGGAATCCCGGGAAGAAATCACCATTATGGTTCAACTGGAAGGCGAAACCGCTTTCCTGCAGACCAGTGACCTTCAGGTTGCCAGTGAGGGATATGACAATCAAATGGCTCTGCTGGCTCAGGCAGAAAACCGCATTGAGGCCGAACTCAGCGAGAACATTGAAGTTGAAAACCGCTATAGCCTGCTGTTTAATGGTTTCAGCTTTACCGGCGAGGCATGGATGGTGGATGCCATCAATGCAATCGATGGTTGCTTTGCTTTTGAAGCGCCCGTGTTTGAACTGGTTGCCCCTGTGGAGGACGGCGGTGAAGATATCGAGCTCACCCCCAGCATGGGTGTCAGCAATCCCTTCGTGGGCGTTAATGCCGCATGGGATTTGGGCTACACCGGTGAGGGTATGGTGATTGCCATCATCGATACCGGTATCCGTCAGACCCATGAGGCATTCTCTGTTCAGCCGGAAAACATCAAGATGGACCTGGCTTATTTGCTGGATGTGTACAATACCCACGGCGACAAACTTCATGCCGGTACAGTCAGGGACTTGAACGACATTTACTATAGTGATAAACTCCCTTTCAATTGGGACTACTTTGACCACGATGCTATCCCCAACCACACCGCCTCTGACCACGGCTCCCACGTTGCCGGTATTGCTGCCGGTAACAATGGCGAAAACTTTAAGGGCGTTGCTCCCGATGCTCAGATTGTCACCATGCAGGTGTTCCAGAACACCGGTGGCGCATCCTTTGCAGAAATCATCTGCGCCATGGAAGACTGTATCTATCTGGGCGTAGATGTCATCAATATGTCTCTGGGTGTTGCTGCCTACTATCCCCATTACGACACGGTGATGGTTGGTCTGGAGGAAGTTTATGAGGCACTGGAGACTGCCGGTGTGTCCGTCTGTGTGTCCGCCGGTAATGAGGCTCATGCCTATGTCTGGAATAACTATGGCAACTACTTCACCGCCAAGGCATGGCGGGCATCCAACCCCGATACCGGTGTGGTTGGTGCTCCCGCTGTCCTTCCCGGCTCTCTGGCGGTTGCTGCCACCAAGCACGCAGAAGGCTACTCCATGACTGCCTATGGAAAAGCCTATACGCCTTACCAGAACCCGGTCTACCGCAGACTTTACGAACTGGAGGAAGGCACATATGATCTGGTCCATGTGAGCCTGACAGACGCCACTGCCATTGAGGCTGCCGGCGGTTTGCAGGGCAAGATTGCCATGGACAAGTACAACAAGAGTACACTGGATGCACAGGTGCAGGCCGCCGTCGATGGTGGTGCCATTGCCCTGATTCTGTACCATTCGTCCAATACTGCCGTCAGTGCCCCTATTCCCTATGGCTGTCTGAAGAATGCCGATGCCAATAAGCTGATTGCCGATTTGGAAGACGGTGTTAAGGGTCAGGTTGCCATTGAGAAAGAATTCAACTACAACAGCACCTCAATGGCCAACTTCTCCTCTTGGGGTACGACCACCACACTGGCCATTAAGCCCGAAATTGCTGCCCCCGGCAATGCCATATTCTCTGTTAAGGGCGCTGGTAGCTCGGACAACACCTACATGTCCAGCAGTGGTACTTCCATGGCAAGCCCCAATGTCGCGGGCTGCCTGCTGCTGGTGAAGCAGCATCTCCGGGAGCAGTTCCCCAACGATACGGCGGCACAGATCAATGAAAAAGCCTATGCTGTTGCCATGACCACCGCCAAGCAGGTCAATGGCTTCGTCCGTCAGCAGGGTGCAGGTATGATTCATGTGGAGTCTGCCCTCAGCACCAAGGCTTATATCACCGTCCCCGGCCAGGACCGTCCCAAGCTGGAGCTGGGTGAGAGCGAAGAAGGCAAGTTCACCTTCACCTTCAATGTCACCAACTTTGGCGATACCGAGAGAACCTACGGACTGAACATCGAGGTCATTACCGAGCAGGTCAATGAAATTCAGTATGACGGTCTGCCCATTGCGGATTGGGAATGGCGGAGCAAGTATGGTTTCCAGATTGGTAACCCTGTGACTGTCCCCGCCAAGGTCATTAACGGCACAATCAAGAATGTGACTGCTCAGTGTACCATGGATGGCCCCAGAACGGTTGTTGTTCCTGCTGGTCAGAGCGTGGAAGTAACCATGACCATCTCCTGCAAGGAAGAACTTCTGACCTACTTCCGGGAGAACTGCGACAATGGTATGTACCTGGAGGGCTGGGTTCTGCTCACTGATACAGAAGAAAATGGCGTGGATCTGTCTGTTCCTTTCCTGGGCTATGTGGGCGACTGGGACAAGCCTCCTATGATTGACGACGGCTTCTGGTGGCAGCTTCCTTATGGCCAGAACAACCCCGCGCAGATGAGTACAACGCAGGGTACCTATATTGGCTTTGGTGCTTTCCAGCCCGGCGGCTCTCTGGAGCAGGGTCTGGGTCTGAACCCCTATGCCGACATGACCGGCAAGAGCTATGTTGCGGACCGGAATGCCATCTCTCCCAACGGTGACGGCTATCTGGATGCAGTGGATTACATGGAGTTCTCCGTGCTCCGTAACCCCAAGCGCTTCAAGGCTTATGTTCAGGATGCAGAGGGCAATGTCCTGCTGACCATTTTTGACCGCGACTATGGCTTCCGCAAGGAATACTTTGGTAATTACCGTGGCGGTAATGGCTCGGGCTTCTCCAGTCTGACCTTTGAGTTCACGGCCAGCGAACTGCAGGAAAATGAAGTCGCTTATGTGGTGATAGAGGCTTATCTGGATCATGAGGGCTTCCGGATCGAGGACAATGCCTATGCAAAACTGGTGATTCCTGTCACCAAGGATCTGACTGCTCCCACTGTCACTGCTGTGGATGGCGGCGTGGAAGTCAAGGACAGCAACTATATCGCTTACTATGCCATTTATGCCGATGAAGCCTGCACCGAGCTGGTGTATGAGACTGGAGTCTTTGCTGAGACTCGTGGTGTTGCTGAGACGTATACCACTGACCGCACCACCTATTATGTCGCCGTTGCTGACTACGCCCGCAACGAGGCCATTTATAAGGTAGAAAATGGTGTGGTCGCTGCAATGGATGGCAAGATCACCAAGCCTGGCAAGACCATCGTTGCCCAGCAGCAGAGCAACTATGCGAAGGGCGGCATTAAGGAGTATGGCTGGAACTCTTTCGATGCCAACAACCCCTATGTGCTGACCCAGCTTACGGAGTTTACGGATCTTGCGCAATCGGATCGGAACCTTTTGTTTGATATTCTCAGCACCGCTGTGGCAGTTGATGGTACACTGTATGCCAATGATGTGATGAAGCTGTGGAAGCTGAACCCTGATACCCTGGAGCGGGAGTTTGTGGCAGAGTTCTATATCGACACCGGAAAGTCCCTGAATCAGGTGAACAACATCATGATCGACCCCGTGACCTATCAGGCTTATGCATTCTTCAGACAGGGTGCTTATGTGTACATGGGAAGACTGGATCTGGAAACCGGTGCCGTTTCTATGGACTATAAGTGCGGCCTTGGTTCCAACTACTGGTCTGCGACCATGATTGGCGAAAACAGAGCCGCTCTGGCGCAGAGTACTGGTAACAGCAGAATTGAGATCATTGATACTGCCAACTGGGTGATGCTGGAGAAGATTCAGCTTGCCGATATTGTTCCTCCCAGTGGCTCCCTCTCCGTGCAGACGAACGTCTATGGTTACTCCGGATGTTTGCTGTATGATGCTGATACCAATGTGATGTATCTGGGTAGCGACTGGAGCCAGTTTGGTAAGTTCCGCTTTGAAACTGCCGGCATCATCAAGTACGATCTGAATACCTGGACGGTTGACCTGCTCCGTACCGGTAAGGGCGCCGGCGTGTCCCTGCTGGGTATGTTCTTCCCCGAAGAGGTGAAGCCAGCAGACTGGTATGCCGTCATTCAGCTCATCGATTCCATCGGTGAGGTAGACACGGAAGACGGCGAAACCATCAAGGCCGCAAGAGAAGCCTACGATGCTCTGGCTGACGAGGACAAGGCAAAGGTTACCAACTACGATTTGCTGGAGGATGCCGAGCACCGCTACTGCATCGTCATGGGCGAGAAGTACGCCAGCGACGCCAAGAAGTCCGCCGAAGATGCCCAGAAGGCATACGAAGAAGCCAAGAAGGAAGCTGAGGAAGCCAAGAAGGCTGCCGAGGATGCCAAGAAGGCATACGAAGATGCCAAGAAGGAAACCGCCGAAAACAAGGAGGCCGCTGAAAAGGCACAGAAGGCCGCCGAAGATGCCCAGAAGAAGGCCGAGGAAGCTCAGGCCAAGGCTGAAGCCGCAAAGGCCGCTTCTGAAGCCGCACAGGCAAAGGCCGAGGCCGCCCAGAAGGCAGCAGAAGATGCCGCCAAGGCCGCCGAAGAATCCAACAAGAAGGCCGCTCAGGAAGCACTGAAGGCCGCCGAAGAAGCCGCCAAGTCCGCCGAGGAATCCGCAAAGGCCGCCAAGTCCGCCAGCGATGCCGCTGCCTCTGCAAATGAAGCCGCCAAGTCTGCTCAGGCCGCCGCCGAAGCACAGGCCAAGGCACAGGCCGCCCAGGCCGCCGCCGAGAAGGCACAGAAGGCCGCCGAAGAAGCCCAGAAGAAGGCTGAGGAAGCTCAGAAGAAGGCCGAAGAAGCCGCCGACTCCGCCGCCGAGGACAAGGAAGCCGCCGAA
>SVLX01000007.1 GCA_015067725.1 Oscillospiraceae bacterium | reverse complement strand
GCCGAAAACCCCTGTCCTGCAAGGATTTTCGGCAAAAGAAAAAGTTCGATAGTTTCAGATACTCTCGTATCAAAACTATCGAACTTATTTGGTCCGAGTTGCGGGATTCGAACCCACGGCCTCTTGAACCCCATTCAAGCGCGATACCAAACTTCGCCAAACCCGGATGCCTTATTTTCTTTCGTTGAGGCGTTCCCCTCAGCGCTCCGATATAATAACACACCTTCTTCAAAAAATCAAGCCCTTTTTTCAAATTTTTTCAAAAAATTTTTTCCGAACTTTTCAGGGCAAATATGGCAGCTTTTTCACAAAAAGTCCGTGCTTATTGCAACATCCGAGGACAAAACCGTGGCGAAGCATGGGAAATCGCCCCTGAGCGTTCTGTTCCGGGTAGGTTTTGAGCAGGGTAATTCTCTCAGAAGTGACCGTGGCAAAAAAGGTGATATGATGGTCTTTGGTCATGGGGTGATTCATGGTGCAATACAGGTCGCCGTCACTTTCACTGAGGGTGATTTCATGCTCCCCGGTTGCCTCCTCCGGTTCAAGGGGCGGCAAATCAACGCCACAGCAGGAAAACGCCCCCTCCCCTGTCGCCTGAATCACATTGCCGCAGATGGGGCACAGATAAAACTTCGTCCGGCGCATATGGCCACTGCGGTTGCGGTTGATGACATACTCCCCGCTGAATAACTCCGCCAGCGATACCCGCAGTGCCCCCGCCAGGGGTTGGATCAGGGTAATATCCGGCAATCCCCTGCCGGTCTCCCATTTGGATACGGTCTTGTCACTGACCGCCAAAAGCTCCGCCAGTGCTTTCTGGGTCAGCCCCTGTTTCTCTCTCAGGGTGCGAATGGTTTCTCCGGTGACATAGTTCATGGTCATCCCTCCTTTTGGTCACAGCATATCCCAAACAGACAGAATTTGCAACCTGCGGAGCGTAGAGTCCGGGTCTTTTTCCCGGGCGAAGGGCAGATTTTGCCGGTTTTTCTGGAGATTCCCGGCAAAATCAAGGTAAAACCCCATGTTTTTTCAACTTTATCCATCCATATTGCAAATCACTATTGACAGATTGGTTACAATTTGTTACAATTGCCACAACACCGTTATAGTTTCAGGAGGTATATCGAAATGAAGCGGCTTTTGTCCATTGCCTTAACCCTCGCCCTCTCCCTCAGTCTTTTGACCTGCGCCAGAGCTTATGCCCATGAGCCGGTCACCCCCACTGAGGATGAATACCCCATCAGCGGGTCTTACCTGCTCACCCCCTTTGACGAGAGCACCGACCCGACTGATCCTTCCGACCCCACCAACCCTTCCGACCCCTCTGACCCCACAGACCCCAGCGAACCGGAGGAGCCCACCGAGCCAGAAGACCCCACAGACCCCAGTGATCCGGAAGATCCCACAGAGCCCACTGACCCGGATGACCCCGGCGATGAGCCTGAGCCTGTGGTGCTGCCCTTCACCGATGTCCGGGAAACCCATTGGTTCTATGGCGATGTCTGCTTTGTCTACGCAAACGGCATCATGAACGGCATGAGCGAGACTGCGTTCATGCCCGACCGCACCCTGACCCGTGGCGAAGTGGTTACGGTGCTGTACCGTGTCTCCGGTCAGCCGGAAACCCAGGCCGATTGCCCCTTCTCTGATGTGCCCAGCGGAGAATACTATTTTACTCCCGTGCTGTGGGCGGCAGAAAACGGAATCGTCAATGGCGTGACCAAGACCACCTTCTGCCCCAAAGACCCCATCACCAGAGAGCAGATTGCCACCATCTTTTTCCGGTACTATGCCATCTATCTGGAGCAGGAAGTCTCCTTCTCCGGGGATTTGACTACATACCCCGACCACGACGCAGTCCACGACTATGCCACCGATGCGCTGTCCTGGGCTGTGGGCTGTGAACTGATGCGGGGCATTGCCTCCGGCTCCACCGTCACCCTCTCCCCCAGAGCCACCACCACCAGAGCCCAGCTCGCCGCTCTGCTGACCCGGCTTTGCGCCATGGATGGAGTGATGGACGGCGGCAATGGCGGCAATGGCGGCAACGAAGATGAAGACGGCGAAGATGAGAACAAATTCGGCCAGTCCAGCCCCGAAATCATCGAATTCATCAAAGGTCGTGAAGGTTTCCGGGCGAATCCCTATTGGGATTATAGCCAGTGGTCTGTGGGTTACGGCACCTGTTGCAGAGACGAAGATGGCAACCGGGTAACCTCCAGAGCCGACGAGCACAAAATTGCCGACAAGTACAGAAACCTCACTGTAGAAGCCGCAGAGCAACTGCTCATGGAGTCTCTGGCAGAGGAATATGAGCCCACCATTCTTGGTTTTGCGGAAAAGCATGGTCTGGAATTCACCCAGAATCAGTTTGATGCTCTGGTCAGCTTCACCTACAATTTGGGTGGCGCATGGACCAGCTCCTCCTACAAAATCAGCCGTCTGCTCAGTGGCAAGGAAGAATATGCCAACGGCTGGACGGATCTGGACTTTATGGAGGCTTATGGCTCCTGGTGCAGAGTTGGCGGCAAGGTGGCTACCGGCACCTGTGACCGCCGTCTGCGGGAGGCGGCCATCTTCCTCTATGGAGATTATGGCTATGAGAATCCCCGGTTTGCCTTCGTCCGCTATGATGGCAACGGCAGTTACCTGACCACCAGCAACTCCACCGGTAACATCTATACCGATGCCGTGGACTATTTCATCATTGGAGAGCCTTATGGAGAGTTACTGACCCCCGAGTGGGTGGCTGCTGATGATGAAGATACCAGCAACAAGGTTTTCCTGGGCTGGTTTACCGGCGACGGCGCAGAAGTCACCGGCGAGACCATCGTCAAGTCCAACTGCACCCTGATTGCCAAGTGGGGCAACGCAGAATCCTGAGCCACCACCCAAAAAACAACAAACTGACCCCCAATGGCCGGGAACTGGTTGTGGTTTCCCGGCCATCTTTAATCCCATTAAGCCCTGTTGCGCATTGTGTCCGTTTATTTGTACACACCCTCTGATATACTATAGCCATCTCAATGATGAAGGTGATGGCAATGTTCTCTATTCAGTATGTTCACGGTCATGTGCAGGTCTATGACCCTCAGGGCAAATTCCTGTTTTCCGCCGACAATGAGCGGGAAGCCAGAGAGGAGTTAAGCGAATTTGCGGAATTTGAAACTGCTTTTGACCTATGATGGCAGTCGCTACAGGGGCTGGCAACGACTCAAAGGTACCGACAATACCATTCAAGGCAAACTGGAGACTGCCCTTACCCGGATTCTGGATGAACCGGTGGAGTTAATCGCCAGCGGGCGCACCGATGCCGGTGTTCACGCACTGGGGCAGGTCGCCAATTTCCACTGCCAGAGCAGCATGGACTGCCGGGAGATTTTGTCGGAGCTTCGCCGGTATTTACCCGGTGACATCGGCGTATTATCCTGTGAGGAGGCTTCTGCCAGATTTCACGCCCGATATAACGCCCGGAGAAAAACCTATCTCTACCGGGTCTGGAATTCCTCTGCCCCCTGTGTGTTTATCCGTGGACAGGTCTACCGGCTGGAAACTCCCCTGAACATCGATGCCATGAAGGAGGCCGCCGCCCATTTTCTGGGCACCCACGATTTCCGGGCATTTTGCACCGGGAAGGGTTCAGGCAAATCCACCGTCCGCACCATTGATGCCCTCACCGTTACCCGCCAGGGGCAGGAAGTACAAATCCGCATCCGGGCTGACGGTTTTTTATACAACATGGTCCGCATCATCACGGGGACACTTCTTGAGGTGGGTATGGCTGACCATCCATTGACCGCCGGGGACATTCCCGGGATTCTGGAAACCCAAACCCGGTCCTATGCCGGTTATACCGTCCCGGCGCAGGGACTGACTCTTGTGGAGGTGGAATATTGAACATCCAGATTTTCGGCACCAATAAGTGCTTTGACACCAAGAAGGCGGAGCGATACTTCAAAGAGCGGCGAATCCCCTACCAGCGGATCGATCTGGCCCGGTATGGAATGTCACCGAAGGAATTTGATGCCGTTTTGCAGGCAGTAGGCGGCATTGACCAACTCATCGACTGGGACAGCAAAGACCCGGATTTACTCCTGCTGAAGTACACTGACGATGTCCGAACCAAAGAGGATAAGGTTTTTGACAACCATAAACTGATGCGTACCCCTGTGGTGCGCAATGGAAAACTGGCCACTTGCGGCTATTGCCCAGAGGTTTGGGCCCAGTGGAAGTAATCTCACCACACAAAAGAGCAAAGATACCGGCAAAATGTCCCGGTCTTTGCTCTTTTTTCTATATTCCGTACACAAAGGACTTGAAAACAGCGGAAAAAGGTGTTATTCTAAAGGGGCGTGGTTTGCCCCGGTGCTGAAAGGGGCGCTACACATGGCAGTATCCATTTCTGAGGTAATCCGGTGGCTGAACCGGATAGTCTGGGGTTTTCCTGCTCTGGTGTTGATTTTGAGCGTTGGTGTAATGTATACCCTGCGCACCCGGTTTTTTCAGGGACGTTATCTGGGATACGCACTGAGGTCCGTGGGTCAGACTCTGCGCCGTCCGGCAGAGACCGGCGTCTCCCCCTTTCAGGCAGTCTGCACCGCTTTAGCCGCTACGGTCGGCACAGGTAACATCGCCGGCGTTGCCGGGGCTATCGCCCTGGGTGGTCCGGGAGCGGTTTTCTGGATGTGGGTATCCGCGTTTCTGGGGATGATTCTCAAATATGCCGAGGTCGTCCTGGCCGTACGGTACCGGGAGCCTTCTCCGGATGGGACATATCTGGGCGGACCCATGTACTATATCCGTGCAGGACTCAGCCCCCGCTGGCGGTTCCTTGCTCCAATATACAGTATCTTTGGTCTGATCGCCGCTTTCGGAATCGGCAATGCAACGCAGGTCAGCACCGCCATGGTCAGCATCAATGAGGCTCTGCCCTTCTTCGGGCTTTCCGGCTCAGCGAGGAGTAACTGGTTTTTTGGTCTTCTCATGGGGCTGTGTGTTGCGCTCGTGGTGTTGGGCGGGGCAAAACGGATTGGCGCTGTGGCAGAATATCTGATTCCTGTGGTTTGTTTGGGGTATATTGTCCTGAGTCTGGGGGCTCTGTTTCATCACCGGACGGCGCTTCCCGGAGCTTTGGCACAGATTATCTCCGGTGCATTCTCTCCCCGTGCCTGTACCGGCGGGGCTGTTGGCTCTGCCTTCCTCGCTCTGCGGATTGGTGTCGCCAGAGGCATCTTCACCAACGAAGCCGGAATGGGTACAGCCTCAATTGCCCACGCCAACGCAAATGTACCTCATCCCACTCAGCAAGGACTCTTCGGTATTTTTGAGGTCTTTGCTGATACCATCGTTATCTGCACCATGACCGCCCTGGTCATTCTGACTGCGCCTGTCTCGATTCCCTATGGCTCGGCCTGCGGGGCAGAATTGACTGTCCGTGCCTTTACCACCGTCTATGGCCCATGGATTTCGGTTTTTCTGGCCATATCTATGGTGCTTCTGGCCTTTGCCACCATCCTCGGCTGGGGGCTGTACGGAAACCGATGTGCAGAATTTCTCTTTGGTCCAAAAGTTCAGAAACCCTTCTCTCTGCTTCACGCCGTGACCACCGTCCTTGGCGCTGTGGTTGCACCGGCATTGCTGTGGGAGCTGGCTGAGACGGTCAATGGACTTATGGCCCTTCCCAATTTAGTTGCGCTTTTGGCACTCAGCCCGGAGGTACTTCGGCTGACTGCCAATTATTCCCACAAAAGACTTTAATCATCAAAAGGGGTAATTAAAATGCAAATCTCCATCAATGCCAACCGCTGTCAACCCTCCCCCATGCGGAAGTTCCATCCTCTGGCTGTGGCCGCCGAAGCCCGTGGTCTGAAGATCCATAAGCTGAATATCGGTCAGCCCGACATCGCCACGCCCCCCGAGTTCTACGAGGCCATTCGCAGCCACCAGGAGAAAACGCTGGCTTACGCTCCCTCCCCCGGTATCCCCGAGCTTATTGAGGCCATTCAGAAGTACTTCGGCCGCATCAATGTGTCTCTGGAGCCCAATGACATCCTGATTACCACCGGCGGCAGTGAAGCCCTCCTGTTCACCTGCCTGTCCATTCTGGACCCGGGTACGGAAGTCATTGTCCCCGAACCCTTCTACCCCAACTATTCCACCTTCATCCACGCCGCCGGCGGTGTTATCCGTGCTCTGCCCACTTCCGGCAAGGAAGGCTATAACTTCGCCAACCGCGAGCGGATCGAGCAGCTCATTACCAGCAATACCCGGGCCATTTTGTTCACGAACCCCGGCAACCCCACCGGTCTGGTGCTGAATAAGGAAGAAATGCGGATGCTGGCCGATGTCGCCAGAGAACACAACATCTTCATTATCGCCGACGAGGTCTACCGTGAATTCTGCTACACCGCCAGCACAGAGATTCTCAGCATGGCTCAGTTCGATGATATTGACGACAACCTGATTATTATTGACTCCGTCTCCAAGCGGTTCTCTGCCTGTGGCGCCCGTGTCGGTTGCGTGGTCACCAAGAACAAGGATCTGCAGAAGGCTCTGCTGAAATTCTGCCAGTCCCGTCTGTCTGTGGCTACCCTGGACCAGGTTGGTGCGGCTGCGCTGTACAACACCGACCCCGGCTTCTTCGCCGAATCCAAGGCGGAGTACCTGAATCGCCGTGACGCAGTTATGCGCAAACTGGAGAAAATGCCCGGTGTCTCCTTCACTGCACCCATGGGTGCATTCTATATGATGGTCTCTCTGCCGGTGGACGATACCGACAAGTTCCAGCGGTGGCTGTTGACCGAATTTGAGTATGAGGGTGAAACTTTGATGTTCGCCCCCGGCGCTCCCTTCTATGAGACTCCCGGTAAGGGCACCAACGAAATCCGTATGGCCTATGTCTACTATAAAGAGGAGATGGAGCGGGCCATGGATGTGCTGGCTGTTGCTCTGGAGCGCTACAACAACAGATGATTCTAACAAAGTTTTGAGGTTGAGTTTACTATGGACTATCAAGCATTAGCCCAGCTATTGTTCCCCCATGTCACCGAGACACCCGAAGAAATTGAGGCCCGCTATCCCCGCCGTGAGTTGCCTGAAGGTGCAGTGGTAACCCGTATGGCCCCCAGTCCCACCGGTTTTGTCCATATGGGACATCTGGTTCAGGGGCTAATCGCCGAGCGCATGGCCCATCAGAGCGGTGGTGTTCTGTTCCTCCGCATTGAGGATACCGATGCCAAGCGGGAGGTTCCCGGTGCCGTTGAAGCGCTCATCGATGCCATGAAGTATTATGGCATTCGCTTTGACGAAGGCGCGACTATGGACGGCGATAATGGTCTCTACGGCCCTTATCGTCAGCGTCAGCGTGCCGGGATTTATCACGTTTTCGCCAAGCAACTGGTTCTGCAGGGCATGGCTTACCCCTGCTTCTGCACCGAAGATGAGCTGAGTGCCATGCGTGAGGAGCAGGAAGCCAACAAGGAAACCACCGGCTATTACGGTAAATATGCCAAGTGGCGTGACCGCTCTCTGGAAGATATTCAGGCTGAGCTGAATGCCGGTCACAGTTGGGTACTGCGCTTCCGCAGTACCGGCAGCATCGAGAATCAGTTCAAGTTTGATGACCTGGTCAAGGGCAAGCTGACCATTACGGAGAATGATGTAGACCATGTGCTGCTGAAATCCGACGGCATTCCCACCTACCACTTCGCCCACGCCGTGGATGATGAGCTGATGCGCACCACCCATGTTGTCCGTGGCGATGAATGGTTGCCCAGTCTGCCCTTCCACATTCAGCTCTTTAAGGCTCTGGGCTTCAAACTGCCCAAGTATGTCCACATTGGACCGCTGATGAAGATGGACGGCAACTCCAAGCGCAAGCTCTCCAAGCGAAAAGACCCGGAACTGGCCATGATGTACTACACCGGTGAGGGTTTCCCCGCTGAGGCGGTCTACGAGTATCTGATGACTGTTCTCAACTCCAACTTTGAGGACTGGCGCAGAGCCAACCCCACCGACGATGCCACCACCTTTAAGTTCTCTCCCAAGAAGTTAAATCCTGCCGGTGCGCTGTTTGACTATGCCAAGCTCTGCGACGTGTCCAAGAATGTGATTTCCGTCATGCCCGCGGAGAAGGTCTGCAATTTGGTGCTGGAATATACCCGGGAGTATGACCCGGAGTTCTATGCCGAGCTCTCTGCTGATCCCGAGTATGCAAAGGCCATCTTTGCCATTGGTCGGGGTGGAAAGAAGCCCAGAAAGGATTTGGCCACCTGGAAAGAAGCCAAACCCTATATGTCCTTCTTCTACGACCGGTACTTTGATACCGAGGCCGCCTTCCCGGAGCAGTTTGCCAAGGAAACGATTAAGGCTGTTTTGGAGGGTTTCCTGAAAACCTACGACCCCGCAGACGACGCAACCGTCTGGTTTGACAAGGTCAAGGCGCTGGGTGAGTCTCTGGGCTTCACCAGCAACATGAAGCTCTATAAGCAGGACCCCACTGCATGGCCCGGCTCCGTGGCGGACATCAGCACTTTCCTGCGGATTGCCGTCACCGGAAAGTCCAACTCTCCCGACCTCTATACGGTCATGGGTATTCTGGGTGCTGACCGCTCCAGAGCCCGCATTCAGGCAGCCATTGACCGGCTGTAAGTAAAAAACCCATGACCGGAAGGTTTTTACGCCTTCCGGTCATGTTGCCTTATTTCTGTTCTTCGTCCTGTTCAAGAAAACTCCGGCACAGCGCCCGACATTTCTCCCGTACGCTCTCCGGGTGCAAAATCTGCGCCTTTTCTCCAAAACCGATAACCCAGCTCAGGAATGTGGGCGCTACATCCACCTCTGCGGTAATGATAATGTGCTCGTCCCCATCGGGAATCAACATAATGTCCTCCCCAAACTGGTCATAGATTACATTGGTCAGTGACTTGTGCATCCGCAACCTCACCGTTTTCTTTTCTCCAGCGAACATCTGGAAGACTCTCTTGCCGTATTGTTTCAGTGACTCACCGGTCAGCTCCGGGCAGGGTGTGCGGGGTTCATCCATGACCTTAATCTGCTTCATCCTGTCCACCCGGTAGTGGGTCACGCCCTCACGGTCCTCCGACTTCGTCAGCAGATAGTAATTGCCATTGTCCACCCGGAGAACATAAGGACTGGCCACATACTGCTTTTCCCGCACTTTCTCTCTGTGACCGATGTCCCAGTCGAAGTACCGGAATGTTATCTTCTTACCGGCAGCAATTGCCTCCTGAATGGCATCAATGTTGTAGTAAATTTTCTCATTCATGCTTTTCACCTGACCGGTAACCAGCATTTGACGGCGCAGTAGACTCTCATCGTAGCGATTACATAGCTTCATCAGCTTTTGAATCAGTTCCCGGCTCTTTTTCGGCGTTAAAAACCGGGCAGATTGCACCACATCCACCAACAGTTTCAGCTCCGGCGTCTGAAATGTGCCGGAATTCAGGTAATAGCCCCCGTTTCCGCCTTTAACGCACGCAATATCCATGCCGAATTCCTGTAGCGCCCGGATGTTGGCATAGATGCTTCGGCGGTCACAGCTCAAGCCCTTCGTCTCCAAGTAACGGATAAACTCCTGTGCAGAAACCGGGTGGTCTTCGTTGGATTCCCGCTCCAGATAATCCTTGAGGTACAGCAGTACCAGCTTTTGTCCTTCTGTTTTGGCCATAAGATCAGCTCCTTTTCCAACAGCATATCACAAATCAGAAAAAAATAAAATACCCAGTTTGTGTTATCCTGCTGAATGTGATACAATAACCGCATCCATTTCCCCCTTCAGGAGGTTGTTCTATGCCCTACTTTGGTTGTCATCTCTCCCCCACCGGCGGCTATCAAGCCATGGTGCGCACCGCCGGGAGCATTGATGCCGATACCTTTCAATTCTTCACCCGTAACCCCAGAGGAAGCAGGGCCAAAAAGCCGGACGATCAGGACATGGCTCTGGCTCTGGCGCAGATGAAGGCCCAATCCTTCGGTCCATTGGTTGCCCACGCCCCTTATACCATGAACCTCTGCACCAAAGAACCCCAAAACCGGGACTTTGCGGCGCAGGTCCTCCGGGAGGATTTACAACTCGTTGCCATGCTCCCCGGTAACTTCTATAATTTCCACCCCGGCAGTCATGTGGGGCAGGGTTTGCAGACCGGGATCAGTCAGATTGCCGCCGCATTGTGCTCCGGTCTGGAAAATGACCTGCCGGTGACCATTTTATTGGAGACCATGGCAGGTAAAGGCAGTGAGATTGGCGGGAGTTTTCAGGAGTTGCGGATGATCCTTGATGCGGTTGCTTCTTCCCGGGTCGGGGTTTGTCTGGATACCTGCCATGTGTGGGACGGCGGCTATGACATCCGGGATAATCTGGAGGGTGTGCTGGAAGAATTTGACCGGGTCATTGGCCTTGACCGTCTGAAGGCTCTGCACATCAACGACTCAAAAAACCCACTGGGTGCAAGAAAGGACCGCCATGCCTGCCTGGGTGAAGGCTTCATCGGTCTGGATGCACTGTCGAGAATCGTGTCTCACCCGGCACTTGCGCATCTTCCCATGGTGCTGGAGACCCCAAATGAGCTCCCCGGCTATGCCAAAGAGATCGCGCTTCTCCGTTCGTTTATAAAATCTTAATTTGACATTTCCCCGAAAAAGCTGTATCTTATCACCATGAGAATCCATAAGGAGTGAATTGCCATGCAAAAGAAACTGACCCGTTCCACCACCAACAAGACCATCTGCGGCGTATGCGCGGGTATTGCCCGGTATTTTGACCTTGACCCCACCGTTATCCGGCTGGCTTGGACACTGGGTACGCTCCTCAGTGTAGGTCTGGGGCTTATTGGCTACATTGCCGCCGCCCTGATCATCCCCGAGGACAATTGCCCCACGGTGTAATCCCGTGGCTGTCCATTCACCTACAGAAGGAGGTGTCCAACCATGGAGGACTTCTATCTGCTGATTCAATCTCTGGGAGAACTACCTTTGGGAGGCAAGACCTTCGCTCAGCTATATTGCGATGTGATTCGGATTGTTCTGCCCATTCTGGCATTTATTGTGCTTTTCCGCTGTGCAAAGGGTCTGATTTCTTTCCGGAAAGAGCCGGAAATCTGGGGCTGGTTGCACCTGCCCGACGGCAACGCTCTGCCCATTACCCATTGGGAGAATGTAATCGGCCGCCACAAGCGCAGTGATATCGTCATTGACCTGCAATATATCTCCCGCTCCCATGCTGTCCTGACCCGCTACGATGACGGTAGCTGGACCATCAGCGACATTGGCGGCAAAGGCGGTGTCAAAGTCAACGGCAAATCCGTCTCCATCAAGGCCATTGACCACCGGGACACCATCTCCCTCAACGGTCTGGAAATGTGGCTTGAGCCCATCACCCAAAGCCAGGAGGCTTACCAGACCACCCTGCGCACCAAAGCGGGCAGTGATTTAAGTCCCGGACTGACCCTGTTTTTCCTGACCTTCTTCCAAATCCTCATGGCGTTGCAGCTTCTCTTTACGGCGGAGCTTGCCGATATGGGGCATATTCTTACGGGCTTTGGTGTACTGATGCTGATTCAGTGGGCCTTGATGAGCTTTTATGCCGCCATCCGGCGCAAGGGCTATGAGGTAGAGACCATTGCCTTCTTCCTGTCCACACTGGGTATGGCAATTATTGCCACTGCCGCCCCCTCGGAAACCGTAAAACAGCTTCTGGCTATGGGCATGGGGCTGGCCGTATTTCTCTTTATTGGCTGGTCACTCCGGGATTTGGAGCGGGCCAAGAAAGTGCGTTATCTGGCCACCATTGCCTCTCTGGGGCTCCTGGCGTTCAATCTGGTCTTTGGCGAGGAGCGTTTTGGTGCAAAGAACTGGATTATGATTGGTTCGTTCTCCTTCCAGCCCTCGGAATTGGTGAAGCTGTGCTTCATCTATGTGGGTGCATCCACCCTGGACAGAATCGTGACCAAGCGGAATATGATGCTCTTCATCCTCTATTCCGGCATCATCTGCGGCTGTCTTGCCCTGATGAATGACTTTGGTACGGCCATTATCTTTTTGGCGGCCTTTGCGGTCATTGCCTATCTCCGCTCCGGCAACTTCGCCACCATTGCCCTTTTGGGGTCTGCCGGTGGATTCGGCGGCATCATGGCTCTGCGGTTTTTGAAGCCCCATGTCCTCAGGCGGTTTGCCTCCTGGCGGCACATCTGGGAAGTCCCGCTGGACGGGGGCTACCAGCAGACCAGAGCCATCATGTGCATTGCCTCCGGTGGTTTGCTGGGCTTAGGCGGCGGCAATGGCTGGCTCAAATATGTGGGTGCCAGCGACACCGACCTGGTCTTTGCCACAGTCAGCGAGGAATGGGGATTGATCATCGCCCTCTTTATGACCATGAGCATTATGGTTTTTGCCGCCTTTGTGGTCCGCTCTGCCGGGCAGGGTCGCAGCAGTTTCTATACCATCAGTGCCTGTACCGCCGTCACCTTCCTGACGGTGCAGACCATTCTCAATGTGTTGGGTACGCTGGACGTATTGCCCCTGACCGGTGTAACCTTTCCCTTTGTATCCAATGGTGGCTCCAGTATGATTTCTGCCTGGGGTATGCTCGCGTTTATCAAGGCCGCAGATACCCGTCAGAATGCCAGCTTCGCTATCCGACTGCCTAACCGGCACTATGAGGAGGTATACGATGAATAGAATTGCCAAACGTACCTTCTGCGCACTGGCTCTGGCGTTTGTGTTGTTTTTGGGGTTGATGTTCTTCCTGCTGGAGTATGCGGTGAAGGCAGACGAGTGGGTGGTTTTCCCCAACAGCCCCCATGTTTACCGGGGTGCAAATCTGGACTGTGGCAAAGTCACCGACCGAGCCGGAGTTCTGCTCATGGACTCAACCGGTGGGCGCACCTACAGTGAAGATGCCACCCTTCGAAAAGCCACTTTGCATCTGCTGGGTGACCGGTATGGCTATATCAGCGCCTCGGTGCTGGCCGGCTTCAGCGATGAGATTGTGGGCTTCGACCATCTCAATGGCCTTTACTCCTCCACCGGCACCGGCGGCACAGCAACCCTGACCATCAGTGCGGAAGCCCAAACCGCTGCACTGGAAGCCCTGAAGGGGTTCAAGGGCACGGTTGCGGTATACAACTACGAAACCGGAGAAATCCTCTGCTGTGTCACCTCCCCTACCTATGATCCGGACAATGAGCCGGACATCGCCGGTGACACCACCGGAGCTTATGAGGGCGTATACGTCAACCGATTCATCCAGACCACCTATACCCCCGGCTCGATTTTCAAGGTCGCCACCACAGCCGCCGCCCTGTCGGAGATTCCCGGCTTTGCGGATAAGACCTTTACCTGTAACGGCAGTCTGTCTGTTGCAGGCAGCAGTGTCACCTGTCCCAAGAGCCACGGTCAGCAGAGTCTTGCGGAGGCTCTGGCGGTCTCCTGCAACTGTGCCTTTGCCCAAATTGCTTTGGAGCTGGGAGAAGACAACGTGACCGACTATGTGGAGCGGTTCAGCCTGACTCAGCCCTGCAAACTGGACGGTATCTCCACCGCAAGAGGTACCTTCGACTTAACCGGGGCAGACGATGCGGCACTGGCCTGGAGCTGTATTGGCCAGTACACGGATTTAATCAACCCCTGCCGGTATC
The DNA here is from genome assembly GCA_015067725.1 of Oscillospiraceae bacterium. Classification (GTDB taxonomy): domain Bacteria; phylum Bacillota; class Clostridia; order Oscillospirales; family Oscillospiraceae; genus Faecousia. Next base: position 65,209 of record SVLX01000007.1, on the reverse strand, counting down.
TGCAGTTCATGGGGCAAATTGCCGGTGGTGGTATCGCGGCCGAGCCTTATCTGGTGCGATCCGTTTCCTCCGGTCCGTTAAGCGGCTACAGTGCCAAAACCAGCATGACGGGGCGGGTCATGTCCACCTCCGTTGCCAAAGAACTTCAGGAATTGATGCGCTATTGCGTGGTCAACACCTACGGTGACTACAATTTCCCGGACATTGAAATCTGCGGCAAGTCCGGCACGGCGCAGGTGGGAGACCATCAGGAGCCCAACGCCACATTCTGCGGATTCGCCATGGATGAGGACTATCCGCTGGCCTTTGTGGTTTTCCTGGAGGATGCCGGCAGTGGCAGTGCCATGTGTGTCCCCATTTTGTCCAAAGTTCTGCCGGTGTGCATGGATGCTCTGGACAACGCAGATTAAACCGCATCTTTACCGCCCCCAAAGCATAGACTCTATGCAAGGGGGCGGTTTTTGTGTGTCGTGACAATCGTTGTACCTGTGTGATGCTCCTTGCTTTCTCGCTGGGACTTCTTCTGGGTAATGCCATCGAGTCCTGGTTTCTGCGGACGGTGTTGCTGGTGGGCTCGCTGGCATTGTGTATATTGCTGTGGGGCAGGCGGCGGTAAAAGTTGGCATAACCTTGTCCTTTTCTGCATAAGCATTAGGGAGAATATCCATAAGGAGTGAGGGCAAGTGGAGTTGACCTTTCAAAAAAACACCATCGCTTACCTGCAAAAGCTGGTCAGTCAGGTAAATACCCGGGAGGAAACGGCTGAGCTGACCATCCCGGAGCAAGAGCCGGATATCGGTCGGGTTGTTGGGGCTTGGGCAACCGCCGTAGTGCGTTCCCCCGAGTTGCAGCCCGGCACCATGACCGTCTCCGGCGGCATAAACGGCTGGGTGCTGTATGTCCCCAGCAACGGCGGCAGTCCCAGGACCATGGAGGCTTATCTCCCCTTCTCCATGAAGTGGGATTTGCCCCAAAAAGAACTGCAGGGTGACGGGCGCATCAGTTGCCGGGTGCAAAGTGTGGATGCACGAATGGTGGGCACAAGACGGATTCTCCTCCGGGCGACGGTGAGCTGTCTGGGCGAGGTCTATGGAGAAAGTGAAGCGGAGTTCTACACGCTGCCCGACCCACCGGAAACTACGGAGGTGCTAAAGCAAACCTTGCCGTTGCTCCTGCCCGGTGAACTGTGTCATAAGTCCTTCCGACTGGAAGAAATGCTGACTTTGCCGGTGGGTACACCGGAAGTGGGGCGCGTGGTATCCTGGCAGTTCCAACCCACCATCACCGATGGCAAGGTGTTGGGAGAAAAAGCCGTCTTCAAAGGGATATGTCAATTTCATCTGCTGTACATGACACCGGAGGGGCGTCTGTCCGTCTGGGATACGGAGGTTCCCTTTTCCCAGTATGGCGAGTTGACCCGGCACTATGAGCAGGAGGAAGAACTGCAGTGCATACCCGTCATCAACAACATGAGCCTGACGAAAGACGAGGGTGGCGAGCTGGCTTTGCAATGTGACATAACAGTGCAGTGCGTAGTAATGAGTCGGCATAAGCTGGAGCTGGTTGCAGACCTCTATGCCCTGAATCGCCAGACCACACTGCAGAGCGCGGCCCTCCCCGTCCGCACCCGCTTAGACCATCAGAGTCTGCGACAAGTAGCAGAGATCCCCTTCCCTCTTCACGGGGCAACCATTCTGGAGTGCACCGTTTTACCCGGTAGTGTACGGGTTGTCAGACAGGGGGATGTGGCAACCATTGAGTTGCCGGTCTGGGGTTCTCTGGTATACTACGACGAAACCGGGGCATTACAGGGACGACAGTGCCGGAGTTCTACCACAAGGGAGCTGAATCTGGCTTCCGGCTGTCAATGTCTGGCACAGGGTATGGTCTGCGGTCCGGTACAGTGGACCGTGGATGGTGGAGGTATTACCGTCCGCGCTCCGGTGGAGCTCGCCACTGACTGCTATGCCGACCAGGAGTTGGCTATGCTTCGCGGCGCAGTGCTGGGCGAGGAAGTCAGACCAAGTGATGAGCGTCCTTCAGTAATTGTGAAAACGCTCTCCGGCGACCAAACACTTTGGACCCTGGCAAAAGAAAACTATTCTACAGTGGATGCTATCCGCAAGGCCAACCGTCTGCAGTCTGCCCCTCCGGAGCCGGGCAAGCTGTTGCTTATTCCGGTACTGTAAGCCTGCTTATACCGTCAAGCCAACGCCCCGCCGGGTTTTTTCCGGCGGGGCTATTTTCCATCTTTGGTAATATTGCCCATTTTGACGGTAAACCCCGGGTTATTTGGAGCTGCAGCAGTCCATGATTTGACATAATGACGATATCCCGGAAATTTCACAGAAAATTCAATGTTCCGTCTTGTATTATTTGAGTAACTGTGCTAAAATACTTTACACAAGAATGATTATAAGGGGAGTTGTGGTTCATCTTGGTTCACGCAATGAAAGAGCTGGTCTGGATTACCCAGCTTGGAATATCCTTGATTTCTCCCCTGCTGTTTTTTGTTCTGGGTGCCGCCTGGTTAAAAGAGCGGTTTCATCTGGGCGTATGGATTATTCTGTTGGGGATTGTTCTTGGCATCGTCGGTGCAATCAGCGCCGGGTTGACCTTTTACCGCCAAACCAAGACCCTGACGAAACCCGCCAAAACCCTGAAAACCAAACCCGTCAGCTTTAATCAACACGATTGATACAGAGGTGAGCCTGTGAATAAACCCGATTCCCTTGTTCGGGAGGTTGTGATGGTCTCCATTGGCGAGATTGTCGTTACTGCCCTGATGTTTGGCATCTTCGCCTTAGGCGGTTTCTGGAGTCCGAAGGTACTCTGGGGCGGTCTGTTGGGCTGTGTGCTGACCATTGCTTATTATGCCCTTGCCGCACTCGGCGTGGCCATGGCCAGTAAAAAGGCAGTCAATCAGGATGTAACCGGCGGCAAACGCACCCTGCAGATCTCCATGCTGTTACGGTTTATCCTGCTTCTTGTGGTGCTGGCGATGGCTCTCAAGGGTGGCTTGGTCAATCCCATTGCACTGGTTGTCCCCCTTTTGCTGTTCCGCCCCATTGTTTCCGTCTGTGAGTTTTTCCGAAAGTCAGGTGATAAGCATGTCAATTAACGGACCAAAAATTTATTATGAGATTCCCATTTTTGGCGGCATTCCCATTACGGAGACTACAGTCTCTGTATTGGTCGTCACCCTCATTTTGTGTATCGCCGGGTTTCTTTTGGGTCGCAACCTGACCCGGCGCCCCGGAAAGATTCAGGTCTTGGTGGAAAAGGGCGTAACCATGCTCCGCAAGATGGTGATTGAAACCATGGGCGAGCACAATGCCCACTGGGTACCATTTATCGGAACGATCTTCCTGTCCTCAATCCTGGGCTCTCTTATTGGCATGACCGGTTTCCTGAAGTCCACCACCGCAAATGTTTCTGTCGTTCTGGTCTGGGCAATTTCTGTAAGCGTTTTAATTTGGTATCATTCCATCAAGAACAATGGCTTCCTGGGCTGGCTTAAAGGCTTTACCGAGCCTATTGTGGTAATGACGCCTATGAATCTGGTCTCTGAGATCGCTCAGCCGCTGTCTATGGCTTTCCGTCACTTCGGCAATGTCATCGGCGGCAGTGTCATCAGTTCAATGATTTATACGGCACTGGCCGGTCTTACTTCCATTTTGGTGAGTCTTGTGGTCAAAAACGGACTCTCTGTCTGCTTTGTCGTGCTGGCGGTAGGGTTACTCCTGACCATTCTGGGATTCAAGAAGCACAAGCTCCTGCTGAAAATTCTGGGAATTATCCTGTCCATTCTGGGTATCTTCGCATTGCTGGAGCATTTTCGGATTATTGGCAGTGTTCCCTTCCTGCAAGTGGGTATCCCTGCCGTGTTGTCCCTGTATTTTGACCTGTTCTCCGGCTTTATTCAGGCTTTTGTCTTCTGCCTGCTGACCATGGTCTATATCAGCGGTGCCTGCCCACCCCCTGAGGAAAGCGAAGAAGCAGAGTCATAACCAAGTCGTTCCAATTTTACCTTTCATCATATATAACTTAGGAGGATTATTACTATGGAAGAAGCAATCATCAAAGCTGCAGCTGCTATCGGCGCTGGTCTGTGCATGGGCATCGGCGCTATCGGTCCCGCCATCGGCGAAGGTAATGCCGTCGGCAAAGCGCTGGAGGGTATGGCTCGTCAGCCCGAAACCGCCAGTACCCTGCGTACCAACATGATTCTGGGTTGTGCCATCACGGAAACCACCGGTATCTACGCCCTCGTGATTGCCATTCTGATTCTGTTCACCCTGTAAGCCTGTCTGCGGGCAGACTACAGAAAGGAGTGATTCCCCGTGCCTGAATACCAGAGCTTAGTTTCCCTGGATGTCTGGACGGCACTGTTTACCCTGATCAATACGATCATCACCTTTGTGGTACTGAAGAAATTCCTTTTTAAGCCGGTTCTGAAGGTCATTGATGACCGGCAGAAAGAAATTGACGACATTTATGCCGATGCCGCCAAAGCAAAAGCCGAGGCTCAGGAACTGCAGAGCACCTACACCGCCAAGCTCTCTGCCGCCAAAGCAGAAAGTGAACAAATTCTCTCCGCTGCCACCCGGATGGCGCAACAGCGGGAGGAAGAAATTCTCCGGGATGCACAGGCTCAGGCTGCCAGAACCTTGGAGCGGGCGCAGGAGCAGATTGCCCTGGAGAAGAAACAGGCTATGCACGAGCTGAAGGGTCAGGTCTCCGGTATCGCCGTGGACATTGCCGCTAAGGTGCTGGGTCAGGATGTGGACGGTAAGAAGCACCAGAAGCTGATTGATACCTTCATTGACGAGCTGGGTGAATGACCATGATCAACACAACCGACTATAGCCGGGCTCTGTATGAGCTGGCTCAGGAGACCGGAGCGGAAGATACCATTCTGGAGGAAATGAAGACCGTCTGCCATATTTTTGCCGAGAATCCGGCGTATGTGGCTTTGCTGGATACTCCCGCTGTAGCAAAAGCGCAGCGGCTTTCCCTTCTGGATGAGTCGTTCTCCACTCTGTCACCCTACCATCTGAATTTCCTGAAAATTCTCTGCGAGAAGCAGGGAATCCGGCAGTATCCCGCCTGCGCCGGTGGGTATGAAGATCTCTATGACCAGGCTCATGGTATTCTCAGAGCAACTGCCATCACCGCCGTTAAAATGAGCCAGGCTCAGGTGGAGACTCTGACAAAAAAACTGCAAACCATGACCGGTAAAACCGTCCAGCTCCAGAACAATGTGGACCAGGAGATTCTGGGCGGCGTAACACTGCGCTTCGGCGGCGTTCAATTGGATGGCAGTCTCCAGTCCCGTCTGGAGGAATTGCGCCAGAGTCTGAAGCGAGCCATCGTATAAAGAAGGTGAAGCCATGAACCTGAAAACCGACGAAATTACCAAAGTAATCAAAGACCAAATCCGCAGTTATGGTGCAAAGACCAAGCAGGACGAAATTGGCTACGTCATCCAGGTTGGTGACGGCATTTCCAAGGTTCACGGTCTGGACAAGTGCCGGGCCAATGAGCTATTGTCCTTTGACGGCGGTGCTGTGGGCATGGCCCTGAACTTAGAGACGGACTATGTCAGCGTGGTTATGCTGGGCGCTGACAGTGGTGTCAAAGAGGGCGCTGTCGTCCGGCGTACCGGCCAGGTCGTCTCTGTCCCTGTGGGTGAGCAGCTTATCGGCCGCGTGGTGGATGCGCTGGGCAATCCCGTGGATGGAAAAGGCCCCATCTCCTGCAAGGAGAGCCGCCCCATTGAGCATAAAGCACCCGGCATTATCGAGCGCAAGAGTGTCTCTGTGCCTCTGCAGACCGGCATTAAAGCCATTGACTCCATGATTCCCATTGGCCGTGGTCAGCGTGAACTGATTATCGGCGACCGGCAGACCGGCAAAACCACCATCGCCACCGATACCATTCTGAACCAAAAGGGTAAGGATGTGATCTGTATCTATGTGGCTATCGGACAGAAACAGTCCACCGTTTCTCAGATTGTCAGCAGTTTTGAACAGCACGGCGCCATGGATTATACCATCGTTGTCTCTGCCACTGCTTCTGAGCAAGCGCCCATGCAGTATATCGCCCCTTACTCCGGTTGCACCATGGGCGAGTATTTCATGGATCAGGGTAAGGATGTGCTGATTGTCTATGACGATTTGAGCAAACACGCCGTGGCTTATCGTGCCATTTCCCTGCTGATTCGCCGTCCCCCCGGAAGAGAAGCCTACCCCGGCGATGTATTCTACCTCCACTCCCGCCTGTTGGAGCGAGCCGCCAGAATGTCGCCTGAGCATGGTGGAGGTAGCCTAACCGCTCTGCCCATCATTGAGACCCAGGCCGGTGACGTCTCTGCTTATATCCCCACCAATGTTATTTCCATCACCGATGGTCAGATTTATCTGGAGACCGAGCTGTTCAACGCCGGCATTATGCCCGCCGTGAACCCCGGTATCTCCGTCTCCCGTGTGGGCGGCTCTGCCCAGATTAAGGCCATGAAGAAAGTGGCAGGCTCGCTGAAGCTACTGTACTCCCAGTACCGTGAGCTCCAGAGCTTCGCCCAGTTTGGCTCCGATTTGGATGCGGACACCAAGTCCCGTCTGGCGCAGGGCGAAAGAATCGTGGCCGTGCTGAAGCAGAAGAATGGTCAGCCCGTTGAGGTTGCCCAGCAGATCTGCATCATCTATGCCGTTACTAAGGGTTATCTGGATGGCATTGCCGTAAGTCAGGTCAGTGTCTACGAAGATGAGCTGTACCGCAAACTGGAAAATGCGCAACCCCAGATTCTTGCCTCTATCCGGGAGACCAAAGTATTGACGCCAGAGAACGAAGAAGCCCTCAAACAGTTCCTCGCCCAGTTCACTGAGGAATTCCAAAATACCCATCAGTAAGGAGGCTGACCCATGGCGGGCGTTTCCACCAAAGACATCAAACAGCGAATCCGCAGCATGGAGAGCACCCGGCAAATCACCCGGGCCATGGAAATGGTCGCTGCCTCCAAACTCCGCAAGGCACAGGAGCGGGTGCTCAGCAGCCGCCCCTACTTTGAACAGCTCTATGCCACCATCGCCCACATTGCCTGCACCAAGGCGGATATCGCATCACCTTACCTGACACAGCGGGAGAGCAAAAAGACCTGCTGCATTGTTATCGCCGGCGACCGCGGTCTGGCTGGTGGCTATAACAGCAACGTATTTAAACTGGCGACCCGAGAGTTGGAGGGGCAGGATTATTGCGTGCTGCCCATTGGCAAGCGGGCTGTGGACTTCTTCCGCTCTCACGGAACGGAAATCCTTACCCAGCAATATAGCGAAGCCGCTAACATATCCATTGGTGACTGCTTCACCCTGTCTAAACAACTGACCAAAGACTTTTTGGCCGGTAAATTTGACCGGGTTTGTATCGTCTACACCAACTTTGTCTCGGTGCTGGCCCAGTCCCCCGCTCTGTTGCCGGTACTGCCCCTGTCTCTGACCGTCACCAGGGATGACCCCAGTGTAGAGACCCTCTATGAGCCCGATGCGCAGACGGTTTTTGATGCCATCATTCCGGAGTATGTGGGCGGCGTGGTCTATGGTGCGCTGTGTGAATCCGTGGCCAGTGAATTGGCCGCCAGGCGCACCGCCATGGACTCTGCCACCAAAAATGCAGACGAGATGATTGCGGAGCTGAATTTGAAATATAACCGTGCCCGTCAGGGCGCAATTACCCAGGAGATCACGGAGATTGTGGCCGGTGCTGAAGCCTGAGCCACTCCCGGTGCAAGGAGTTGAATCCTATGGCAAATCATATTGGTACTGTTACCCAGGTCATTGGGCCGGTTCTGGATATCCGCTTCCCGGAGGGCTATCTTCCGGCTCTGCTCAATGCCATTGAAGTACCCAATGGAGAGAACATGATTATCGCGGAGGTCGCCCAGCATCTGGGCGATAATGTGGTCCGTGCCGTCGCCATGACCTCCACTGACGGCTTACAGCGTGGCACGCCCGCCACCGATACCGGTAAGCCCATCACCGTTCCCGTTGGTGAGGGCTGCCTGGGTCGTATTTTTAACCTTCTGGGCGAGCCCATTGACGAGAAGCCCGCACCCATGACCAAAGAGCGCTGGCCTATCCACCGCCCAGCTCCCGCCTATGACGAGCAGTCCACCACCACCGAAATTCTGGAGACCGGCATTAAAGTCGTTGACCTGATTTGCCCCTACGCCAAGGGTGGTAAGATTGGTCTGTTTGGCGGCGCTGGCGTTGGCAAAACCGTCCTCATTATGGAGCTCATCAACAACATCGCCAAGGAGCACGGCGGTATCTCCGTCTTCACCGGCGTTGGCGAGCGCACTCGTGAGGGCAATGACCTATACAATGAAATGAAGGAATCCGGCGTTCTGGAGAAAACCGCTCTGGTCTATGGTCAGATGAACGAACCCCCGGGAGCAAGAATGCGGGTGGGTCTGTCCGGACTGACCATGGCAGAATACTTCCGGGATGTAAAACACCAGGATGTTCTGCTGTTCATCGACAACATCTTCCGCTTCACACAGGCCGGTTCTGAGGTTTCCGCTCTGCTGGGTCGTATGCCCTCAGCCGTTGGTTACCAGCCGACTCTGGCCACAGAAATGGGTGCACTGCAAGAGCGCATTACCTCCACCAAAGATGGATCTATCACCTCCGTGCAGGCGGTCTATGTCCCTGCTGACGACCTGACCGACCCCGCCCCTGCCACCACATTCGCCCATCTGGACGCCACCACCGTTTTGGACCGTGGTATTGCCTCGCTGGGTATCTATCCTGCCGTCGACCCGCTGGGCTCAACCTCCCGTATCCTCTCCCCTGAGGTGTTGGGCAGAGAGCATTATGAGGTCGCCCGGGGTGTTCAGCGAATTTTGCAGCGATATAAGGAATTGCAGGACATCATTGCCATTATGGGTATGGACGAGCTTTCTGAAGAAGACAAACGGATTGTCAACCGCGCCCGTAAGGTGCAGCGTTTCCTGTCTCAGCCCTTCAGCGTGGCCGAACAGTTCACCGGCATGGAAGGCAAGTATGTCCCCCTGAAAGAGACCATCCGCGGTTTTAAGGAAATTATCGAGGGCAAGCATGACGACCTGCCCGAGTCTGCTTTCCTCTTTGCCGGCTCTATCGATGAGGTTGTCGCCCGGGCCAACAAAGGGTGAGCGGCATGAAGACATTCCACCTAAAAATCGTCACCCCCTACGGTCCTTGCTTTGATGGTCAGGTGCAGAGTCTCACCCTGCGCACCATTGATGGCGACGTAGGCATTCAGGCTGACCATTTGGATTTGGTCACCGCTCTGGGTATGGGGCAGGCAACTGTGATTACGGAAGATGGACCTAAGTATGCTGCCTGCATAGGCGGTCTGCTGTCTGTTACCAAAACCATGGTCAGTGTGGTCGCCACCACCTTCGAATGGGCAGAGGACATTGATACCGACCGGGCACAGGCTTCCTATGACCGTGCCCAAAAGGTACTGGGGAACAAAGAATCCAGCGACATGGAGCTGAAGCTGGCTCAGGCCCGCCTGAAGCGGGCGCTGGTGCGTCAGAGCGTCGCCGGAAATCACTGACCCTTTTCCAGCCCTGGGGGTTCCCGGGGCTGGTTTTTTGCGAAAAAATCCCGATTTGGTTGACAATTTGTCCAATCGGTGGTATCGTTAAAGTGTGTTTGTCCATTTTTCCGACCACACGGATTTGTCATTCTGTGTGGCTTTTTATCACAATTCAGGAGGTTCTGTCATGATTGCCATGATCAAACCAGATACTGACCCTGCTCAACTTCACAGCCTGACCGGTTGGCTGCAGAATTTGGGGCTGAAAACCTATCTGACTCAGGAAGCGGGACATACCATCCTCGGCATTGTGGGCAACACCGATGCTGTGGATATGACGATGCTGACAGGGTTAAGCATGGTGGAGTCGGTACGCCGGGTCAGCGAACCGTTCAAGCTCTGTAGCAGAGGGTTTCAGCCTGCCGATACGGCCATCTCTGTGGGCGACGGTGAAGTGAAGGTTGGCGGTGGCCACTTCTGCCTCATCGCCGGCCCTTGCTCCGTAGAAACACATGAGCAGATTATTGCCGTGGCGAAGGCGGTGAAGTCTGCCGGTGCACAGATTCTTCGTGGCGGTGCGTTCAAGCCACGCACCTCGCCTTATGAATTTCAGGGTCTGGGGGCTTTAGGTATCGAGATGCTTCTGGAGGCCAAGCGGGAAACAGGACTACCCATCATCACCGAGGCCATGAATCCGGCTCAGCTTCCCCTTTTTGAGCAGGTGGACATGATCCAAATCGGGGCAAGAAATATGCAAAATTATGACCTGCTGAAAGAGGTGGGACGTCTGAAGAAGCCCATCCTGTTGAAGCGGGGTCTTTGCGCCACCATGAAAGAGTGGCTGATGAGTGCGGAATACATCATGTCCGGTGGCAATGAGGCCGTAATACTCTGTGAAAGAGGCATCCGCACCTATGAAACCTATACCCGCAATACCCTGGATTTGTCTGCTGTGCCCATGTTAAAACAACTAAGTCATTTGCCCATTGTGGTTGATCCCAGTCACGCTACCGGGCAGTCCCATTTGGTTGGACCGATGGCTTTGGCCGCCACAGCCTGCGGTGCAGACGGATTGATGATCGAAGTGCACAATGACCCACCCCATGCCCTTTGTGACGGTGCCCAATCCCTGACCCCGGAAGAATTCTACCATGTGGCAGAGAAAATCCGACAGGTACGGGCAGTCGTTACCATGAATTCTGCTGTAACTAAGTGAAGGAAGTGACGTCTGTGTCCATCATTCCTATTTCTGCCTCTGCCTGCTATAAGGTTGAGATTGCCGGAGGCCTGCTGTCCAGCTTGGGTCAGCGGGCGGCACAGGTTGTCTCCGGCAGAGTCGCCTTTGTGGTAACAGACGATGTCGTAGCAGATTTCTGTCTGCACCGGGCAGTTTCTTCTCTGGAAGACGCGGGATTCCGTGTCTTTACCCACATCATCCCTCACGGCGAACAGTCCAAAGCCGGCCCCAACTATCTGGAACTGCTGAACCTGCTGGCAGAATCCCGGCTGACCCGCAGTGATTTACTGGTTGCATTGGGCGGTGGCGTGGTCGGTGATTTGGCCGGATTTACCGCCGCCACCTATCTCCGAGGTATTCCCTATATCCAGATTCCCACCACTCTGCTGGCAATGGTGGACAGCTCCGTTGGTGGCAAAACCGCCATTAACCTGCCAATGGGCAAGAATCTGGCCGGAGCGTTTTATCCACCGAAATACGTCCTCTGCGACCCGGAAATCCTGTCTACACTGCCGGAAAACGTATTCCGGGACGGCTGTGCAGAAGTGATTAAATATGCCGTTTTGGGCAGTCCCAAATTGTTCTGCGTCCTGATGCACAGGCCTATAGTCGAGCAATTGCCAGAGGTCATCGAAACCTGCATTACCATGAAGCGGAACTATGTGCAGGAGGATGAGTTTGACCGGGGTGCCCGGCAATTTCTGAATCTGGGGCACACGTTGGGGCATGGCGTGGAATTGGCCAGCAATTATACCCTCTCTCACGGGCAGGCGGTAGCTGTCGGTATGGCTATGGTCAGCAGAGCCGCCGTTTCCCTTGGTTTTTGTACCGCAGAAACTTGTCGAAATATCGAAGAACTCCTGACCCGGTTTGGTCTGCCCACCCGCACGGAGATTCCCCACTGCGACTTGCTTCAGGCGGCCCTGGGTGACAAAAAACGGCAGGGCGACAAGCTAACTCTTGTTGTGCCAAAAGAAATCGGGCACTGCATCCTGCACCGGATTGGGGTGGAGGAATTGCCCCGGTGGATTGCACTGGGAGGTTAACCATGAATCTTCGACTTTATCCAACTTCCCTCGCCGGAACAGTACCTGCCGTTCCCGCCAAATCCATGGCGCACCGGTTGCTCATCTGCGGAGCTTTGGCCGATGCACCCACCAGAATCCTCTGCGGCGGCACATCGGCGGATATTGAAGCAACTGTAAACTGTCTTCAGGCTTTGGGCGCCGATATCCAGAGAACGCCGGACGGATTTCTGGTGTCTCCCGGCGTGGGTCAACCTGAGCACACGCTGTACTGTGGGGAAAGTGGCTCAACTTTGCGATTTCTTCTCCCGGTAGCGGCAGCTTTGGGGCATCAGAGTCTGTTCCATCTGGAAGGAAGATTGGGGCAACGACCGCTGTCCCCACTGCGGGAGGAACTGTCTGCCCACGGTGTGTCCATCTCCGTATCCGGCAAAAACCAACTCCTGCTCACCGGGCAACTGCACCCCGGGTGTTATACCTTACCGGGAAATGTGTCCAGTCAGTTCATGTCCGGGTTGCTTCTGGCTCTGCCTCTGCTGAACGGAATGAGTCAGCTTTCGGTTACCGGGACAATGGAGTCTGCACCCTATGTCCGGATGACTTTGGCGGCGCTTGAGACCTTCGGTGTCCCTGTCTGTCAAGAGAAAAATTGCTTTACCATTTATCCTTCCCCCTACTGCAGCCCCGGTGTTGTTTCGGTGGAAGGCGACTGGTCTAATGCCGCATTTTGGTATGGTGCCAATGCCTTGGGTAGCCGGATTGCGGTCACCGGACTGAATCACGATAGCATACAGGGGGACCGGGCAATTTTGTCCTGCCTGAGTTTGTTGGGGAAGGGTCTTCCCGTTGATGTGTCTCAAATTCCGGACCTGTTCCCCATATTGGCCGTGGTAGCAACCGGGGCTGAAAACGAAACCTCCTTTGTGGGCGTGGCGAGACTTCGCCTGAAGGAATCCGACCGGATTCTCTCTGTAACAAACCTGATCCGTTCCCTTGGAGGCACAATCAAAGAAAATGACGAAGCCCTGACGGTCTATCCCACCAAACTGCAGGGGGGCGTTATCCATTCCTGCAATGACCACCGGATTGCCATGGCGGCGGCTGTGGCGGCAACCTGTTGCCGGGAGTCTGTGACCATTTTGGATGCAGAAGCTACGGCAAAATCCTATCCCGGCTTCTGGTCGGACTATACCGCGTTGGGCGGGAAGATTGAGGAGGTATAGTATGGCAAGCACCTATGGCGAGAATCTTCGCTTCACCATATTCGGTCAGTCCCACTCCCCGGCGATTGGGGTAACCATTGAGGGTCTTCCTGCCGGACTTAAGGTGGATATGGAGGCGCTTTCCAGCTTCCTGCGGCGCAGAGCACCGGGAAACAGTCCCTTGAGCACTAGTCGGAAAGAGGCAGATCTTCCCCAGTTCCTCTCCGGACTGGTGGCTGGCTATACCTGTGGCACACCCATAACCGTCACCATTGCCAACACGGACATTCGGCCTCAGGACTATGTATCCAGCCGCAGTATCCCCCGCCCCGGACACGCCGACTATACCGCCGGGCAGAAATTCGGCCCTTATCATGACCATTTCGGTGGTGGCCATTTCTCCGGACGACTCACTGCGGGGCTGTGTGTGGTGGGTGGAATTTGCAAACAGCTTCTGGAGGGTTTGGGCATAACCATCGCTGCACACATTCGCACCATTGGACAGGTGGAAGACACGCCCTTTGACCCGGTTGAGGTCAATTCCACCCAACTCCGGGCGCTTCTGAACGAGGCCTTCCCTACCCTGTCCTCTGCCTCGGCGGCGGATATGCAGGCGGCGATTCGCTCGGCAAAGGCTGCCGGGAACTCCATTGGCGGTATCATTGAATGCGCCTGCGTGGGGCTTCCCGCCGGATGGGGCGACCCCATGTTTGGGGGGATGGAAAACCGCATCAGTCAGGCTGTTTTTGGGATTCCCGGTATCCGTGGCATTGAATTTGGTTCAGGTTTTGCCGCCGCCGGGATGTTTGGAAGTCAGCACAATGACCCCTTCAGCACTGACGGAGAATCAATCCGCACCACCACCAACCACCATGGCGGCATTTTGGGTGGAATTACCAGCGGTATGCCCATAATCTTCCGGGTGGCGGTGAAGCCCACGCCGTCTATTATGCTTCCACAAGAAAGCGTTGACTTATCCGGAGAAAAGATTCAACCCGCCACCTTGACGGTCGGCGGGCGGCATGACCCCTGTATTGTGCCACGAGCTGTCCCCTGCATCGAAGCCGCGGCCGCTGTGGCCATATATGACGCATATTTACAGCAGAAAAAAGAGGAGAGAGGGTGGTGTTGATGGATCTTCTGGATTATCGCCAGGCGCTGGACGAAATCGATGACCAGCTCATTGCCCTGTTCCGGCGGCGTATGGAGACCAGCATGGAAATTGCGGCGTACAAAAAAGAAAAGGGTCTGCCCATTCTGGATGCCGGACGGGAGCGGGAGAAAACCAAAACGCTCTGTGACCGGATGCCGCCGGAGCTAAGGAGTTATACGGCAGTGCTGTATTCCTCCCTCTTTGAACTGAGCCGCTCCTGCCAGAGAAGGCAGATGGCACAGTACACGGAGCTGAACCAAGCCATTGACCAGGCAATTGCCCAGACCCCTCAGCTTTTCCCCCAAAGTGCCAACGTGGCGGTCTGCGGGGCAGAAGATGGGCTGGCTCAGCTTGCCTGCGAGAAACTGTTCCGGATGCCGCTGGTGATGTCATTTGACCGGATTGAGGCTGTCTTTGCCGCCACGAAACAGGGACTGTGTAACTATGCCCTTGTGCCCATGGAGAACAGCGCCACCGGGTCGGTACGGGAAATCTGCGACCTGCTGGAAAAGTACGGCTGTTATGTGGTGCGCTCGGTACAGGTTCGGGCAGACTACCACCTTTTGGGTAAGCCTTCCACCCGTTTTGAGGAGATTCGGGAGATTTTCACCCACACACAGGCGGCGGAACATTGTTCAGACTTCATCAGTCGTTTAGATAGAGCAATAAAACTCACCCTGTTTGACGATCCCCGGCAAGCGGCAAAGGCTGCGGCAGAATCTCCACGGCAGGATGTGGCCGTGCTCTGTGGGCGAAATATGATGGATCAATTTGACCTCAGGGGGCTGAAACTGGGGGTACAGAACAGGGACCTGGACTCGACCCGCTTCATCTGTGTGTCCAAAATGCTGGAGATTTACCCCGGTGCTGACCGCAGTGGCATCCAGTTGTCTCTACAGAATCAACCGGGCGCTCTGTTTAAGCTACTGGCCAGGTTCTATGCACTGGGGATCAATATCACCCGTCTGGAGAGTCACGCCATTTGCGGCAGAGAGGCTGAAATTCGATTCTTTCTGGAGCTGGATACCTCTATTTATTCGCAGGAATTTGTCCAGATCATCTGCGAATTGTCCGCCAGCGGGCAGGAATTCACCTACTTCGGCTCTTATCGGGAGGTTCAATGATGGGGCATTATGGACTGTTGGGGCAAAAGCTGGGGCATAGCTATTCCCCGGCAATTCATGGGTTATTCGGTTCTGTACCCTATGGCTTATTTGAGGTTCAGCCAGAGGATTTGGGGGAGTTCCTTCAATCCGGTCAGTGGGATGGACTGAATGTAACCATCCCTTATAAAAAGGCAGCGGTTAATTTCTGTCAGGAACTGACCCCTTTGGCCCAGCGACTTGGCAGTGTCAACACACTGACCCGCCGGCCGGATGGAACGATTTGCGGCGACAACACCGATTATCATGGCTTTTTGGAGATGGTCAGGCGAATAAACATCACCTGCACCGGAAAAAAGGCCTTGGTCTTGGGTTCCGGTGGGGCTTCAGTGACGGTGCAGACGGTTTTGCGGGAACTCGGGGCTGAGGTCATTGTCATTTCCCGCAGTGGGCAGGATAATTATGAAAATCTCACACGCCACGCCGATGCCGCTATACTGGTCAATGCTACCCCGGTTGGGATGTACCCCAATAATGGCGCATCACCGGTGAGACCGGATGCTTTCCCCCATTTGGAAGCAGTCTTGGATTTGGTCTACAATCCCCGCCGCACTGCCCTGATTCTGGAGGCTGAGCGACTGCAAATCCCCAGTCTTTCCGGACTGTACATGCTGGTGGCGCAGGCAGCAAAATCCAGCGAATCCTTCACCGGAAGAACCATTCCCCGGGAAATGATGGAGTCCGCATGGCAAAAAATTGGGCTGGATATGGAGAATCTGATTCTTGTTGGGATGCCGGGCTGTGGCAAGACTGCGGTGGGAACACTGCTGGCGAAAGCGTTGGGCAAACCTTTTCTGGATGCAGATGCGGAGTTTGAGCGCATCATAGGAATATCTGCGGGAGAATTCATCCGTCTGCATGGCGAAGATGCTTTCCGGAAAGCTGAGACGATGGTTTTGGCAAAACTTGGCGCAAGCTCCGGTGTAGTGATCGCCACAGGCGGGGGCTGTGTCACCAGGGAGGAAAACTATCCCCTGCTCCATCAGAACGGGCGAATCTTCTGGCTGACCCGGGATTTGTCTTTACTGCCCAAAGCAGGGCGCCCGCTCTCGCAAGATTTGGGGGTTGAAGTCCTCTACAAGGCTCGGAAAGACCGCTACTGCCGCTTTGCCGACCGGATCATCCCCAACGATGGCACGCCGGAAGAAACCGTACAAACCATTTTGGAGGTGCTGAATCCATGAGAATTCTTGTCCTCAACGGTCCGAATCTGAATCTGTTGGGTCTTCGTGAGCCGGAGATTTACGGCAGAGAGACCTATACCGACCTCATCGACCGGATTCACCGCACAGCAAGCGAATTGGGGGTAGAAGTGACCTGCCGTCAAAGCAACCACGAGGGGATGCTGATCGACTGGATTCAGGAATCTTATGGGGTGTATGATGGTATTGTGCTGAATCCGGCCGCCTACACCCACACCAGCATTGCCCTTCTGGACGCACTGAAAGCGGTAAACATTCCCACGGTTGAGGTGCATATTTCTGACACCGGAAAGCGGGAAAGTTACCGGCAGATATCCTATGTGCGTCAGGCTTGTGTAAAAACAGTTATGGGATTGGGTTTAGACGGTTATGAAGTCGCCTTGCGTTACCTTGTTTCTATATTGAAGGATTAAAATTACCCGGTATGCTTATTGCGGCATACCGGGTTTTCCGTCAAAATGTTTACCTTTTGACAGAGCGACATTCAGCAGGAAAAACAACAAATATGGTTGCATTTTCAGAATAATTGTGATAGAATCATGGTGAACATCTGACTGTCAAAAGGTAAACATTCTGACAGTTCGGGAATTGTTCAGATTGATGTATTCGAGGTGATGCTGGATTCAGCCATCTGCCGGAGTGTGCCTGTGTTGCCGGTATGATGTCCTTCTGATGCAGGCAAAATCAATATGTGGAGGAATACATATGTCAATTTTCAAGAAGGCGCTGGCCTTGCTGCTGGTTGTTGCCCTGACCGCAGCCATTGCCGTCAATGTTACTCTGGCCTATCTGGTCGATGAGAAGAGCGACGTCAATGTGATGACTTTGGGTAATGTGAAGATTGAACAGATTGAGCAGGAGCGGGATGCTAACGGCAATCTGAAGACTTTCTCGCAGTTGAAGCCCGCTTACCCCGCAGTTGGTCCTGTCGAATGGGCTACTGAGGGTGTGGAAGTGAACGGTGTCAAGTACAAGGTGTTCACCCCTGACCTGAAGAACGTGGTTGACAAAATCATCACCGTGAACAACGTCGGCAAGTCCGATGCTTTCGTTCGTACCGTGGTGGCAATCGAGGCCCCCGGTCATGATAAAGAGGACTACATTCATATCAATTATAACGGTACCGATGTAACCTCCTCCAAACCCATTGAGTCCAAAATCGATGGCATTGACTACGTAATTATTGTGTACACCTACAAGACTGCTCTGGCTGTAGGCGAAAAGTCCGCCCCCTCTCTGGTGCAGGTGTTCCTGGACTCTATGGCTGACAATGAATACTGTGCCAAATTCGGCGACACTTGGGAGATTTTTGCAGTCTCTCAGGCCGTTCAGACAGAGGGCTTCTCCGATGCCGAAACCGCTCTGAATACCGCTTTCGGTGTAATTGATGACAAGAATCATCCTTGGGCAAAAACTTCTATCATTACAACAAATGATGGTAACGAGCTGCTTGAAGCTCTTGAGAACGGCAACGATGTGTATTTGAACACCGATATCGTTACCATTGAAGAAACCGACTTTGACGGTAAAGGTGCTGAGATTACACTGATCGCCGCTGGCGGTGTTAAAGGCAGCGGTGAATCCGACTACGGATATCTGTCCTTCAACCCCGGTGCAGGAAATACTGCGAGTGTTAACAACCTGAATGTAACAGGTTCCGGTTTTGTAGAGTTCGGCCATCATGGCACCAGCACGGGTGGTATCTACACCGCAAATAATCTGAACGTTAGCGACCTTGTCGCAACTTTGTGCATTACAGAAGGAGGAAATCCCGTCGCCGCCGCATTCTGCCATTATGGCACTGCCACTCTTAAGAATTGCGTTATGACCGGTACCACTTCTGCGAATCCCGCATATAAGCCTTACGACGCTTCGTTTGTAAACGGAACTAAAACCACTATCGACGGTAGTGAGTTTGGTAAGATTTATCTTGCTGCACAGGCTCATGTGACGATTACTAATACCGAAATCGATGTAATTGATTCTTGTGCTATCAGCACTAGAAATCTCGGTAAGCTGACCATCGGTGAAGGCACTCATGTTGGTACGATTAATCTGACCCCTGCCGGTACCTATCCCCCCGCTCTGGTTATTAAGACTGGCGCAACCGTCGGCAGCATCGTCTACAATGGCACAACCTACACCCAGGCCGAGTGGGTTGCTGCTCATCCCTAAACCCCACTAATTACCGCATCACCGCAAACTAAACTATGCGGAGGATTCCAATCCCGGAATCCTCCGCTTTTCTGTATATCGGTGTTAAATCAATGGGCAAACTGGCTCTCATACAACTTCGCATAGAACCCGCCCCGCTTCAGCAGTTCTCCGTGGCTCCCCTGCTCCACAATCTGTCCGTCCCGCATGACCAGAATCACATCTGCCCGCTCAATGGTGGACAGCCGGTGGGCCACAATGAAGCTGGTCCGCCCCTCCATCATGGTGGCAAAGGCCGCCTGAATCTGGTGCTCCGTCCGGGTGTCAATGGAAGATGTGGCTTCGTCCAGAATCAGCATGGGCGGCAGAGCCAGCATCAGCCGGGCAATGCAAAGGAGCTGTTTCTGCCCCTGCGACAAACTGCCACCGGACTCTCCAATGATGGTATCATAGCCCTGAGGGAGTCTGCGGATAAAGCCGTGGGCATGGGCGACCTTGGCGGCAGCTCTCACTTCTTCGTCAGTGGCGTCCGGCTTTCCCATGGCAATGTTGTCCCGAATCGTCCCGGCACGAAGCCAGGTGTCCTGCAAAACCATGCCAAAGCGACTGCGCAGCTCATGGCGGGTCATGTCTTTGGTGGATACGCCGTCAATGCGGATGTCTCCCCCGTTCACCTCATAGAAGCCCATGAGCAGGTTAATCAGGGTGGTCTTACCACAGCCCGTGGGGCCCACAATGGCGACACATTGACCGGGCTTGACCTTCAGGTTGAAGTTGCGAATCAGGGGCTTGTCCGGGCTGTAGGAGAAGGACACATTCTGAATCTCCACCCCGCCCTGAACCGGCTGGATGGCTTTTCCGCCCTCCGGGTCGGGCTTTTCCGCAGGCGTCTCAATCAACCGGAAAATTCGCCCGGCACAAGCCAGAGCATTCTGCAATTCCGTAATTACCCCGGAAATCTCGTTAAAGGGCTTGGTATACTGGTTGGCATAGCTGAGGAAACTGGTCAGCCCGCCCACACTCATGCCGCCGGAGATGCAATTCAGGGCACCAAAAAGCCCAACTGCCGCATAAACCAGCGAATTCACAAACCGGGTGCAGGGATTGGTCAAGGATGAGAAGAAGATGGCCCTCAGCGAAGCCTGCCGCAGAGACTCATTGACCTTGTCGAAACTTTCCTGACTCTTGCTCTGGTGGTTGAATGCCTGCACCACCTTCAATTCTCCAATGGTTTCATCAATGATGGCAGTCTGCTGTCCCCGAACCTCCGATTGAAGCTTAAACATGGAATAGGTTCTGTTGGCAATGAATCTGGCCACAAACAGGGAAATGGGGGTCAGCACCAGCACCACCAATGCAATGCCCCAGTCCAGCCGCACCATGAAAATCAGCGTACCCAAAATGGTCATCAGCCCCGTAAAGAGCTGGGTAAAGCCCATAAGCAGACCGTCAGCAAACTGATCCACATCCGCAATCACCCGGCTCAGCGTCTGTCCGTGGGGGTTGGCATCCAAATGGGACAGGGGCAAATGCTGGATGTGGCTGAACATCTCCTCCCGGAGTTGGCGCACCACCCGGAAAGTTACCCGGTTATTCATTTCACCCATGAGCCACTGGCTTAGCGCACTCCCGGCAACCACCAAGGTCAGATTCAGCAGCAGTGCCTTCATGGTCTCGAAGTCCACCTGACCTGCGCCCAGTATGCAGTCCACAATTCTGCCCACCAATACCGGAACATAGAGTTGCAAAACCACCGTCACCACAGCCAGCAGAACCGACAAAACCAACATGGGACTCTGGGGCTTTAAGCGGCGCAGAACTTTCTTCAGGATTGCGCCCTGTTTTTCTTCCTGCTTCATCCCCTCATCCCTCCTTTCTGAACTGGGCATGGTAGATTTCTTCATAAACCTTGCAGGTGCGGAGCAATGTCTCGTGGCTGCCTTGTCCGACCACTTCGCCATCTTCCAGCACCAGAATCCGGTCAGCATGGAGAATGGATGCCGCCCGCTGGGAAACAATGAAGGTGGTAGGCTTTTGGGGCATGGTGGAAATGGCTTTCCGCAGAGCTGCGTCGGTGGCATAGTCCAGCGCCGAAGCACTGTCGTCCAGAATCAGAATGTCCGGCTGGCGAATCAGTGCCCGGGCTATGGTCAGCCGTTGCCGCTGTCCGCCGGAGAGATTTCTGCCGCCCTGCTCCACCGGTGCATCCAGCCCATCTTCCTTACTTTCCACAATTTCCATGGCTTGGGCTAAGGTCAGCGCCCGGTTTTGTTCCTCTATGGTGGCATTCTCCTTGCCCCACAGGAGGTTAGAGCCAATGGTTCCCCGGAACAATACCGCTTTCTGGGGAACAATGCCGATTCTCTCCCGGAGTATAGAAGCATCCAGCGTGGTCACGTCCATCCCATCCACCAGCACCTGACCCCGGCTGGCATCATAAAACCGGGGAATCAGGTTCACCAAAGTGGACTTACCTGAGCCGGTAGAGCCAATAATACCGATGGTCTCGCCGGGATTGGCCGTGAAGCTGATGCCGGAGATCGCTTCATCGCCTGTTCCGTGGTATGCCATGGAGACGTCGCGGAATTCCACCCTGCCCCGCCGCTTGCTTTCGGGCATGGGCATTTCTCCCGGTTTCTGGGCAGGGCTCATACCGAGAATGCCGGTGATCCGGTTTCCGCAGGCCACCGCCTTGGTCATGGTGATGATCAGATTGGCAAACTTAATCAGCTCCACCAAAATCTGAGACATATAGTTATACAGCGCAACCACCTGACCCTGAGAGAGAATCCCGCTGTCCACCCGGATTGCACCGGTATACAGCAGGGCAACCACCGCCAGATTCAGCAGAACATAGGTCGTCGGATTCAGTAAATTGGAAATGCGCCCCACCTTGAGTTGCAGGTGGTTCAGCACCCGGTTCAGCCCGGAGAAGCGACTCACTTCCTCATCCTCCTGCCCAAAGGCCCGAAGAACACGGACGCCGGTCAGATTCTCTCTGGTTGCCGCAGTGACCCCATCAAGGGAGGTCTGCACCCGCCTATACATGGGAATCGTCACCAGAATAATGGCAAAGACCACCAGCAACAGCACCGGAATCACCACGCTGAATACCATTGCCGCAGGAACATCAATGGTAAAGGCCATAATCATGGCACCAAAGACCACAAACGGAGAGCGGAGCAACAGCCGAAGCGCCAGATTCACACCGCTCTGCACCTGGTTTACGTCGCTGGTCATGCGTGTAATCATGGTGGATGTACCCAGAGAATCAATCTGACTGTAAGACAGACTTTGCAGGTGAGAAAACAGACTGCCACGGAGCTTGGCCGAGCATCCCGTTGCCGCCTTTGCCGCAAAATACTGGGCTGTCACCGAGAAGCCCAGTCCAACCAGCGCCAGCAGAACCAGAATCCCGCACTGGCGCAGAATATAACCCTTGTCCCCATTGGGTATGCCCACATCAATCATGGACTTGACCACCAAGGGGACAATCAACTCCAAAAGGGCCTCCAGCAGCTTGAATGCCGGACCCAAAACACATTCTTTTTCATATCCACGAAGGAATTGCAGTAGTTTTCTCAAATCCTCGCCTCCTGTTGGTTTTCCGTTTCCTCCACATTATACACATATTCTCCCCTTTTGGCAACCGGGGGCAGGGTTTATTCCCAGCTTTTTTCCGGAAAAACTTGCATTTCCCTCCATTTTGGTGTATAGTATAATTTGAGTTATTGCTTTTTTCCGACAATCCAATGAAGACCAATTCAGCAGGAGGTGTCACCATGGACAAAACGCCCCAGCATATCCGCACCCTGAACAGAAAGCGCCGCATCCGGCAGATTTTGGCTGGACTGGTCATCTTTCTGGTGTTTTTAGGCGGGATTTCTGCCGGTCTTTTGCTCCACCGTGGGATTCTGGACAGTCTCACCCCAGACGATGCCCAGCGCGCCAACCCCTCACCCCCGCAGACCCTGTCGCCTGTGACCATCACCAAAGCTCCCCTAACTGTTGATTCAACCGCCCCCACTGAGGCTGAGTCCACTCCACCCACCGAGGACTTCACCATCCCCCCGGAGGTGGACACGGTGCAGGCCATTATGGACACCATGACACTTGAAGAGAAAATATACCAGCTCTTTGTGGTCACCCCGGAAGCCCTCACCGGTAACGAGGTGGTCACCACGGCAGAAGACCGGCTTGCCGATGATTTGTTGCGTTTCCCGGTAGGTGGAATTGTACTCTTTGGTCAGAATCTCCAGACCCGGGAGCAAACCTCCGCCCTGATTTCTGCCCATCAGTCCTTTTCCCGGATTCCCCTCTTTGTGGCAGTGGACGAAGAAGGGGGCGCGGTGAGCCGTTTGGGGAGTAATCCCAATATGGATGTAACCCCATTCCCACCTATGGGTGAGATTGAGGGATCAAGCGATGCTTACCATGTGGGACTGACCTTGGGCAGTGAGTTGTCCGCTCTGGGGTTCAATCTGGACTTTGCCCCGGTTGCCGACATTAACTCCAATCCAGGAAATCCCATCATCGGTGACCGCTCCTTTGGTCACGATGCCGGGACCGTTTCTCAGTTGTTGGAAGCCTGTGTATCGGGTTTTCAGGAGTCCGGGCTGATGTGTACGCTGAAACACTTCCCCGGTCATGGTGACACCACAGAGGATTCTCATCTGGGCTATGCCAGAAGCAATGCCACATTGGACAGCCTGCGCACCCGGGAGCTGTTGCCCTTTTCTTCCGGAATCGCGGCAGGCGCGCCGGTAGTCATGGCAGGACACATCAGCCTGCCCAAAATCACCGGCGACAACACCCCCGCCTCTCTTTCGCCTGTCATAATCACCGACCTTTTGCGTACAGAGCTGGGCTTTACCGGCCTCATCATCACTGATGCCATGAACATGGGTGCCATCACGGAGAACCACTCCGCCGGCGATGCCGCTGTACTGGCAATTGCAGCCGGGTGTGACCTGATTCTCATGCCGGAGGATTTGCCCCAGGCCGCCAAAGCGCTTCAAAATGCAGTGGAAGCCGGCGTTATTCCCACCGCCCGCATTGATGAAAGTGTCCGCCGAATTCTTGCCATGAAGCTGGCGTATGGGATACTGGGCAACCAATTCTAACCGTTTACGGAGGTCATTCCATGTCAAATGTCTGGAAACACTTCATCACCATCACCCGCCACCGTCTCCTCGTCCGGAAGCACTGCTTCAAAGTGGGATTATACTGGCAGGGACTGACCCATGACCTGTCCAAATACAGCCCCAGCGAATTCCGGGTCGGAGTGCGCTACTATCAGGGCAACCGCAGTCCCAACACCGCCCAGAGGGAACTGCTGGGCTATTCAACCGCGTGGATGCACCACAAGGGGCGCAACCGTCACCACTTTGAATACTGGACCGATATCAACCTCGCCACCCGCCACTACGAGCCGGTGGATATGCCCACCAAATACTTTGTGGAAATGGTTATGGACCGGATTGCCGCCTGCAAGGTGTATAAGGGTAAAGATTATCAGGACGGCGATGCCCTCCAATACCTGAACCGTTCCAAAGGCGACAAGAACAATATGCATCCGGAGACCAGAAGAAAACTGGAAACCGTACTGGGCATTCTGGCAGAACAAGGGGAGGCCGAAATGTTCCGCTTTGTCCGCCAGACGGTGCTGCAGGGGAAGCCATTTTGAACATAATCTACCCTTCTTCTCAAGCACAACGAACGCATAACTTTACAAAAACTTTACAAACATCCGGTAATGGATTTGACTTGAATCTGTTATGCTGGTATTGTCCAAAATCTGAGCAAAATTTACATGAGAGAAAAAGAAAGGTAGCTGTAACATATGGACATTTTTGACGTACTGAACATGATTGGCGGTTTGTGTCTGTTCCTCTTTGGCATGAACATTATGGGCGAAGCGCTGGAGCGGCAGGCTGGCAGCAGCCTCAGCAACGTTCTGGGCAAGCTCACCTCCAACCGACTGCTGGCTTTCCTCACCGGTCTGGGCGTGACTGCGGTCATCCAGAGTTCCTCCGCCACCACGGTTATGGTGGTCGGCTTTGTCAACTCTGCGGTAATGAACCTGAAGCAGGCCATTGGCGTCATTATGGGTGCCAACGTGGGTACCACCGTCACCTCCTGGATTCTCAGTCTGACCGCCATCGAGGGAGACAGTCTCTTTATCCAGCTTCTGAAGCCCACCTCCTTCACCCCCATTCTCGCCCTCATCGGTGTGGTGCTCTATGTCTTCCTGAAAGACAATAAGAAGAAGAACACCGGCATGATTCTGCTGGGTTTTGCCACCTTGATGTTTGGTATGGATACCATGTCCGCCGCTGTGGAGGGACTCAAGGATGTGCCCGCCTTCCAGCAGTTGTTCATCACCTTTGAGAACCCCATTCTGGGTATGCTGGCCGGCGCAATTCTAACCGCCATCATCCAGTCCAGTTCCGCTTCTGTGGGTATTCTGCAGGCTCTGGCGGTCACCGGTGCGGTGTCCTACAGTTCTGCCATTCCCATCATCATGGGTCAGAATATCGGTACCTGCATCACAGCAATGCTCTCTTGCATCGGCACCAACAAGAACGCCAAGCGCACCGGCCTGGTTCACCTGTGCTTCAATGTCATTGGTACGGTTGTCTGGCTGACCGTCTTCGCCATTGTGCAGAAGGTTTTTGCCCCCGCTATCTTTGCCGAAGATGCCACGAAATTCGGTATTGCCATTTGTCACTCCATCTTTAATATCGCCTGTACAGTCCTCATGTTGCCTCTGGGTGGTATGCTGGAGAAGCTGGTCTGTAAGCTGGTTCCCGATGGCAAGGCTCCCGAAAAAGTCACGGAACTGGATGAGCGTCTGCTGGTTACCCCCTCTGTGGCGCTTGACCGTTGCCGGGTCGTTGCCAATCAGATGGCCATGTGCGCCCGGGATACCCTGCTGGGTGGTGTTCAGGCTCTGGAAGGTACCACCAAGGCTCTGGCCGACCAAATCCGCAAAGGCGAAGAAGACACCGACGAATACGAAGATATGCTGGGCTCCTATCTGGTCAAGCTCAGTGCCCTCCAACTCAGCGACAAAGATACGGCTGAGGCGGCTATGCTGCTGAAGGCCATTGGCGATTTGGAGCGGATTTCCGACCACGGTGTCAACCTGCTGGAATCTGCCGAGGAGCTGAAGCGGAAAGGCATCGCCCTGTCCGAGAATGCCCAGAAGGAGCTAAAGGTGCTGGTGGGTGCAGTGACCGAAATCATCGATATGGCTTTCCGTGCCTTCTCCGCCGGAGATGCCTCCCTTGCCCGGCAGGTTGAACCGCTGGAGCAGGTCATTGACGAGTTGAAAGAGGCTATGCGTACCCGGCATATTCTCCGCCTCCAGCAGGGCACTTGCAGCATTGAGACCGGCTTCATCTGGTCCGATTTGCTGACCAATCTGGAGCGTGTCAGCGACCATTGCTCCAATCTGGCCGGTTGTATCCTCGATTTGGATTACCATGACATGAGTATGCACCATAACCTCAGAGAGGTCAAAGCCGAGAGTGAGCGTTACGATGTCATGTACCGCAACTACACCGCCAAGTACCGGCTGAGCTAATCCCCTTCCATAAGAAATCTCCCCCGGAAGATGCGAATCCTTCCGGGGGAGAAGTTGTATGTATGGGTTAGAGTTCCGCGTTCATCAGTTTCTCGTCTTCTACTTCCTCGTCGTGCTCCATAGGCATCTTGGCGATAAGGAAACGGCGGGCAGCAAACAGCGCCACAATACCGCCAACGCCCACAGCAATGGCGACATAGTCATGGTGATGGAGTACCACATACCGGGCAACCGCCATAATGAGCATCTCCAGCGTATTGCCGACGGTGGGGCGCAGGAGCATCTTCACGAACTCAACGGCCACAATCATGGTGGTGATACTGCCCAGGAAGGTATCCAGGAA
Source organism: Oscillospiraceae bacterium (assembly GCA_015067725.1). Classification (GTDB taxonomy): domain Bacteria; phylum Bacillota; class Clostridia; order Oscillospirales; family Oscillospiraceae; genus Faecousia. The sequence goes on along the minus strand of SVLX01000007.1, from coordinate 38,560 downwards.
ACCTTCTGAGAAGAATTCACCGGGATTCTGCACCATAGAGCCAACCTCAATGACAATCATCACGCCCAAAACCAGCAAGATGATGACGGCCAAAAGAAATTCCATCGCCTCCAGAATGGTGCCCATAATCTTCATGAGTTTCTTGTGCATAGGGTGTCCTCCTGTTTCTTTTTCACCAGTATACCGGAAAAATATGGTTTCGTCAAGTACAAAGCTGACGAAACCAAAAAAAGGCGGCACACACCGGGATAAAGGTGTGTGCCAACCATTGCCGTAAACAGCGTTATTTTCCCCAGAGGGGCTGAGGGTACATTCCCTGCTGGGCAAGCCCCTGAATGGCGGCGACCACTCTTGGGCGGTCTTCCCGATAGGTTACGCCATACCACCGGTCGGTGCTACGGAGGACCTTAACCCGGGCTTTCCCGGCTTCAATGAGCTGGCTCACCACATAAGGCAGGAAGAACTCCGCCTTCAGGGGATTTTCCTTCAGGGCCCGATCCAAAAACCCGGGTAACATGGCCCATGCTTCTTCCAGATAGCTGTGAGAGAATCCCCAGAGATTCATGGAGACTATGGTATCGCCGGGCAGGTCATGCCAGGTTGCACCCTCATCCTCCGTATACCGGGGGCAGGTCTCGCCCTTGAGAATCTTGGTGCGCTCAATGACGCTGGTGAGGAAGTGGTCACTGTCCTCCTGGCAGACACCTCTTGCCACATGACCATTCTCCGTGACGGTATTCTCCAGAAGGTAGCCCACCATAGCATACTCATAGCCATCTTCCGTGTCGGGGTGGGCGGAGAGATAAGTATAGATTTCCTTAAAGCTGTTGGGGCCATAGTAGTCGTCAGCATTGATGACGGCAAACGGGCCATCAATTACCTTGCGGGCAGCGAGGACGGCGTGTGCGGTCCCCCAAGGCTTCTCCCGACCTTCGGGGCAGGTATAGCCCTCCGGCAAGTCAAACCGGTCCTGATAGGCATAGCGCACCTCCATGACCTGAGACAGCCGGTTACCAATCGCCTCCCGGAATGCCTGATCAATTTCCTCCTTAATGACAAATACCACGGTCTCAAAACCGGCTTGGCGGGCATCGTAAATGGAGTAGTCGATAATCAGCTCTCCATGGGTACCCACCGGGTCCAACTGCTTCAGACCGCCGTAACGACTGCCCATACCAGCGGCCATAACCACAAGAACAGGTTTATTCATAGAACGACCTCCTGTATGAATTGTGTTGCATATTTCTATTATAACCCCTGTGTGTCGCTTTTGCAAGGGTCAACGGTAGCTTATTTCCAAAAAAACGCCTCTCCGGCCGCAGTTTTTTGCCGCCGGAGAGGTAAAAATTACAAAAAAAGCTTAATGACCAGCAGAATCACCACACCGGGCAGACCAAGAATACCCACCAGAAGAGCAGAGAACAGATTCAGCTCAAAGGTAATTCCGGTAAAGCCGGAAAGCAGATTCAGCAGGAACAGGGAGACAAACCCGCCTGCGGCATTGATGAGGAGTTTCATCACCCAGCGCATAGGGGTAGAAATCAGCTTAATGAACAGAAAGGCAAAGGCCACAACGGCCACCACAGAGATAATCTGGGACATGGCAACTCCTTTCGGGGTTACATCTTCTCCGGGGCCTTGAAACCCAGAAGATTGGTGCACAGTTCAAGAATGCCCTTGGCCAGAGCAATCAGAGAGATGTAGCCCGCCTGCAGATTCTTGTCCGTCTCGGAAAGGATACGGGTATCGTGGTAGAAGGCATTGACCGCACCGGCCAACTCATAAATGTAAGCGCAAATCAGGTTGGGAGCGGAGGTGCGATATGCAGACTCCAGTGCCGGAGCGAGCCGGGTGATGGTCAGCATCAAATCCTTCTGAGAGCGGCTCACCGGGATCTGGATGGGCAGATGCTCCCAAGCTCCATAGCGGGCGAGAATGCTCTTGATGCGGACGATGGTATAGAGGATATACGGACCGGTGTTGCCTTCAAAAGCGGCAAAGCGATCCATATCGAAGATATAGTCCTTGGTGGGCTGGTTAGACAAATCGCCATACTTCAGTGCAGCCATGGCAATCATTCGGGTAGTATTCTCCACCTCATCCTCGCTGACGATCTTGTTTTCCACCACTTTGGCCCGGACGAACTCGGTGATTTCGGCAATGAGCTGTTCCAAACGCATGGTGCCGCCCGTGCGGGTCTTAAAGGGCTTGCCATCCTTGCCATTCATGGTGCCGAAGCCAAGGAATTCCAGCTCCGTCTCCGGGCGGATGATACCGGCCATTCTGGAGGCCCGGAAAACCTGCTCAAAATGGAGACTCTGCCGCTTATCGGTGAGGTAGAGAATCTTATGGGGCTTAAAGTCCCGCTCACGCTGTACCATGGTGGCCAAATCCGTAGTGCCATAGAGGGTTGCACCGTCAGACTTCACCAGAATACAGGGGGGTACTTCTTTCTTATCATCCTCCCGGGCAACGGGGAAGATGACTGCGCCCTCACTTTCCTGCGTCAAGCCCTTAGCTTTCATGTCTTCCAGCATGGGGGCGATGAAGGGCTGTGCGTCACTCTCACCCAACCAGGACTCGAAGTGGACATCCAGATTGTCATAATTCTTCCGGATATCGGCCAGGGAGATATTCATGATGTGCTGCCAGAGCGCTTTATAGCCGGGGCGACCTTCCTGAAGTGCAAAAGTAGCCTCATGGGCGGCCTTGGCAAACTCCGGGTCTTCCTTGCTCCGGGCAGAGGCAGCGGGGTAAATTTTCTCCAGCTCTCCAATGGTGAAGGGAGCCTCAGTAGGGTAAGGACCGGTAAAGCTGTCGTCAAAATAGCACAGTTCCGGCTGCTGAGACTTGAGGCCCATAATGATCAGCCCCATCTGCAGACCCCAGTCGCCCAAATGGACATCACCGATGGTGTGGTTACCGAAGAACTTATAGATACGCTTCATGCTCTCGCCAATGATCGCAGAGCGGAGATGGCCGATATGCAGAGGTTTTGCTACGTTAGGTCCGCCATAGTCCACCACGATTGTCTTGGCTTCCGGCTCTTTATTGACACCGAAATCAACGGCAGTGCGCATGGTTTCCAGATACCGGCAGAGGAATGCACCAGATAACCGCAGGTTAATAAAGCCGGGCATAACGGCGGTAACTTCTTCAAAATCGGCGGCATCCAACTTCTCTACCACAGCCTGAGCCACCTGAATGGGGGCGCAACGATAGACCTTGGCCGCGGCCATGGCACCATTGCACTGGTACTCGCACAGGTCGGGGCGATTAGAGACGGTGACTCTGCCATAGCTCCGGTCATAGCCGGCGGCTTCAAAGGCATCGCCCATCTTTTGAGAAATGAGATCGAGAATCTTTTCCATGGATAAACTCCTCGTACTTGTTTTTGTGGTTCTTCATAGTATACCAAATCTTCCCTCAAATGTACAGGGGAAAATTGGGATTTATCCGGTTTTTTGCCTCAGAGTGGAGAATTGGCCTCCATTGCTCTGGCCAAAACAACCAATTGTTTTCTGGAGGAGACGCCCAGTTTGCTGTAAAGGTTCTTGTTGTGGTATTTCAAGGTATTCTCCTTGATGTTCAGTTCCGCCATGATCTCTCTGGTGGATTTGTCTTCCAGATAGAAATCATAGATGAGTCTTTCGGTGGGGGTCAGCTCTTCAAGCCCATTCCGGAACAGCTCCAACATATCCACCGAGGGCTGACTTATGGGACAGACCGGCATCTCAGTCGCAAGAGCGCCCAACTCCATGGACTGGGATCCGATGCCGTCACAAAACTCTGTTGATTTGTCCGTCAGCGTCTGGTTATCCGGCACAATGGTATGGTGCGTTTTTGGCGCAACAGCTTCTTCCTTACCGTCAATGACAACCGTGGCCACACGTTCACTCTCCTGGATCAGCAGGCACAAACACAGCAGGAACAGCTCACTGATCACATAGGACACTGACAGCAATTCAAAGTCAATCTTTACCAACTGCTCCATGAGCCAGACACCCATATTGACAAAGGCGGCCATAGCCAGAATCACCATGTGGCTCTTGGAATCCAACAGGTTTTTCAGGATAGCGTGGGTAACAGCACCAATAATGGCCACAAAGTACAGCAAGAGATATGCGCCGTACAGACTATGGTATGGCCCATAAACTTTGTCCAGGACGGCAACACCGCCCACCCAATGGAGCGCAACCTCTTTATAGTAGATATCCGAGAATCCGGGACTTGCCGCCACCAGGAAGACCACCATGCCCAGCACAAAGAGAAGACCTGGGACAATCTTAAGAACACGAAGCCTGGTCACACTGAGGATAATCATCAGTATGCTCATGGGCAGGAAAGCAGATCCCAGATAAGCGATTCGATTAGCCAGTAACGCCTCCTCCAATGTTGTCGACAAAGCCAAAGAAAGATAGCCGGCATTGATGATGGTAACCAACGAAAAGAGTAGGAGGAACCAGCCGTTCTTCTTTTGAATTAAATAGCAATATGTGACCAGCAGGAGCAGCGAAAGGCCGGCCATAACCGTATAAACCGCAGATGCACCAGAAATTATCGTGTTGCCATTGGTGCACCCGGCGAGCATCAGTGTGGTCAGCACCAATGCAGAGCAAATAAACAACTTCTTCATACGTCCTCTCCTTCAACCACCCCACACTTTCCCACACTTTCTCCGGGAGAATTGTGGGTAGCCCACCCCGTAAAATGGGCAAAGGGTGGGGACACGGGGGTGAAATGCAGTTATAATCTAATGTACAGGATTCAGAAAGGGGTATGGTCCTTAGCATCGTTACGGATGATTCAACAAAAGGGGTCCCTCATTGTGCATTCGCATGGTGGTCTTAAGTGGGCGCGCCAACGGACACTTAAGACTCCCCTTTTGAACAGTATACCACATTTTTTCCCAATGGTCAAAGGGGGAATGTGGGTTTCTGTATTTTTTGTCCGGGAATTTTGTAAAAAGGAGGTTAGATTATGGCAAGTTTTCAGGAATACGCATCGGCAACCACCGCCAGAACAGTTCAGGTATCTCCGGAGCTGACCACGGAACTGCTCTATGAGAAACTTTCGGCCAGAGCGCAGGCTTTCCAGATGCCCTTCTCTTTGAAAGGTGGTATTGGCGGACCCAGGATCGCTTTCAAGAAGGAGCCGGATTTGGATGTGATGCTGTCGGTTACCGTCAAAGAAGGCAAGCTGAAGGTGATGCCCTCCATCGCCACCAGCCAGACCAATGTACATATGGGCAACTTCTCCATGGATGTGGGTAAGAACAGTGTCCTGCGCAAAGGGGTCAAGGGTGTGGCAGAGCGTCCGCTGTTGCAGGGGGCATATATCGATACCGTCACCGAGACCATCCAGAAGATCATCAACGGCGAAGCGGTGGAGAATTACGTTGCTCCCGCCCCCGAGGAGAAGCCCGGCGCAGAAGGCAGCAAGAAGAAGCTGGTCGCTCTGTTGCTGGCCATTTTCCTTGGCGGGTTAGGCTTCCATCGGTTCTATGTGGGTAAAGTTGGCACCGGCATTCTCTGGCTCATTACCGGCGGTTTGCTGGGTATTGGCTGGCTGGTGGACATTATCCGCATCCTCACCGGTAGCTTTACCGACAAAAAGGGTCAACCTTTGGTCAAGGACTGACCGAACAATAAATATCTGACCAATAAAGGAGATTGAAGACATGAAAAAGTTACTTGCACTGCTTCTGGCTCTGTGTATGCTGCTGACCTTTGCGGCTTGCGACACCGATGAGCCCAACCCCTCCAACGAGGCTACCGAGCCCCAGACCAACCAGCCCAGTGAGCCTGTTGAGGTACCCGAAAACGGCACCAAGCTGGAAACTGAGCTGTTTAACCTGACCTATGATGCTGATGTCTGGACCTATGACGCAGAAGACGACTTCTACCACGACGAGGAATATGCCAAGCTCCTGATCATTGTCCCCGCCGAAGACGAGGGCTATGAAATCAACGTGGAAATCCGGGTCAGCATTGAGGATGCCGAGTCCTTCCGGAGTTATCTGGACAGCTATGGCTTCGATGCTTACGAGTATGCCGTGAACAACAGCTATGACTTTGTCACCATCGGTGGTTTCCCCTGCCTGATGCAGGAAGGCAACTACTGGGGCGAGCCCTGCCTGCGGTACTTTGGCCGCGACGAAGCCGCCGGTGCCACTGTCTTTGTGGAAATCCTGGGCGACTATAACAGCGCCACCACCCAGCAGCTTCTCGCCGGTCTGGAGTTCACGCTGACCGACGTAGGCAATGTGGACTTCCCCTGGCCCTGGGATGGCGAGCCCTTCTCCGCAGAGAACCGCACCGCTATGCTGGGCAATATTGCCATCAACAGCCAGTGGATTCCCATCTCTGATCCCCTGGTCACCAAGGAAACCTTTGAGCATGCTGTGGCTTATGCCGCCGGCGGCAATGTGTACATCCTCACCGATGGCGTTCTGAAGCGCTATACCATGGACGGCGCCGAGCTGGTCTATGACAGTGATGTGGCAGTGGATGGTGAATTTGACGCCATTCAGGTGTCTAATGACGGCAGTCTGTGGCTCTCCGCCTTTATGGAACCCCTGTCCTGCTACACCGACGGCACTCTGGTTGCCAGCTATGAGGACACGGATTCCGTCTGCATGGCTCCTGATGGCACTTGGGGCATTAGCTGGTTCTCCAGCAACGAGTGCCAGAAGATTACCATCTCCGGCGGCAACATGTCCACACAGGACATGATCTTTGCAGAGGTGGACACCATCTCCCACCTGATGGTGGACAACAGCTACATCTATGTCTGCGGCAGCAACCTTGATGGCGACCACTATGTCTTCGTGTATAACCCCGATGGCACTTTAGTCATGACTCTTGACGGCGACAGCGACTGGGGTCTGGGCAGTGTAACCTTCGTGGCAAAGACCGCCAACGGTTTCATGGGTCTCGATGCCAATATGCGTGAACTGGTCTTCTGGTCCGCTGACGGTACTTATCTGGGTTCTCTGGAAGACGGTGATGTCTTCGGTACCAGCTATCCCTGGTTCTGTGGCGGTGCGGTACTCCCCGACGGCAGCATTCTGGTGATTATGACCGAAGACCGTGCCGACCAGTCTGCCATGGAACTGGTTGCCTTCCAGCTCAGCGGCTTCTAATCCCACTTTTATAAAAGACATTTCTGATACCAAGGGACTCTGCCTGGATTTTGGTCTGGGCAGAGTCCTTTTGCGTCTAAAAAAACCGGGCGGTGATGCTGGCCATCAAAAAACCGGTTAAATCAGCCAGCAGAGCCGCCGGGACAGCATATCTTGTCCGCTTGACCCCCGCCGCCCCAAAGTAAACACTGATGGTATAAAATGTGGTCTCTGTACTGCCCAGCATAATGGCGGCGGTGCGACCGATGGCGCTGTCCACGCCATAAGCAGCCATGATTTCCGCGCCCACCGCCAGCGCCGCACTGCCGCTGAATGGACGAATCAGCACCAACGGGGCGGTCTCCGGCGGAATTCCCAGAAACCGGAATACCGGAGAGAGAAGTCCGGTCAATGCTTCCATCGCCCCGGACGTGCGGAGCATTTGCACCGCCGTCAGCAGCACCACTAAGGCAGGCACAATGGATTTCAAGGTGCTGAGCCCATCCCCTGCCCCGGAAATCAGCGCATCATAGAGGTTTTCTTTCCTGTGCAGGGTAAAGAGGCTAACAGCAAGAAGCACCAACGGAAGAATCACTTCACCCATCTTTCCGCACCCCCTGAAACACTCTGGCTGCCAGCAATCCCACAGCCACGGAACACAGGGAGGTCACCCAGACCGCGGGCAGAATGTCAAAGCTGCTGTCACAGCCCAGAGAGGCACGGACAGCAGCGACATTGGCAGGAATGAGCTGAATCGAGGCGGTATTCATCACAATCAGGCGGCACATCTCGTGGCTGGCCTCCCCTTTTGGGGCGAGGCTGGCCATTCGTTTTGTGGCGGCAATGCCCATGGGGGTAGCGGCATTACCCAAACCCAGAAAATTGGCACAGAGATTGGCACACAGGTAGGCGGCAGTGGTCTCATCTTTCCGGGCAGATGGAAAGAGTCTCCCCACCAGGGGGCTGGACAGTTTTGCCACCACCCGATTGAGCCCGGAGCGCTCCATGGCTTTCCCCAATCCCGACCAGAGGCACATTGGCCCGGCAATGGAAATGGCCAGCGTGATTCCCGACTGTGCCCCAGACAACAGACTTTCGCTGAGCTTCCCTCCCTCTCCGGAGAGCAGGGAAAAGACCACGGACAGCAGGACCATAAAGAACCAGACATAGGACATGACCATGGATTGCACCACCTTTCGGGATAAGCCTATGCAGGTGGTGGCTGAGAATTTCGCTTTTACAGACGCTAAACCGAATTTCTCTGTCTGGGGCTCAGAATTTGTTCCGCTTCCGCTGTATCCGGTTGTAGGTATCTTGTAACCCCCAGTAGTATGCCTGTGTGACCTCTTAGGAGCTGTATCTGAACAGATTCCCAGCTTAGTGAAATTTACCATTGCAAACTCCCCGAAAAACCCCTATAATATACCCATAATATCCAACCTCTTACAGAAAGGAACACCAAAAGCATGAAATTTGACTTTACCTCCATCATTGACCGCCGTGGTCTGGATGCCATTGCCGTGGATATGCTGGGCCAGGGGTTTGCCCCTGCCGCACCCAAAGCCGGATTTGACCCCATCCCCATGTGGGTTGCCGATATGAACTTCCCCACTGCCCCCTCCATTCAGGAGGCAGTGATTCAGCGGGCACAGCACCCCACCTTCGGTTACTTCTCCCCCCGTCAGGAATACTTTGATGCCATCATTGACTGGCACCGCCGCCGCAATGGTGTAGAGGGCTTGGAGCCCAAGCATATCGGCTATGCCAATGGTGTTCTCGGTGGCGTTGTCAGCGCCCTCAATGTTCTTTGCTCCCGGGGAGACAAGGTGCTGGTACACAGCCCAACCTATGTTGGCTTCACTCACGCTGTCGATGAGGACAACGGCTATCATCTGGTTCACTCCCCGCTTGTGCAGGATGCGCAGGGCATCTGGCGTATGGACTATGCCGACATGGAAGAAAAGCTCTCCCGGGAGAAGATTCACGCCGCCATCCTCTGCAGTCCCCACAACCCCTGCGGCAGAGTCTGGGAGCGGTGGGAACTGGAAAAGGCCATGGCCCTGTTCCAGAAATATGATGTCTATGTTATTTCCGATGAAATCTGGTCTGACCTGACTTTGGGTGACCATCAGCACATCCCCACCCAGTCTGTCAGCGAGGACGCCAAAATGCGCACCGTTGCCATGTATGCCCCCAGCAAGACCTTCAATCTGGCTGGTCTGGTGGGTAGCTACCGGATAATTTACAACGACTATCTCCGGGATCGGGTGGACAAGGCCGCCTCCATGCCCCACTATAACGGCATGAATGTGCTGTCCATGTATGCCCTCATCGGTGCGTACAGCCCCACGGGAGAAGCATGGTTGGAAGAACTGCGTCAGGTGCTGAAAGGAAACGTGGACTTCGCCTGCCGGTACATCCGGGAGAATTTCCCGGGTCTGGAGGTATCCTGCCCCGAGGGTACTTATATGCTGTTTGTGGACTGCACCGCCTGGTGCAAAGCAAAGGGCAAGACCATTGATGCGGTTCTCTCCGCCGCATGGGATGTGGGCGTTGCCATTCAGGATGGTCGTCAGTTTAATGGCCCGTGCCACCTGCGGATGAATCTGGCTCTGCCGCTGAGCCGGGTGGAGGAAGCCTTTACACGGCTGAAGGAATATGTCTTCTGCGACTAAATCTTAAATAACCAACAGCACAGGAAGACCGGACTCTGAATGGGTTCGGTCTTCTTCCGCATTATTCTTCCAAATTTACGTTCATTTTACAAAGCCGTGATAACAAATCTTACCTTTTTGGTGTAAGTTATACCTGTGACCGGAAGGGTCATAATAAGTACAAAAAGGAGACAACAAGATGAATCTGTTTAAGCAAATCACGGGTTTTGTTGCGGCTTTTCTCGTGGTCGTAACTGCCCTCACCGGCTGTCAAAACACCACTCAGGGGTTCGACCCCGCTCAGGAGATTGGGGTCATTTCCCGGGAGGATGGCTCTGGTACACGCAGTGCCTTTGTGGAGCTCTTTGGTGTGGAGCAGAAGAATGAAGCCGGAGAAAAAGTGGACTATACCACCCTCTCTGCCATCATCACCAAGGACACCTCTGTGATGATGACCACCGTCTCCGGGGATATGTACGCCATGGGCTACATCTCTCTGGGAAGTCTCAACGACACGGTGAAGGCCATCTCCATTGACGGCGTTGCGCCCACCGTGGAGAATATCCTGATCGGGGAATATGCCATCGCCCGTCCCTTTAACATCGTGACCGGTGATGATCTCTCCCCTTTGGCTGAGGATTTTATCCGCTATATCCTCAGCGCCGACGGGCAAAACATCGTCGCCGGGAACAACTACATTCCCATTTCCGGTGGCGCGGCATACGAAGCGGCGAATCTCTCCGGTAAGCTGGTAATTTCCGGTTCCAGCTCCGTAACCCCGGTGATGGAGAAATTGAAAGAAGGCTATGAAGTTCTGAATCCTGACATCACCATTGAGATTCAACAGAGCGATTCCTCCACCGGCATTTCCGATACCATTGACGGCACTTGCCACATTGGTATGGCTTCCCGGGAGCTGAAAGAATCGGAGCTGGCGCAGGGTGTCACCGCCACAGCAATCGCTCTGGATGGTATCGCGGTCATTGTCAACAACCAATGCCCCATCAGTGACCTGACCACTTTACAGGTACGGGACATCTTTATGGGTAAGATTACCACCTGGGCTGAACTGGAGTAAAGGGCTTCTTTGCCGGAGGGACATCTCTCCGGCAAATGGCTGTAGAATCGAGGATATGAAACCATGAAAAACCCAAAAGAAACCATCATGCGCCTGCTGTTTCTGCTGACAGCCTGTGTATCGATTATCGCCGTAATATTGATTTGCCTGTTTCTCTTTGCGGGTGGTTTGCCTGCACTGGGCAAAATCGGGGTCATCAACTTCCTCACCGGACTTCAGTGGCGACCGGGTAACGACGTCTATGGGATTCTGCCCATGATTGTGGGCAGTCTCTATGTCACTGCCGGGGCACTGGTGGTGGGTGTCCCCATTGGCATTTTTACGGCAGTGTTTATGGCTCGGTTTTGCCCGAAATGGCTGTATCGGCTTCTGCGCCCCGCAGTGAATCTGATGGCCGGTGTGCCGTCTGTGGTCTTTGGCTTTTTCGGTCTGGTGGTGCTGGTGCCGCTGATTCGGAACAGCTTCGGTGGCCGGGGCATGAGTGTGCTGGCGGCGTCCATTCTCCTGGGTCTGATGATTCTCCCCACCATCATCAGTGTGTCTGAGACTTCCCTCCGGGCTGTACCGGAAAGCTATTATGAAGGCGCACTGGCTCTGGGCGCAACCCATGAGCGCAGTGTTTTCCGGGTTATCCTCCCGGCAGCAAAACGGGGCGTATTCAGCGGTGTGGTGCTGGGTGTAGGTCGGGCGGTGGGTGAAACCATGGCTGTAATGATGATTGCCGGAAATCAGCCGGTTATCCCCGGGAGTCTGCTGGATGGGGTAAGAACCCTGACCACCAACATTGTTTTGGAAATGGGCTATGCCGAGGGGCTTCACCGTCAGGCGTTAATCGCCACAGCTGTGGTACTCTTTGTCTTCGTGCTCATCATCAATCTCAGCTTTTCCCTACTGAAACGGAGGGGTCAATGATGTACAATCCATCCCACCACCTGAAGCAGCAAAACTATATCTCCGGACTCCTGCGGATGCTGGTCTGGGTCGCCGCCGGACTGACACTCTCTGCGCTGGCACTTCTTGTGGGCTATATTCTCTTCAAGGGTATCCCCCACTTGACACCCGGTCTCTTTGCCCGGAAATACACCACGGAGAATGTGTCTTTACTTCCTGCCTTGGTCAACACCGTCTATATGATTGCCCTTTCTCTACTCTTCGCCGTGCCGGTTGGGGTTGGCGCAGCCATTTACCTGACGGAGTATGCCCGCCGGGGAAACAAATTGACGGCTGTTGTAGGAATTACGGCAGAAACCCTGTCCGGCATTCCCTCTATCGTTTATGGTCTGTTTGGCTCTATATTCTTTGTGAAGTTTCTCCATCTGGGGCTGTCCCTCATCTCCGGTGCGCTAACCTTAAGCATTATGATTCTGCCGGTCATTATGCGCACCACCCAGGAAGCACTCTCCTCCGTCCCCGACAGCTATCGGGAGGGCAGTTTCGGTCTGGGGGCAGGTAAACTGCGCACCGTCTTCCGGGTGGTTCTGCCCAGTGCCGTGCCGGGGATACTTGCCGGGGTAATTCTGTCCATTGGACGGGTGGTTGGCGAGTCAGCGGCACTAATTTTCACTGCAGGTACGGTTCCTGAGATTGCCACGGGTCTGTCCGATTCCGCCCGCACACTGAGCGTGCATATGTATAATATTTCCAGCAATGGCTTATATCTTGACCAGACCTATGCCACGGCGGTGGTGCTTCTGCTGGTGGTAATTGTAGTGAGCGGTCTGTCCGAGCTGGTCGCAAAAAAACTTACGAGGTAAAACACACATGGATAAACTGCGCATAGAAGATTTGAACCTGTTCTATGGTTCTTTTCAAGCTCTGAAATCGGTGAATCTGACCATCCCCAGTCAGGAAATCACCGCCTTTATCGGCCCGTCCGGTTGCGGCAAGTCCACCCTCTTAAAATGCATCAACCGGATGAACGATTTGGTGGAAGATTGCCATATCACCGGCAGAGTCTTTCTGGATGGGGATGATGTTTACGGCAACATGGATGTAAATCACCTTCGCCGCCGTGTGGGTATGGTCTTCCAAAAACCCAACCCCTTCCCCATGAGCATATATGATAATGTGGCCTACGGCCCCAGAACCCACGGCATCCGCAACAAAAAGGCACTCGATGAGATTGTAGAGCGCTCTCTCCGCAATGCGGCCATTTGGGACGAGGTCAAAGACAGATTGGGAAAGTCGGCCCTGGGAATGTCCGGCGGACAGCAGCAGCGACTGTGTATTGCCAGAGCCCTTGCCGTTGAGCCGGAGGTATTGCTGATGGACGAACCAACCTCCGCACTGGATCCAATTTCCACCGCAAAGATAGAAGAACTTGCAATGGAGCTCAAAAAGCGTTATACTATAGCCATTGTTACCCACAATATGCAGCAAGCCGTCCGCATTTCCGACCGGACTGCCTTCTTCCTGCTGGGTGAGCTGGTGGAGTATGACGCCACTGAGCAACTCTTTTCCCAGCCCGCAGACCAGCGGACAGAAGACTACATCACAGGGAGGTTTGGCTGATGCGAACAAGATTTGACCGGCAATTGCAGACCCTGAACCGGGAGTTGATGGCCATGGGCACACTGTGCGAGAAAGCCATCGGCACTTCTGCCCGGGCACTTTTGGAGGGCAGTCTTCCATTGGCAGAATCTGTCCCGGAAATCGCCGCACAGATTGAGGAGAAAGAACGGGAAATTGAGCGACTTTGCCTGAAGCTGCTGTTGCAACAGCAACCTGTCGCCCGGGACTTGCGCGCCATTTCCTCTGCCCTGAAGATGATTACCGATATGGAACGCATTGGTCACCAGTCGGCAGACATTGCGGAAATCATCACCACAGCCAATATCTCCGCTTCCAACGAAACCTTGAATATCTCTGCCATGGCAAATGCCACCATTCAGATGGTGGTGGACAGCATCAATGCCTTCGTCCATAAGGATGTCGCCATAGCCCGGAATGTGGTTAAAAATGACGATGTGGTGGACGGCTACTTTGATGAGATCAAGCTGGCTTTGATTCGCCGGCTCAGCGAGCAGCCCGGAGACAGCGAATATGCCATTGACCTGATGATGATTTCCAAATACTTTGAGCGTATTGGTGACCACGCGGTCAACATTGCTCAGTGGGTACAATTTTCCATTACCGGCAGTAAAGGGGGATAAACCCATGATTTATTGTGTAGAAGATGAGGGCAGCATCCGGGAACTGATGCTCTATGCCCTGCGTACCTCCGGCTTCGAGGCGGAGGGATTTTCCGATGGACAGGCGCTGTTTTCTGCCCTCTCCGCAGGGAAACAGCCGAGCCTGATTCTGCTGGACATTATGCTTCCCGGCATGGACGGCATCGAGATTCTCAAGCGGCTCAGATCAAAACACGCCACACAGGACATTCCCGTGATTATGGCCTCTGCCAGGGGGACGGAATATGACAAGGTTTTGGGGCTGGATTTGGGTGCTGACGACTATTTGGCAAAACCTTTCGGTATGATGGAGATGATCTCCCACATCCGGGCAGTGCTCCGCAGAACCCAACCGAAAGCCAAACCCGAACATCTGCAGTTTGGACAACTGAACATGGATTTGAGCCAGCATCAAGTGACGGTTTCCGGGCAAAGCGTACAGCTTACCCGGAAAGAATATGAACTTTTGCGGCTTTTTCTGGAAAATCCGGGAAGAGTCTATACCCGCGATCAGCTTCTTGAGTCCATCTGGGGTATTGATTTTGCCGGAGAGACCCGAACCGTGGACGTACATATTGGCACGCTGAGAACCAAGCTGGACGCCTGCGGCGAATATATCCGCACTGTCCGTGGCGTGGGGTATCGTCTGGAGGTCAAGGCATGACCAGGAGAATATTTGGCTCCATTTGTCTGGTGGCTTTGGCGGTGCTGATCAGTGTGATTTCCTTGCTCATGGGGTTGTTGTACCGGTACTTTAACCGGTTGGAACACCAACAGCTCCGCAACCAGACTGCTCTCGCCGCCCGGGCCGTAGAGGAGCAGGGACTGACCTACCTTCAGGGTCTTGATATGACCAACTGCCGGGTCACTTGGATCGACAAGGACGGCACTGTCCTCTATGACACCGACACCGACTCCACCCAAATGGAAAATCATCTGGAGCGGCAGGAAGTACAGCAAGCTCTGTCTCTGGGTTATGGCGAGAGCGCACGGTATTCCGATACCCTCATGGAACAGTCGCTGTACGCCGCCCAGAAATTGGAAGACGGGACTGTGGTGCGGCTGTCCATTTTGCAGAGTTCCGTGCTGAATCTGGTTTTGGGGATGCTGAAGCCGGTGTGCTTTGTGCTGTTGGCAGCTATGGCACTGGCGCTTTTGCTGGCGCTGAGACTGTCCAAGCGAATCGTAAAGCCCCTCAATGATCTGAATCTGGAAGAACCTCTTTCCGGCAAGGGTTATCAAGAGCTGTCTCCCCTGCTCCGGCGAATGGACAGCCAGCAAAAACAGCTCCGGCAACAGCGTCGGGAGTTGAACCGGCAAAAAGAGGAATTCCAGACCGTTACCGCCAACATGACGGAGGGTTTAGTGCTTTTGAATCGCCGGGGTATTATCCTCAGCATCAACCCGGCAGCCAGTGCACTTTTGGGCATAGGAAACGCTGCGGGGCAGGATATTTTTGCGGTCAACTGTGCCGTGGAAATTCGGGAAATGGTGACCCATGCCATTCAGGCTCAGCGGGCAGAGAAAACCATCTCCCTCCGTGACGGTGCGTATCAGGTGGACGCCAACCCGGTGATGAGCGAAGGACTGGTGACAGGCGTTGTGCTCCTGCTTTTTGATGTGACGGAAAAGCGGGATGGAGAAATTATGCGCCGTGAGTTTACCGCCAATGTATCCCATGAGCTGAAAACACCGCTTCATGCCATATCCGGTTATGCGGAATTGCTGTCCCACGGTCTTGTGCAGGCTGAAGATGTCCCCGCCTTTTCCGGAAAAATCTACACCGAAGCCCAGAGAATGATCAAGCTGGTTGAAGACATCATCCGGCTCTCCCGACTGGACGAGGGCGCAGAGGATATGAGCTGGGAACAGATCGATTTGTTGGAATTGGCACAGGAGACTGTTCGGAATTTTGCCATAACCGGAAAAACAGCGCAGGTGGAA
Organism: Oscillospiraceae bacterium; assembly: GCA_015067725.1. GTDB lineage: Bacteria > Bacillota > Clostridia > Oscillospirales > Oscillospiraceae > Faecousia. The sequence continues at coordinate 22,591 of SVLX01000007.1, read as the reverse complement.
TTGGAAGTTTCCGGAGCAGCCGTCAGCATTTATGGTATTCGTCAGCTTTTAAGTACCATTTTGTCCAACCTGTGCAGTAATGCCATAAAATACAACCGCCCCGGAGGCAGCGTCAGGATTCAGGTTTCAGACGAAGAACATCAAGCCCTCGTCACCGTAACCGATACCGGAATCGGCATCCCGCCGGAACATCAGAGCCGTGTCTTTGAACGGTTCTACCGCGTAGACAAGAGCCACTCCAAGGCTGTAGGTGGTACCGGTCTGGGATTGTCCATTGTTAAGCATGCCGCCGCCATCCACCGGGCTAAAATCGAACTGACCAGTGCACCGGAGCAGGGTACAACCGTCACTGTCATTTTTCCTAAAGAAGCAGAAACAAAAGGATAACGAGGTAAATATATGACTTATGATGAAATCAGAAAAGACCACGCCATTCGCGTATATATCGCCCAGGCGGATGCCTCTCTGGGGGCTCTGGGCTTTACGGAGCACAGCTTTGCCCATGTGTCCCGAGTATCAGAAATAGCCGGATACATCCTCAGTACCATGGGCGCTGAGGCAAGAACCGTAGAAATTGCCAAGATTGCCGGTTATCTCCATGACATTGGCAATCTGGTCAACCGGGTGGACCACAGTCAGAGCGGTGCAGTCATGGCATTCCGGATTCTGGACAACATGGGCTTTCTCCCGGAGGAAATCGCCGTCATCACCACCGCCATTGGCAATCACGATGAAGGCACCGGCGTACCGGTCAGCGACGTCGCCGCCGCCCTGATTCTGGCGGATAAGTCTGATGTCCGGCGCTCCCGTGTCCGCAACCGGGATATGGCCACTTTTGACATCCATGACCGGGTAAATTACTCTGTCACCGGCTCCAAACTCACCATTGACGACGCCAAGGAAAATGTGACTTTGGACCTGACCATTGACACTACAGTTAGCTCCATCATGAATTACTTTGAAATCTTCCTTCACCGAATGGTGCTTTGCCGCAAGGCCGCGGCAAAGCTGAAGCTGAACTTCCGGCTGGTGATTAACGGTCAGCAGTTGCTATGATGGACTTTGACCGCTTCTATGGTCATCTTCTCCGGGGCGAATTGCCGGAAGCGATGACCATGCTGAAATCCGACCCTGACCAGAGCGACCTCTGTCAGCAGTACCACGCACGATTTATACAATGCGAATCCGAACCCCCTCTGGAGGGCATTCCGGGCAAAGTTTTGTGCGCATATCAAAAATACTACCGGGCCGTCTTTTACCTGCGCCATGATCGTCAGCAATCCGCTGATATACTGGCTCAGGATTTATGCCGTTGTCTGGGGGCAAGCAGTGAAGGTCTGACCCTGGATGCACTGGAAGAAGGTCCGGTAGCTACCGCCTTTTCTTCCGCGGGCTACCACTTTCTTGGCGGCAAAACCGGTGGCTTCTATGGTCCTTATGTCTGGAAAACCACGGAGGAGGTATGCTATACCGTAGAACTCCCAGAGGGTGAACAGTGCTACACCGTAAAACTGCTTGACGGCTTTGTTTCCCGGAGTTGGCTGGATTACCTCTCCCTGGGCAAAATCGGTACCGGCGGCTGGACGGATGGCGACGGCATCATCAACTGTGTACGGTCTGCCTATGATTTGGACAGTGAGTCTTTTACCGTGTCCCTGCTGAAGCATGAGGCGCAACACGTCATGGATTTGCGCCGCTGGCCAGAGATGACGCCGGAGGATTTGGAATATCGGGCGAAGCTGGTGGAGCTGGTTTATACAAACTCCCGAAATCTGCTTCTCCCCTTCCTCCATGAAGCCGGTAGCAATGACCAGACAAACGGTCACAGCCTCGCCGCAGAGCGCATTGTCGCCGGATTCAAAGAAAAGCTGGGAATCTCTGCAGAAGCCCTGAAAGCTATACCACTTTCCACCATACAACCGGTCGCCCTGGACCTGTTCCGGGAGAGCACCCCTCCCCTGTCCGCCAGGGACACCCTGTAATCCACGGCAACCAGATAAGCGGAAGTGCCACGCCTCGACTTATATTGGTCTGGGCGTGGCGCTTGATCTTCAGGAAAAGAACGAACCCCCACAGCCGGCAAAGCTGTGGGGGTTGTCCGCGATGTGGGTTAAACAATGAAGAAAGCGAATCTTAGAACTTCTGATCCAAAACCGTCAGCAGTTTGGCAAGCTGTACCCGGGTCAGCGTAGCCTTAGCCTGAATGGTGCCATCCTCGAAGCCCTGGAACAGCTCCTCAGCGACCGCCCAAGCCATAGCCTCCTGCGCATAGCCGGAGATGGAAGAAGCATCCTTGAACCGGCTCAGGTCAGCGCCACCGGTGACCTCAACACCCAGATAAACGGTGACATAGCGGTACAGGAAGGTAGCCGCCTGCTCACGGGTCACGGTGGTGTTGGGGGCAAAGGTGTCATCGGTCAGACCCTTGGCGATGCCGTTGGCTTCCGCCCAGACGATGGCGTCGGTGTACCACTGACCGGCCTTCACATCGATAAACTTGCTTTCGCCGGTAACTTCGGGCTCGCCAGCCATCCGGTACAGGACGGTGACCATCATGCCACGGCTGACCGTACCATTGGGGCTGAACTTGTCGCCGCCAACGCCATTCATGAGACCATTTTCAATGACATAGTCAGTGTATTCGTGGTACCACTGATTTCTGTTCAGGTCGGTATAGGCGGCAGAAGGACAGAAGGCAGGAACCACTTCGCCGGTCTTCACCGTCTCACCGCAGACGGTACAGACCTCGTCACCGGTGTAGCCATCCTCGGTGCAGGTGGATTCCTTCACGTTCACCAGCTCGGTGGTGTGACCCAGTGCGGGGACATAGTCAGAGACGTAGCTGTCAGCGCAAATGCAGCAGGTATAGGTGGTGTAGCCAACCTCCGTGCAGGTGGGTGCAGTAACAGTAGCCTCGTAATCATGACCGGTAGCGGGCACAAAGCTGTCCCGGTAGGTATGGCCACAGACAGAGCAGGTATGCTGGGTATAGCCGTCAGCAGTACAGGTGGGGGCGACGGTCTCGCTCAACAGCTTGTGACCCAGAGCGGCAACGGCCCGCTTCTCGGTTTCTCCGCAAGTGCAAGTACGGGTTTCTTCGCCATTTTCAGTACAGGTGGCTTCCCTGGTCATTTCCCAGTCACCGAAGTGATGACCGGTGGCGGGGATGCTTCTCTCCTGCTTTTCGCCGCAGGCACAGGTGCGGGTTTCAGTACCTTCTTCGGTGCAGGTGGCAGGCTTGTTGACGGTCCACTCACCGTAAACATGACCCTTTGCATCCACATAGTCAGAGATATAACTCTCACCACAAACGGAGCAGATGTTCGTGGTATAACCATCATCGGTGCAGGTAGGCGGAGTAACAACAGCCTCATACCGGTGACCGGTTGCGGGAACAATGTCACTGCGGTAACTGTAGCCACAGACGGTACACTCATAAGTGGTATAGCCATCAGCAGTGCAGGTTGGGGGCACGGTAACCGTGGTGCAGTTATGCCCCAGAGCGGCAACCGTGCGTTTCTCAGTCTCACCACAGGCACAAATCCGGCTCTCCTCGCCCTTTTCGGTGCATGTGGGTGCCTTGGTGACGATCCATTCACCGAAGTTGTGACCATAGGCCTCTGTCTCACGGGTTTCGGTCAGGTCGCAACCGTCGCAATAGCGGGTCTCCACACCCTTATCTGTGCAGGTAGCTTCCCTGGTCAGCATCCAGTCACCGAAGTGGTGCCCGGTAGCCGGAACAGCACGCTTCTCGGTCAGGGCACAGACCGCGCAGGAGCGGCTTTCCTCGCCGTCTTCGGTGCAGGTAGCAGCCTTGGTCACGGTCCAGTCGCCCATTACATGGCCCAAAGCAGGCTGATACTCGCCCGTATAGCGGTGGTCACACACAGAGCAGATGAACGTGGTGTAGCCCAAATCCGTGCAGGTGGGATCAGTAACCACTCTGGTGTAGCTGTGACCCTTGGCAGGAATATAGTCAGCCTTGTAGCTGTGACCACAAACGGAGCAAGTATACGTGGTATAACCGGACTCGGTACAGGTAGGCGCTGTGACCTCCTTCGTATAGCTGTGACCCTTGGCGGGGATGTAGTCGCCCACATACTGGTCACCGCAACGCTGGCAGGTATAGCTGGTATAACCCACATTGGTGCAGGTGGGTTCAGTGACGGTCTTCAGGTAGCTGTGACCCAGAGCTTCAACCATGCGGGTTTCCGTCTCGCCACAGACTGCGCAGGTGCGCTTCTCCTCGCCGGCTTCCGTACAAGTGGCCTCCTTTACCGTCTCCCACTGACCGAAGCTGTGCCCGGTGGACGGAACAAATTCACCCTTATAGCTTTCGCCGCAAACAGAGCAAGTATAGGTGGTATAGCCCATCTCTGTACAGGTGGGTTCTGTCACAACCGCAGTGTAGTTGTGACCCGTGGCATCCACATAATCCGCCTTGTAGCTATTGCCACAAACGGAGCAGGTATAGGTGGTATAGCCCATCTCCGTACAGGTAGGCGCTGTCTCCACAGCAGTGTAGTTATGACCCTTAGGGTCGGTATCCCGATACTCTACCTCGCCGCAGACATTGCAGGTACGCTTCTGCTGACCCTTTGCGTCACAACCGGGCTCAGTGACGGTTTCCCAGTCACCGAAGTTATGACCCAGCGCATCCACATAATCCGCCTTGTAACTTTCACCGCAAACCGTACAGGTATAGGTGGTATAGCCCATCTCCGTGCAAGTAGGCGCACTCACCGTACCACCATCATATTTATGGCCCTCAGACTTGATGGTGTCTGTATAGCTGTCTCCGCACTTACTGCAGGTGTAAGTGATGTAACCATCCTCAGTACAGGTGGGCTCTGCGGAAGCAGTGACCTCATAGTTGTGTTTGCAGCCAACCTGAACCAACGTGACTCTGGGGTCTTCGTCCACAAGACGATCATTGCGTTCAAGCGTCTTGGCGCTGATCTGCGTATCTACAGTATCTCCCGCATAGGTGAAGACCAACATAGCCAAACCGTTATTGGCCTTGATCACATCTTTGGAGGCATAGGTATAGGTAATCACGCCATTGGCCTCATCAACGTTGATGGCGTAAGGCTTTACCGTAGCCAAACAGGATACATAGGTCAGCGCACTGGGGTCATAGGTAATGATGATCTTACCATTGGTGGAATCCTCAGGCTCACTAATGGTATAGGCACCTGATCCATTGACGGTCACTGTCTCATCATCCTGACCTTTTTCCAGAATCTCATGCAGACCAGAGGTACTTGTGCTGCCGACCAGCTTATTTACCGCAACCAGATGTTCCTTTTCCTCATTCTCGGGGAAAAGCCCGGGCATAAGTCCGTTTTCACCGTCACCGGTGTCGGGCTGCGGCGCAATTTCGCTGTCCACATAAGCACCAACCAGATTGGTCACGCCCCGCAAAGTGCCGACTTTGGTGGTCACATAGGGCTCCGCACCCATGTTCACAAAGAACAGCTCAGTCTCGGTGCCGCTGGAATCAGCAATCAGGAGGCCCAGATTTGTGCCGTCATTGATATAGGTCATGGTGACCCGTTCCTTATTCTGGAAAATCAGACCGGAGCGGTAGAAATTCTCCTTGAAGCTGTTTCTGTATACAACATTGCTGCCAGAAAGTGCGGGATAGTAGGTTAACCGATGAATATCTCCGTCATTTTCAAGGAGGTAATAGTAGTGACCTTCATAATTGCCCTGCTTACCGGGTCCGGCGTAGGTGACGGCAGCCAACCCTCGGGTATTGGTGAGATTAACCAGATAACCGGCATGCTCACCGGTCGCCAGATCGGTCAGCAACAGCGCCTGTCTGTCCGCATTGATGAAGGCAGGCAGGTTTCCGGTTTTGTAAAGCACCGTTCCGCTATTGTTGTTAAGGCAGTTGGTCTCCAGGAACGGCATGGTCGTTCCGTCCAGCATAGCATCGGATCCTTCGACTGCCGCACCCTGCGTGACACTGTAACCGTTGCTGGGATCAATGGCATAGAAATGACCACCGGATACATAATCGCCATCTGTGCCGTAAATCTTGCCATTGTGAGCACCGGCACCGGCCAGCACGACGGAGGCTGTGCCTTCCTTAGTGATGGTCATATTGGCTGTATCGATTTTTGCCCAGTAAGTGCCAGTGGCATCGGTGATCTGGGCATGGAACTGTGCGCTGAGTCCCTGAATAGCCGTGACATTAACCGTAACCTTGGCGGTAGCCTTCTGCCCGGCATCATTGGTGGCGGCAGAAGTAATGGTGATGGTGGCAGTACCTGCCGCCTTAGCCGTGATAATGCCCCGGTTATCCACAGTGGCAACCGTTTCATCCGAGGAAGAGCAGGTAATCTCCTGACCATAGGTGATCGGCAATACCCGGACACCCAGATCATAGGTCTCATCAGAGAACATCTCCACCGTGGTGGTGTTGGGCACAACAGCCAGCTCCGTGGTACGGTCGTACTTATACATACCCGTAACATAACGGATATCCTCAGAGAATGTACCAATGGGGGCGGTAACGCCGTTGTTGGGGTCGATGGCATAGAGGGTAGTCCCCTCGCCCACCATAGTACGCGTCACCAGCAGATAGCCGGTATCCTCGTCATAAATCATGGAGCCATAGTTGCCGCTGCCCACGGTGGCAACACCCATCAGCTCCAGACCGGTGGCATACATGGGGTCATCAAAGTTCTGATAGTAGGTGTTATCGGTGAGCTCAGAACACCACAGGTACATCTTCATCAGAATACCGCCCTCAGTCAGGATGTAGTAGTTATATCCATACTGACTATTCTTAACCTTATAATCCGCGCAGGCAATCAGTGCGGCGGGATCATCGTCTAGGAAGCGTCTGATGTCGTAAGTGCGGGTAAGCCCGGTATCCTCATTCCACAGCAGAACCTCTGTACCACTGAAGCACAGACCAATCAGGTTATTGAAGGTGTCCACCTCAAGCAAAGGCTCCGTGGTGGAATCAGACCAAGCGGCACCATCAGGGATTGCGCCCTTATCCTCCAGCTCCAGAGTCTCCATATCCATGGCATACATCTTATTGCCATCATGATACCAGATTCTTCCGTCGTGGAAGCCACCACCCATAAAGGGAGTATCCAGTTCCTTGATGCTGGTGACCACACTCAGGTCAGCGGGGTTAAACTGAGCGATGTGGTAAGTGCCGTCAGCCTTGCCAATAGCGGCAGAAATCAAGTCGGTGGGATACGTCCCCACGGTAATTTCCGCGCTGTTACTCAGGAAGGGCTTCAGCACAGTGGTGGCGGTGAGGTAGACCTTGCCGGTCTTGTGGAAGGTAACTTCGCCGGTCTTCTCATCGATGGTGGCAATGCTCTCATCAGAGGAAGACCAGGTCACAGACTTATCATCCAGGTTCCAGGGGCCGACCTCAGCGGTCATGGTCATGGTTGCGCCGACGAGAACCTCTGTCCGGGGTGCAACGGCCTTCACGGAAGTGGCAGTGAAAATGTCGGGCAGCAAGCCGGCATCATCCTGAGGAACAATATAGATGCCAAACATATTGCTGTGGATAATGGCACTTCCGGCCGTAGCCCCCTCAGGCAGGTAGCTGTTGGCGGGAGCAGACGTGCCGTCGGTCTTGTCCAGCTTGTACAGGGTGTGGGTATCCCGACCGGCAGTGGTATTGTCGGTGTATGTTGCGTAAATGATATCCTTGTCATAGTCATAGGACAAAATGAATCGGAGATAACTGCGGTCCTGAGGAATCTTTCCTGCCCTGGTATTGTTGATGGGTGCCAGGTCAGTAATGGCACGGGTAACCGTCCCGTCTTCGTTGGTGGTGGTCACCACATCCTCCATAGTCCAGGTGTACAGGAAGGTATAGCTTACATTGCCGGGGTAGTTGACGGCATAGAACCTGCCGTCCTTGTCCACGATAATGCTCCGGGGCTGACGGTACTTCAGGTTAGAAGAACTGGGCTTGGTGATGTAGGGGTTAGTGAGGGTCACGCTGTAAGCCAGAGTGATTTCACCGTTATCCATGTTCAACTCGTAAATGTTGCCCTGATTGGAGCAGAGCCACACCTTCTTGCGGAAGTAGTCGGCGGCAATATCATAGATCTTCTCATCATTCTCTGCATCCACAGCGGCTTCCCAGTTGGTAAAGACCTTCTCATTGGTCCACTTGCCGTGCTTGGTGCGATAAATGTTTCCATCGTCACAGACCATGAACACATAACCGCACATATAGGCAGCGGCAAACATATCATCTTCATAGCCGGTCTTGGCGACAGTGGTTGTGCCGGAATAGTTCTCAGCGTCACCCCACCACAGGGTATCCACATCAATCTGACTCCAGCGCGCAACAGTCTCGCCTCTGTCCTTGCTCTTGGTCCAACCGAACATGGTGCCGGGGACGACATACTTGTTCTCTCCACCATAGCGGTAGGAGTAGGTGGTCATGTTGCCGGCATAGTCCAGAACCGCAATGATGCACTTGTCACCGACAAACATATCGGTCAGGTCAATATTCACGGTAACGGTCTGGTTCTTCTCCGTCTGACCGGGTGCGCCCACGGTGGTCAGCACCATGCCGTCTTCATCGGCCACCTGAATGGCGGCAACATAGTTCTCATCAGAAGCGGTGACGATGATGCCCTCACCCTCGGTAAACTTCACCACATTAGTGACCACGGGGGCGGTATTGTCAATGAGCATGGTGGTGCCAATGAATGCACCCTCGCCCAACTCACCGTTTTCAATCATCTTTCTGATGTCTTCGGCAGTCAGGTCTTCACCATTCATGACGTAGTATTCAGGGATGGCAACCACACCAGCGGTGACCTTGTCGCCTTCCTTCAGTCCCAGCTTGGCGGGTGTTTTGCCAATGGTAGCACTGACGCTGGTGGCATACCACATGGCACCGGCGGCGTAGTAATATGCACCATAGACATTGGGGGTAGGCGTAGAGACATAGAGCACATCTCCGGCCTCATTCATTACATAACCGGCAACGAAGGCAGCATTCCGGATCAGAGAAATCCGGTAATTGCTCATACTGGTTGTGCCATTGATGGCCATCCGGTCAGTGGGGTTGGTCTCCTCCACAAGATAGGGGTTACCGACCTGATAATAACCGGTGGTCGCGCCCTTCTGCTTCAGGGTCAGGACATTGGGCTTCTTCTCCCCGGTATAGGAGGCAGTATTCTCGCCATAGAGGATGGAGGTATAGTCCGTCCGGTCATACATGGTGGGTTCAGTCCAGCTACCATAGAAGCCCAGCACGGGGATGGAGTGGGTCACATCTGTGTACAGACCCTCGGTGGTGGAAGTGGGCTTTACCCAGACATAGCCTTCCAGATAAGCACCGTTCACATACTTGGCATCCAGCTCCTGTTTCAGGGCAGCAGGCAGCTTCACCTGGACGGTAATCTCGACCTTGCCGCCGGCGGGAAGGGTAATCTCGCTGGTATCACCGGCGGTGGTCAAAATCAGATAGGCATCATAGGTGGTGATGTTTCCGTCACCGTTGACATCCGCAATAGGAGCAATTTCGTTGATCAGACCAGCGCAATAATCCAAAACGATCTGGGCGTCCTTCAGGTCGGTTTGGCCGTCATCATTAAGGTCACAACCGAGGCTGGAGCTGGGGACAAAGGGCTTGCCATCCACCAGATAAGTGACCTCAGCGGCAAGAGCGGTGGTCTGGGCAGAGAGATATTTCCCGGTGGCGGACAAATCCTGGGTAAATACATCAGCAGCCAACGTATAACCCCTGGCGGTATTGGTCAGATTATTGAGGGTAAAGGAGAAGCTATACTGCCCATTGCGGTCAGCATCCTCGCCCAGCTCTGCTTTGATCTTTCCGTCTGCCCAGGAAGCAGTGGCACTTTCATCCATCAGCAGGTAGGAGTTTGCAGTAACCGCAGAACCCACATTGGCAAGACCCGCACCCTGCTTCAGGACGGAATAGTAATACTCACTCTTTTCTTCCACAATCGGCTCAGCGGTGGACATCAGCAGACTCTGCGCCAACTGGCGGGCGGACAAGCCCGTCTTTTGGACCAGGTCATTCTCCCGGATATACTCCGCAATCACGGCAACCATGCCGGCAACCTGAGGCGTAGCCATGGAAGTACCGGAGTTGTTCTCGTATGCCTTGCCGGAGGGGTCAATACCATTGACGGAGTAGATGCCGCCACCGGGGGCAGTAATCTCAGGCTTCAGTGTCAGAGAGGACGGAACACCCCAGGAGCTGAAGTCACTCATGGTGTAATATGCCGAATCAGACATACCGCTGCCCACTGTTGCGCTAATGGTCATCTTGCCGGTATAGTATCTGGCATTACCCTTCTCATCATCAACACGGGTAGACATGGACAGAAGTTGACCACCCTGAGCCTGCGTAATCGAGACACAGGGGGCCGTCTGGGTATAGTCGGTCAGGTCCATATTGATGGTGCCGGAAGTGTTGTTGCAGACAATCAGGGCGATTGCGCCATGCTTGACGGCATACTCCGCTTTCTGATAGAAAGAGATTGTGCCGCGGTAGCAAACAGCAATCTTACCCTTAAGGTCATCAGCAACAGCCTCCCATTCGCTGTCAAGACCGGCATGACCACCATCCAGGAAAACATACTCATGCTCACCGGCCAGCGTGGTCAGGGGCGCATTGGTCCAGCCATCTTTGGTATAGTGGTTATAGACAAAGTTGGTCTCACCAACACGGAAATAATCACCTGTCTGTCCGATGTTATCCACAGATGCTACGCCCAGAGAGTTGGTGTAAGAGCCGGGAGAGCCGACGGTATTGAAGTTAATGTCATCGGCAAAAGGCAGCGTGCCCGTTGTGCCCTTCTCTGCCCAGCCATAATCATTACCGGCAGCCATTGTTGCGACAATATTACTCTTGGTCAAAGAGTCCATAATGTCCTGATAGACGGCACTGGTGACAAAGCCCGCATTGGAAGAACCCAGAGAGAGGTTCACTGCATCACAGCCCAGAATGATGGCATCTTCAATGGCGACCATATAATCCGAGTCGTACGCGCCACCTTTTTTACCAAAAACTTTCATGGTAATCAGCTGCGCATCCGGGGCCACACCCTGTGTAAAAACCGCATCCAGCGCCTTAGCGTAAGTACCGTCGCCATTCGGAATATAAGTGTTCGCAGTAGCTATACCGGCAACATGGGAGCCATGGCTACCCTCATCATCATGATCATGGGTAATATCCAGATCTTCGTCAATATAGTTATAGCCAAAGGGAATCTTCTCATTGACATACAACTCTTCCGCACGATATCTGCCAGAAACATGAAGCTCATCAAATACGGCAGCAATTTCTTCTGCATCCAGCAGATTCAGGCTGCCAATGTATTCCTCAGCATCTTTGCCCTCAGTCTCCGCATTACGATGCAGAGCATACATCAGGCCGGAAGCCGCAAAGGACTGATGATCGGTATCAGAGCCGGTATCGATAATCGCAATACGGCTGCCGGCGCCGGTATAACCATTGGTCCATGCAGTAAAAGAGCCGATCTGTCCGGGCGATGTGGCCATATTGGGGTTGGCAGCCTCTTCCCGGCTAACCACTGCGGGAGAGAACCGGTTCTCGATAACCACTTCCTTAACGCCATTAACTGCCTCAATATCATCAATTTGGCCGTAGGGCACGTTGGCGGAAATGATATTCGCCACCAGAGTCATGTTCCATTTGACATCCAGCTCGTTGCCGACTGCAGTTTCGATGTTGGTGGTAACAAGCTCCTGCTCAGCCTTAAGTTCCTGCCGGTAACGCATTGCCTCCGTGTTGGTGACAATGTTCTCTGTAGAGAATCCGGCATCCATAGTAGATTCTTTTTCCAGAACAATAGAGACACGGACAATATCCTCATCCGCATAAAGAGCTTCTTCCTCTGCCTCCATGGCTTCTTCCATGGGTAGCAGAGTCAGATTGTTTTCCAGCTTTTCCAAAGCCGGGGCTTCACTTTCCACGGCAACTGCATGTTTATGGGTATCGGCAGCCTGTGCGGGAACCACAAAGCCAGCCAGCATAGCCACAACCAAAAGCAGGGAAAGCAGACGATTGGTCAGATGCTTTTTCATAGATACTCTCCTTTGTACAATTCGCACAACTTTATTTGTGCGTTATACACAACATACCACAATCGTCCCTAAATGTCAATCCTTTTTTGTCCGGGAGTAGCTTTTTCTACGAACAGCAGAGCAATAATTTATCTGGATTTGAGGTAAATTTAACTCCTGAGGACATCTATTTCCTCAGGAGGACATTGCATCAAAGGCAAAAAAACAACCCCTGTCCGAAGACAAGGGTTGCAATTTATGGCGGAGAAGGAGGGATTTGAACCCTCGATACCCTTTTGGGGTATACACGATTTCCAATCGTGCGCGCTCGGCCAGCTACGCGACTTCTCCATCGGTTGTCGGCAGGAATCCGGCTTAAAGAATCCCACCGGCTTAGCTCCGGTGTTGCCCTTCGCAATCAGCTCGCTTATCATACACGATTTGCACCCAAATGTCAAGCATTATTTTTGGAATTTTGGAAAAATTTTTCTGCATGGGCGAACCTTGTCACGCGCCAACCGGGACAGCCAAATTCTGTCCAAAAACCGTCTCTTTTCCCCAAATTCCCATTTACTTTTCCCAACATACACGATACTCATACCTGAGAGAGAAAAAACCGGCCCCAACACCGCCGGAGAATGAGGTTACCATGTCCAATAACAATCATCGCCATCTCTCCTGGCACAGACTGATGCCCCATTCCGCACCCTCCCCCGCTGAACCCGCTCCCCTTTTGTCCCTGCTGAAGTGGCTGCTCCTTGGCTCACTGGTGGGCTTGATTGTCGGCGCAGTAGCCTCTGGTTTTGGTCATGTGCTGATTTTGGTGAACAATCTGCGTGCCGCCAATCCGTGGCTGGTTTTCGGTCTGCCTGTGGGCGGCTTATGCATCGTTCTGCTGTACCGGGTCTGTAAGAACACCGCCGACCAGGGCACCAATACGGTTATTTCCTCGGTTCAGGGCACACCCCAAACTTCTTTTAAGACTGCACCGCTGATTTTCGTCTCCACCGTCATTACCCACCTTTTTGGTGGCTCTGCTGGGCGGGAGGGGGCTGCTCTCCAGTTGGGTGGCAGTATCTCCGGAAAAATGAGCGCACTTCTCCGGCTAAAGGAGGCTGACCGGCATACCATTATCCTCTGCGGCATGAGCGCAGGCTTCTCCGCTCTGTTTGGCACACCCATGGCAGCTGCCGTCTTTGCCATGGAAGTGATTACCGTGGGTCTGATTCGTTATAGTGCCCTTGTGCCCTGTGTAACCGCCGCCATGGTGACCCAGTTTGTGGCCAAAGCTCTGCAAGTTCCGCCGGAGACTTTCCTGCTGACCGGACTTCCCGTGATGGGCGTCCCGGTATTCTTGAAAACCATCCTCTTTGCCGCTCTCGCTGGATTGGTCAGCATTCTGTTCTGTCAGGTTCTCCACAAACTGGACCATCTCTATGACCACTTCTTCGCCAATCCCTATGTCCGCATTGGTGTTGCCGGTGTGCTGGTGGCAGGTCTTTCCCTGATTCCCGGATTCGGGATCTATCTTGGCTCCGGTATGGGCATCATTGAGGACATTTTCCACCACCACGGCGGGGCGGATTGGTACAGTTTCCTGTTGAAAATGCTCTTTACCGCCCTGACGCTGGGTGCAGGATTCAAGGGCGGTGAAATCGTCCCCTCCTTCTGCATTGGCGCGGCTTTCGGCTGTGCGGTTGCCGGGCTTCTGGGACTGCCTGCTGAGTTGGCGGCCGCCTGCGGCATGGTGGGTGTATTCTGCGGCGTGACCAACTGCCCTATCGCCTCTCTGCTCATCGCCTTTGAGTTGTTCGGCTATGAGGGGATGCCCTATTTCCTGGTCACCGTGGCCGTCAGCTATCTGGTATCCGGCTATAGCAGTCTCTATAGTACCCAAAAGATCCTCCAGTCCAAAACCGAGGCTGACCTGTCCCACGACTCCATCAAACAGGAATAACCCCATAATCAAAAGGCACGCTGAGCATTACCCAGCGTGCCTTTTCCTGATTCAGTTGTCTTTTCCGGGTTCTTTCGCCGTCTCTGGGGTCATCTCCCGGTCAAACCATGCCGTATCTCCGGCGTCCACCACCGGGATTCCGGCATCCCGGAGCTTCTGCGCAAAGACTCCGATCCCCGGAATCAATCTGCCGGAGAATGTGCCGTCATAGACCTGCTCCACGCCGCAGGTGGGGCTTCTGGGCTGTAAAATGGCCAGTTCCACCCCCGCAGACAGCGCCAGCCTTACCGCCCGGTCAGCCGCTTGGCGCAGTGCCTCGTCCACATTCTGCCCCAGTTTGTCCATCAACACCCCGCCCACCAGTTCAATGGGCGTTCTGGGAATGGGCAAGCCCGCCATTACCTCCGGACAGACCTCCACCAGTTCATGGCTTTGGCTCAGCTCCACCACGGCAGGATTGTAGTTATTGCCGCCGGAGTATTTGCAATTCCTGCCCATGAGGCAGGCACTGACCAGAATCTTCATTCTTTTTCCTCCTAAAATGGGCCTGCCGCCGGATAATGACCGATGGCAGGCCCGATGGTTCGTCTTGTATATCCTTACTCCGTCACGGTGAAGGACTTACTGCAGACCAGTTGGTTGTTGAAATAGACCTCAAGAGTGTACTCGCCCGGCGTCTGGGGGGTGCGGGAAGCCTGACCCACATAGATGTCCTTGGTCCACATGGTGTGCCACTGGGCAGAGCCATATGTAAAGTCAATGGGCTCTCCCTGGTCATTGCGAATCACAATGATGGTCTCCACTTCATCGTCGCTATAGTCATACTTGCCGGTGATTTCCAGCGCAAAGGCAATGATATCCGCAGGCTTGAAGCTGTCGGTCTTTTCCTCGGGAATCTCATCAATGCCCCAATCCGGATCACTGGGAGCAACGAAGGTGGAAATGGTCACCTTATCCGCAGAAGTGCCGAATGCACCGAAGCTGGGTGCCGCCACAGTAGCCGCAGTATGGGAGCCATTGAATACGGAACTGCCGTCCGCAGGTTGAATGAGGAAGAAATAGGTCGTTCCGGGCAGGATGGGATCCAGCTTCAGTACCGGTTCTTCCGTCTGGAGGGCAACCATCTGGGTGGTATCGGCGTTATAGCTGTACATGACCAGCCACTTCTCCGGGGCAGTACCGGCAAAGGTCCAGCTTACGGTGGCTTCTCCGGCTACACTGCCGTCCACCAGAATCTCCTGAATATAGACCGGATTGGCAGTCAGGGCAAAGACCGCACTTTCGGTCATGCCGTCAGCCGTGATTTCAAAGGAGTAAGCGTGGCTGGGATCCATGTTGGGCAAGGTCACGGAGCAACTCTCCGTCCAGGTGGTCTCATCGTGTCCGGAAGCATTGTAACAACGGATGGACCAGCCGGAAACCTCACTCTCCGGCTCATCCCAGGACAAGGTGACGTTGCTTCCGTCATAGGCGGACATGGTAACATTCTGGGCAGTGACCACAGCCATGGCTTTGTGGGTAAGGGTGGTGGTACCACTGAGGTAGATGTCGTTATCTGCCGTCAGGGTGAAGGTATAGTCCTTACCAACGGTCAGACCATTAACGGTGGTCATGTGGTCAGTAAAGGTTACAGTCTTCTCTTCTTCACCTTCAGCGCTATAGGTCAGGAACCAGCCATCCGGTTCAGTGCCATTGGGGGTAAAGGAGAAGATGGCCGAGCCGTCCTCACTGCCGGTGATGGCGGTCAGATCCGCAATCTCCGTCAAAATGGCGGTGGTGAAGCTGATGCTGGTATTGCCCACCAGGCGGTGGAAACCCTCCACCTGCAAAGAAACCATATACTGGGTATTGGGTTGCAGGCCTGAGAAGGTTGCCATACCGCCATTGATGGTGGCGGGATAGGCATTGCCAAAGGCATCCTGACAGTGGATGGTGAGCTGGTCTTCTCTGCCGTTGGCAGTGACTTGCACCGTCAGGGTGTCGAGTGTACTGTCCACGGCCTGGAAAGAGTCCACTTTGATACAATAGATGTTCTGATAGTAGAAGTAGCCGCCCATAAACGCCAGCGCCAGACAAACCAGAACACTGATTATGGCCACCACTCTGCGGAATACCCGCTTCTGTCCGGCAGTAGCTACCTCATCTTCTTCCTCGTCTTCTTCGTCGGCAGATTCTCCGGCAGGTTCGGTTGATTCTGTGGTCTCCAGAGTCTGACCGTCCAGAGATTGTTCGGGCTTCTTTTCCTTCCCCGCATCGCCGCTTTGGGCTTCATCCGGCTTTTCCGGTGGAGCATCAGGGTCTTCTGGCATAAAACTCTTGGCCCGGGAGAGGATATCCTCCAGTTCCTGGTCCGCAACCGGTGCACCATGACCGTCTTCGCTGGCCTCTCCACCCTCAGCCAGCTCCGGCTCAACAGGGGTAAAGCCCAACTCCGGTTCAGGGGTAAAGTCCACGTCTGCACCCATTCCCGCTATCACGGTCACGCCCTGGCCACCGGTTACGGCTTCCATTTCGGGGTACAGCGCCTGTGCCTCTACCATCTCCGGGATGATGGGCTCATCATTGACCACATTGCGCTGCAGGTAGGACACCAGTGCCTGCCCCAGCTCCTCCGGACTTTGCCAGCGGCTGGTCAGGTCGGGGGTCAGAGCTCTGGCAATGATGGTGGACATCTCCCCATCGGCATAGGCAGGGGTCAGCATCTGACCATTCTCATCGGTGGCAGACGCATCGGGCAATGCGCCGTTGTTATAAACCTGATACAGCACCACACCCAGCGCGTATAGGTCCATAGTGGTATTCAGCTCCGCCATGGCGTCGGACAGCTCCGGCGGGGTATAGTCACTGCGGTAACGGTCCGGCAGCATGGCATAAGCCAGCTCATCTGTGGACACCAGCCCCAAATCGCCCAACTGGAACCGCCGCTGAGGCGTGACATAAATATTCTCCGGGCGAAGATTCTGGTAGATGTACCCAGCCTTCCGGCATAAGGTCAGTGCCGCACAGACATCAATGCCCATATTGACCGCATCAAGATATGTCATTGTTCCTCTGCGCATATATGCTGCCAACGTCTGGCGGTAAGGGGTCAGAATCCACAGGTCCATGCCGACCTGTCCATTCTCCTTGGGCGTAAGTTGATGGCTATAGACCGGGGCAAAAGCTCTGGTCTGGGACAGGTCCCGGAGAATCTCCAGCTCTTTAACCATATTTTGCGCAATTTCCTCAAAATAGGTCTGTGCCGCAGTCCGGTCAAGACAGGCCCCAGTCAGCAACAGGGCATCCACCTTAGTCTGAGATTCAGGGATAGAAACAAATTTCAGAATAAATTTTTCATTGGTCACCGTATGAACCGCTGGATAACAGGATACACCATGATGGTCACTGAATTGCCTGCCCAGGGCAAATTCATCCAACAGCGGAGATACTTTTTTTACTTCCGGCAAGATACTCGCCTCCTTGTATCGGTAGCTATCTTATATCATAAGCGAAAAAACAAAAAAATGCAACAGGATTATGGTTGTTTTCTGGGAAAGAAAATGGTATAATCATGTCGAAGTCCATTTCACACCATCCCCACGCCAAAAATGGAGGTACTAAATTGAGTAAAATGCTATGCTGCGAATACTGCGGAACCGTTTTTGATTCCCATAAGGGCGCTTGCCCCCTGTGTGGCTCCACTTTCTTCCGCGATGCGGAGCCCGAAAAGACTGATGTCCCGGAGAGAGAAGTCTCCACCGATGATATCCTGCCGGAGTCGGACATAAGCCAGCCGGAGAAAGCACCCGTTGCTCCCCGGAAAAAGCCCACGCCCAGAGCCACCACCCCCAATGGGGATGAGCCTGTGGATTTGAGTTTCCTGGATGGTCTGTTTGGTGAGGATACCAAGCCTGCAGAGCCTGCACCAGTTCAGGAAGAACGCCCGGATTCTGCCACGCCGGTTGCGCCTGCCCCCAGAAAGCCCAGCGCACCCAGCCCCAGAACCGCACCGGCTCCCCGCCCAAGAACCGCTCCCTCCCCCCGGTCTGCGCCCAGCCCCAGAGCCACATCCGCTCCCCAGCCCAGAACCCGCAACCCGGAAGATCGCCCCGCAAGACCCGAGCGCAGACCCCGTCCCGAAGAAAAGCCCATGTATGCCATTGACGAACCCGATACCGCAGAACCTTACTCCACCCCGGACGCCGATGCGCCCGAGAAGAAGCGCCGCCGCAAAAAGGGAACCATCACCACCCGGGATAAGGTGGTCTGTCTGGTGCTGGCAACTCTGGTCTGTATTATGGGTCTGTTTATCCTCTATCGCTTCCTGCGCCCCTATCTGTCAAACAATGAAGCAACCGAACCCTCCACCATGCAGACCGAGCCTCCGGCTGACCTGAGTTGTCGATCCATTCTGGTCGACAAGACCGTGAAACTGAAAGAAATCGGCCAGACTCATATTCTGGAAGTCACTCTTGACCCCGTGAACACAACCGATGCGCTGACGTTCTCTACCGACGCGCCGAACGTGGTCACCGTAACCGGTGAGGGTATGCTGACGGTGGTCTCCGCCGGTACAGCCAATATCACCGTCACCTGTGGCAATGTGATGGCCATTTGTACCGTCACCTGCGAAATTGAAGAAGAAACCGAACCCAGTGAAACCACCGAACACACTGAGGAAACCGAACCCAGCGAAACCACCGAACCCACCATTGCCGGTCCGGAGAGTCTGGAACTGAACCGGGACGACATCTCCTTTGATGCAAAGGGTCAGACCGTCCAACTCACCACCGGCGACTATGACGACATCGTCACCTGGACCAGTTCCGATACAAGTGTGGTCACTGTGGAAAATGGTCTGGTCACAGCAGTCGGTGGCGGTACGGCCTATGTTTATGCCAAATACGGCGATTTGGAGGCCAAGTGCATCTTCCGTTGCCGGTTTGAGAGCAACAACACCGGTGACGGTGAAGACGATGGGGTTACCATCAGCCACACCGATGTGTCCATCTCCGTTGATGAGTCCTTCAACCTCCGGCTCAAGGATGCTGAGGGGAACACGCTGGAGGTCACCTGGAGTGTGGACGACAGCAGTATCTGCTCCGCAGACGGCAATAAGATCACCGGTCTGCAAAAAGGCAAGACTGTTGTTCGATGCACCTACAACGGCATTGAATACGAGTGCATTGTCCGGGTCAGGTAAGTCCCAATAAGTAAGCCATGGGATGAGCCGGTGAGGATTCTTTTCCTCATCGGCTCATTTTTGGCCATCAGTCTGTAAGACCAATCCGATCTTCTTTACGGAACAGCAGTGTCACGCACCACAGACCGGCCAGACCCACCAGTGCATAAACGATACGACTGCCCAGGGCCGTCTGACCGCCAAAGAGCCAGGCCACCAGATCGAAGCGGAAAAGTCCCACCAGCCCCCAGTTCAGTGAGCCGACAACAGAGAGGATTAACGCCAACGTATCCATTCGTTTACCTCCTTTTCCTCATGGATATGTCTATTATGACACAGATATTCCGTTTTATTCTCCGGTTGTTCTTGTATCAGGATTTTGATCCTGACAGCAGCGAATCTCAGATGGATCGCCGGGTTCAAGCCACGCAAAAAAATCTTTCCAAAATCGCAAAAAAACAGTTGACAACCGGGAGAAAAAGTGTTATTATACCTCTCGTGATGGCGACAAGCCAGTGACCGAAACGGGCCTTTAGCTCAGTTGGTTAGAGCCTCCGGCTCATAACCGGATAGTCCCGGGTTCGAATCCCTGAAGGCCCACCACATATTCAGCTTTTGCTTGATATATAATTTAGGGGTATAGCTCAATTGGTAGAGCGGCGGTCTCCAAAACCGTAGGCTCAGGGTTCAAGTCCTTGTGCCCCTGCCAGTAAAAACACCGAGTTTCAGTACGAAACCCGGTGTTTTCTGTATTTTTCGGGACATTTTCATAATCTAAAATAATGAATTGTCCGTTATTTGTCCGTTAAGCCTGTTTTTTGATGGGGTTCAAGAGGTTGTCCATCATTTCAGCGGATGCGGCGGCGGCACTCTGGATTGCGTAGGCGTAAACCTTTGTTGTGGTGTTGGCGTTGCTGTGTCCGAGGTTGCCCGCCACGGTGGTGACGGAAACGCCGTTAGCAATCTGAAGGGTTGCGTTTGTGTGCCGTAGGCTGTGAATGTGAATCTGCGGAAGATCAGTTGTTTTGATGAACCCGCCGAACCAGCTTGTCAGCGTGTCCGGGTGCATAGGCGTTCCGTTCTGGGTGACAAACACCTGACAAGATTCATTCCACGGAAGACCGTTCTTCAGGAAGGTCATTCTTTGCCATGTCCGATATTGCCGGAGTGATACCAACGCAGAGGACGGGACTTTAATAACCCGGTGGCTGGACTTCGTTTTTGTTTCATCCTTGAACACGCCGACTTCTGGGAGGTATTGCAAGGAACGCTGAATCGTGATGGTCTGATTGTCAAAGTCAATGTCCGTCCATTCCAGACCCAACAATTCACCCCGGCGCATTCCTGTGAACAGCAGGACTTGAATTGCGGTTTTGTAATAAATCGGCTGTCCTTCCAGAAGTTCCAAAAGCCGGATTGCTTGTTTATCATCAAGATATTCTGCTTCCTGATTGTTGGCTTTCGGGGCTTTCACCCGCTCTGCGGGGTTGGCGGGGATATACTGCCATTCCACGGCGGTTTGCAGGATCACAGAAATCAATCTGTGATAGTGAAGGATTGTTTGCCCGGAAAGGGGCTGGGGATCACCGGAAGGCTGGAACAGCTTGTCAAAGTCGATGTGTAAAGCATCGGCTATTTTTTGCGCCGTTTCTTCGGTGGCGGGATTTGCCCTGTTCTGACCCGTTCTTCAAACAGTGCCGCTTCGTGCTGTGCTTCCTTCTCTGCCTTCTTTTCGGACATTCCCGCCGGAATCTTCCATGTCATAGTCCGTTCAATCTGCTTGCCGTTTTGGTCATAGCCATCATAACAGCGGATCAGATAGGAATTGCCCCGTTTTTTGATTGTTGCCATAAAAGTTCCCTTTCTTATTGAAAATGGAAGGGAAACCTGTTACAATACTGTTGCGACTGATTGTCAGAGGTTTCCCTTTGATGATCCTTGCAGACCGTTCCTGATTGCCGTCAGGGACGGTCTTTTTTTGTTTCTGCGGACTTGCATAACAGCTTGAAGATCAGGTCAAGCAGTGCTAAGTCTTCACATTCATCCAGCTTGCGGGTGATTGCTTCAATGTATTCCTGCTTCATGGTGATCCCCCTTATTCCCCGAAGAACAGCTTGCCTGTCAGGGTATTGGTGTAGATTGCTTCCGGCTCACTCATGCTGACAACCTTCTGAAGAAGGTCAAGCCGCTGTGTCACCTTCTCCACCTGTTCCGGGGTCAGTGACATGATGTAGTCCAGAAGTTCTTGTTTCTTGCTCATTTTTATCAACCTTTCATATTATTTTTTTAAAACAGTGAAATCACTGCTTCTTTTTTATATCAGATAGCTTATTTTGCAGAACCTTCAGTACCTTGTCCCTGTTTTCTTCAGATTCCATCATGTCAAAGAACTGACCATCTGTCATGCCTTGTGGAAACACATCTTTGATGCCCATCAAGCAGTCACCCATAATTCCAGATATGCCATCCATAACAACATCAATCTTTTCGGATTGTTCTTCAGGGATGTCTAATGCTGCCATATATTTGAAGTATGTCTTGAAAGCATGCTCAATCTGTTCATCAAGATATGCAATGAATGCAAAGCCTTCTGCAAGGGTTTTTTTTGACCAGCCATCAGGCACACCATACACTTCCTGAAGCTTCTGAAATACATCAGACAGTTCTGCAATTCTTGACATGCGTTCAAGCTTCCGTTGTGTTTCTGAATCGGTTGCAATCCTTCCTATTTCTTCAAGGGCAATCTGCCTTTTATCAGGGAAGAAAACAGACTTGTCAACCTTTAGAGCCTGTGCAATCCAGTCAATCACATCATCAGTGGGATATGCTTCCCCCTTCTTATATCTTGATATCATGTTTTGATGCACACCGACAACATCAGCAAATTCTGCCTGTGTGCTTCCATTGGCTTTGCACCATTCTTTCAACAAGTCGGAAAAGACTTCTGAAAAATACTGATTTTTACTTTTCACACTAACATCCTTTCTGTTTGGTGTGATTTTTTCGATTTTAAGCCCTTTTGATCACATTTAACACTGTGATTCTCGCTTTAGGTCGGTTAGGGTGATATATTGAAAAACACCAAACAATGTGATAATATAACACTATCAACAAGCAAGCGCAATGGTTGTTGCTGATAATCACATTATATGATGTGAATCGAAAAATGTCAAGCAGAAAGGAAGGGTTTCCATGAATAATCTTGAAATCAGACAGGCAATGAAGGAACGCCGAATGTTCAACTAATGGGGTTCGTGCGGTTCTGAAGCAGTGCGCCCATGTAGTTGCTTCGTTCTTTCCGTCAGTGGAACTTTGTCTGTTTTCTTCTGTCGGATGCACTTTTCTTTAACCGGGCAACCTTTGCAGTCAGAACATTCGTATACGGTCACTTCCTGTACATATCCTGTTTCGGT